>JANWKE010000119.1 GCA_025451535.1 Verrucomicrobiia bacterium
GCGGAACGCGGTCCGGCAACTGTCGCTGTAACATTCCGGGTTCTCGTTGTTCATCTCGTTGTCAACCTGCCAGCCGATGATATTGGTGTTGTCGCGATAATGCCGCGCCAGGGCCTCGACAATTTCCCGGGAGAACCGCCGATAAACCGGACTGTTATAACAGATTTGGCGGCGCGACTGGTCGTTGACCGGCTGGCCGGTCTCGCGCACATCGAGAACTTCAGGATATTTGTGTGTAAGCCATTTCGGCGGCGCGGCGGTCGGCGTGCCGAAAATGGTTTTTATCCCATGCCGGCCCAACGTTTCGATGGCGCGGTCGAACAGGCTGAAATCGTAGTGTCCCTCGCGCGGTTCCATCAGCGCCCAGCCGAACTCGCCCATGCGGACGGTGTTGACCCCGCACTCCTGCATTCGGCGCGCGTCCTCTTCCCAATAGCTCTCCGGCCATTGCTCGGGGTAGTAACACACGCCGAAACGAAAAGAGTCGTAACGATTGGTCATCTGCGCGTTTACGTCGCCCGATTTTAGAATCGCGAGGGCCACCGCGATTGAAAAAAAGCGGGATAAGGAAAGCGCTGACCGGGAGAGTGATTTCCAAATCATGGACCATTACATTTGTACATCATTCTTTATCGTCGCCCTATAGCTCAATTGGACTATTCTTTCGACACGGACCCGGTGGCATAGTGTTTTGTCCTGGTTCTCTATTGGTTCAGCATGGCGAAATCGGCCCCCATATCGTCACAATGTCACAGGCACAGCCCGGTCCTGTCCACTCTACTATTGTTCATGGCGTTGTTCTGCGGCACGCTGGCCGCCGCTCCACGACAAATCACTTCGCTCGACTTCGACTGGCGATTCCACCGTGGCGATGTCCCCGGTATTTTGCCTGATCACTCGACCAACGGGAACCTGGCTCCAACCTCCGAATTTCTCAGTCCGGCTTACAACGATTCCTCGTGGCAAAGAGTCAACGTTCCGCATGATTACATCGTCGAAGGTACGTTCGATCCGAAAGCGGACGAAGCGCACGGTTACCTCCCGGTCGAACCGGGCTGGTATCGCGAGACGATTTCGATTCCTGCCGCCGACCCGGATCGCCGGCTGTGGCTCGAGTTCGACGGTGTTTATCGCGACAGCCAGATGTGGCTCAACGGTCATTTCCTGGGCTGCCACGTCAGCGGGTACACCAGTTTTCGTTACGACATCTCCGAGGTCGCGAAACCGGGTGCGAACAATCTGCTGGTTGTGCGCGTTGATCCAACCCAATTCGAAGGCTGGTGGTACGAGGGCGGTGGCATTTACCGGCACACACGCCTGGTTTCCGTTGCCTCAACTCACGTGGCGCCCCGGGGTGTGCAGGTGGTTGCCAATGTGAGCGATCCCGGGGACGGTGTGCAGGCCGACGCACAGCTGCAAATCACGACCACGCTGGCTAATGATGCCGCCACCTCGGATCGAGCCACCGTGTTGAGCGAGGTCCTTAATGCCCATGGCGCGGTGGTGGCTACCGGACAAACAACTCATCCCCTCGCGGCCAATGGCAGCTTTGACTTTCGGCAGTCACTCGCGTTGTCCAGGGCGAATTTGTGGTCTTGCGAACACCCCTATCTGTATCGTCTTCGCACCAGCGTGCTGGTTCGTGGCCAGATGGTGGATCAAATCACCACCGACTTTGGCGTGCGCACCATCCGTTTCGATGTAAACCGCGGATTTTTTCTGAATGGCAAACCGGTCAAGATCAAAGGCACCTGTAACCACCAGGATTTCGCCGGGGTCGGTGTGGCCTTGCCGGATCGCCTTTACGCGTTTCGGGTGCAGAAACTCAAGGAGATGGGGGCCAATGCCATGCGTTTGTCACACAATGAGATGGCGCCCGAACTTCTCGACGCGTGCGACCGCCTCGGCGTGTTGGTGATGGCAGAAAACCGGCATCTGGATGACTCGCCTGAAATCCTCGGCCAACTGGAGAACCTCGTGCGCCGTGACCGGAATCATCCCAGCATTGTGCTCTGGTCCATCAGCAACGAGGAGAAGGAGCAGGGCAGTGAGTTGGGGGCGCGTCAGGGGCGCGCTATGGTCAAGTTGATCCAGCAATTGGACGGCACCCGGCCGGTCACCGCCGCGATGAACAACGGCATCGGCCATGGCTTGACCGGCGTGATAGACGTTCAGGGTTTTAATTACCACCCCGACACGTACGACGAAGTACATCGTGAGTTTCCACAGAAGCCTCTGATCGCAACGGAGATCGCGGCAGCCGTCGGCACGCGCGGTTGCTATGCCCGCGAACCGTTCACCGTACCCAAAGACACGGCGCACTATCAGGGAAATCCCGCGCGATGTCAGGTATCGGCGTATGACGTGAATGCGCCGGATTGGGCCGAGACCGCCGAATCGGCGTGGCAAGCGGTCGCCGCGCGACCATGGATGGCGGGCGGCTTTGTGTGGTCGGGTTTTGATTATCGGGGTGAGCCGACACCATTCGAATGGCCCGCCGTCAGTTCCCAGTACGCCATCCTGGACACCTGCGGCTTTCCCAAGGACGTGTACTATTACTACCAATCCTGGTGGACCGATCAACGGGTGCTGCACATCTTTCCGCATTGGAATTGGTCCGGCCAAGAGGGCCAGGCCATCGACGTCTGGTGTTACAGCAATTGCCGGCAGGTGGAATTGTTCCTGAACGGGCAAAGCCTTGGCAGAAAAACCATGTCGCGCTATTCGCATCTGGAATGGAGCGTCAAATACGAACCGGGCACGTTAAGCGCGAAAGGCTTTGACGGCGACGGCAAAGTCATCGCCGAAACCAGGGTGGAAACCACGGGCGAACCTGCCGCGATTGTGCTCGAACCGGACCGGACAAGTCTTAGTGCTGATGGCGCGGATATTTCTCTCCTCACCGTGAAAATCGTGGATGCCGAGGGCCGCACCGTTCCGGTAGCGACCAACCAAGTGACCTTCAGTGTAACCGGCCCCGGCCATTTGCTCGGCGTGGGCAATGGCGACCCGGTTTGCCACGAACCTGACAAAGGCAGCCAACGCAGCGCGTTCAACGGCCTGTGCCTTGCCATTGTCCAGTCATCCCGCACGCCAGGAGCGATTGCAATTCAGGCCGACTCCCCGGGCCTCAAATCCGCCACCGCTGCCATCGAAACGCGCTGATCCCGCTGGCTGTTCAATGGCGAAGAGTGAACTTGCCTTTCCACTCAACGCGATCCGCCCGGGCTTGTGTGAAAAACGTGGAATTAAGTCCAATCGTGTCGCCCGGCTTGAACTTCGTTTTGCCGAACAGCCTGGCCGGCAATTCCATGGCGGCGACGTTTCGGGTGTTCATGTACTCGCCGGACAGATTGACGATGCGCACGGCGGGCTCATCGCAAACTGGCGATCCGCCGGGACCGAGCCGGACGTGAATCGGCTGGTTCGTTTCGCCGATGGAAACCATCCACTCGGCGCGGTCCACCTCGGGCACAATCTTATCCCGATAATATTCCGCCTCGGCGAAGTCCTGCGCATAGAGCCCGAGATAAACCGCCTTCCGGTTCCAGCACACGTACAAGTCGGCGACGGGAAATGGTGAAACGGGTTTTACGAATCCACGCTCACGGTCCCAATCGGCGAGCGCGAGCCGGATGGTAAAATGACCAAGCGGATGGCGCGGTGCCGGCGGCACACCGAGCGACGCGTCGGGGCGTGCGGGCTGCGGTTGACTTTTGATTGCGGTCGGATTGAGCGCCTGCGCGGTTGCCGTGAGCAACTTGTAAGTCTGGTCGTGAATGTCCACCAGCCCGAAGTTGTAATTCTCGCCGTCAAAACGCCCGTGCGTTGGTTCGTCATAATATTGAAACCAGTCGGCGCCGACGACATAGGGTGTTCGCAACAGCGCCTCCACCGTGTTGCGGAATCCGGTGGCGCGTTCCTTTTGCGTGGTCACGACCGGAAAAGTGCTGACGTCGTTTTTGTTGCCGCTGCAGTTTTGTTCGGCGGACATATAGAACTCGCTGACGTAAACCGGCCTGCCGGTCAGCGCATGAAGCGTGTCGAGATAGAACCGGGGATACGTCCCGTCGTTCCAAGCCGCGTTAAGGTTCATAGACACGACATCCACAAACGGTCCCGCGGCTCGCGCCACCTCCGGATAGTAAAACGATTGGTAACGGTCGCCTAAAATCAATCCCCGCGAATCGTAGGTGCGGATGATTTCACGCACGAGCGAGTAGTAACGTTCGGCCATAAGGCCAAGAAAGTGGCGGTAAACGCGAATGCCCTGGCTGCCCGGCCGGAGGTAGAGCATTCCATGCTGGTCGAGTTCGTCAAAACTCCCGACGCCGTCCGGTTCAAAATCCCTAAGCAATTCCGGCCAGTGGTGGTGGTAAGTCTCGCGCAGCAGTTGCAACAACCGCTGCCGCTGGCCGCTCGTGGGCGCCTGTTCCAGGGTCATCTTGAACAGCGTTGCGTTCCACCAGCCCATTTCGTTGTCACTGTAATAGCCCAGCAGGCGCGGATCGTCACGCAGCGGCAGGATCTGGTCACGCGCGATTTGATGCATTCGCGCGATAATGTTCGTGTCCCACATGTCGAGCCACGGCACACCGCACGTCATGCCGACGGCCAGCATCGGGATGAAAGCCACGTCCGCGTCACGGCATGGTTGCAAAGCCGCGTAATCGCTCCAGCCACCTACAGTGGTAAATTTCCACGACTTGAGCCGCTCCAACGCAGCCCCGGCCCAGCGATTTGAATTCTCGTAATGCTGGAACGCCGCGTAGCCCGGGTTCGTTAAATTGAACTTTTCGCGCGGTACGCCCTGGTTCACGCAGCAAACGCCCAGCGAAAAAAAACGCTCGCCGTTTGGCCTGGTCAACCAGGAGGTTCCCTCACGTTCATGAATGGAAAACGGGGCATTCGTGTCCGCTCCGCTGCGCAGAAGACTTATGACCAGCAGGCTCGCGGAAATGAAAATGGTTCGCACGGTCAAGGCAGCCTTTTAACGGTTCTGAAAGGGTTTGTCATGGAAGAACATTGCTCGCCACCGGGCCAGCGAATCAGATTGGCGCCTCCTGAATCAATAGTCCAAATGAGCTATCGCGCCGGTGAGGGCCATATTTCCAAACTCACAGGGAGATAGCTTGACTTTTACGCCGGGTGGCCGTGTTCTGATTTGCTTGAACGGAATTGTCCTCGTGTTTCGGTTAATGTTCCATTGCCGGGCGGCGGCTCGTACTTACGTTTACCGTCGATTTCAAAAATGTCACGCACCATGAAAAAATTATCCCGGGCGGCATTGACGATCATTTTCAGCCTGACGATGACATATGCCGATGACCAAACTGTTATCGTCCCGACTCCTTCGTCTCCGCCGGTCAGTGGGTTCAAAACGGGCGAATCGCGCCGGCCGGATGGCGTGACCTTGACCCTCGACAACCACAGTCTGCGGCTGGAAGGGAGACGTTGGACACCCGTGATGGCGGAGTTTCACTACGCGCGTTACCCGGAAAGCGAGTGGCGCGAAGAGTTGCTCAAAATGAAGGCCGGCGGCGTGGACATTGTTTCCACCTACGTCTTCTGGATTTATCACGAGGAAATCAAAGGTCAATGGGACTGGTCCGGGCGCCGCAATCTTCGCCATTTCGTTGAACTCTGCCAGGAGGTCGGGTTGAAAGTCATGGTGCGGTGCGGTCCCTGGGATCATGGCGAAGTGCGCAACGGAGGCTTCCCGGACTGGCTGGTCCAAACGGGCTGGCGGCTGCGTTCCGACGACACAAATTATCTGGCGGCGGTCAAGCTGCTCTATGACCAAATCAGCGGACAGCTTTCCGGACTGCTGTGGAAGGACGGCGGACCGGTCATCGGGATCCAGCTTGAAAACGAATACGATGGCCCGGCCGAACATCTCCTGACCCTCAAACGGCTGGCGCGGGCGGCGGGTCTCGACGTGCCGTTTTACACCAGAACCGGCTGGCCAGCGTTGCACACGCCCATGCCGTTTGGAGAAATTCTGCCGCTTTACAGCGTTTATGCCGTGGGTTTCTGGGACCGTCAATTGACACCCATGCCGGAGAACTACTGGACCGGCTATCAATTCTCCCGCTGGCGCGCCGACGATACCATCATCGCCGATTTGCTGGGCAAACCCGGCGTACCGGATCCGCCCGGCCTGGATCAATATCCCTATCTGACTTGTGAAATTGGCGGCGGCATGATGAGCAGTTATCACCGCCGGATTTTCATCAATCCGCTGGATGTCGAATCAACCACCCTGGTGAAGCTCGGCGACGGCAGTGTTTCGCTGGGTTATTACATGTATCACGGCGGCGTTAATCCCGACGGCAAACTCACCACGCTGCAGGAGTCGCAGGCCACCGGCTATTGGAATGATATGCCGGTGAAAAACTACGATTTCCAGGCACCCCTGGGGGCTTACGGTCAAATCCGTCCGCAATATCACTGGCTCCGCCGTCTCCATCTTTTCCTTCACGAATGGGGGCCGGATTTGGCTGAAATGGCGGCCACCCTTCCCGAGCAGCGTCCGCGAGGGAAAGATGATTATTCGACGTTGCGCTGGGATGTCCGCTCGGATGGTAAGACGGGTTTTGTATTCGTGAACAATTACCAGCGCCTCCAGCCCATGCCGCCCAAAACCAACGTGCAATTCGTGGTCCATCTGCCTTCCGGTTCGCTCAGGTTTCCCGGACAACCGGTCACGGTCCCATCGAACGCCTGCTTCTTCTGGCCATTCAATCTTGATCTGGGCGGGGGTCTGCAACTGGCCTGGGCAACCGCGCAACCGGTTACGGCCATTGACGAGGGCCGCCGTCGCACGGTCTTTTTCGCCGAAATCCCGGGAATTCCGGCCGAGTTTGCCTTCAACCGCGATCCCGGTTTGAAGAACTTTTCAGGCAAAATAAGCCGGACCGATGGCCGGGTGATCATCGATCATCTGAAACCCGGCACCAGCCCCGCCCTCCAGGTTTCCGGGACAAACGGAAGTACCGTCAACATCGTGCTTTTGAGCGACCGCGATTCGCTGGCGCTTTGGAAGGGCGACTGGCACGGCCGCGACCGCATCTTCCTGACGCGCGCCGGACTGGTGCTGGATGGAACGCAGCTGCGCCTGACGGCGGAGGACCGTGCCGACCTCAAGGTTGGCATCTACCCTTCACCGGAGGCCATCACACTCCATGATGAAGTGTTGCGGCATAGGGAGAATGGCATTTTTGAGGAATTTACACCGCGGGCGCCGCGACCCGAAGTGTATCGGGCCACGCTCAAAAAGATTCAACCGGTCGGGCCGTTGCGCAAAATTATGTCGGGCAAGATCGCCCAACCCGTCGCAGTCGAACCGGATGACGCCGATTTCAAGGCGGCGGCAGTCTGGAAAGTCAGCTTACCTTCGGGAATTGACCCGGGGACGGACCCCATATTACGGCTGCATTACTCTGGTGATGTTGCGCGAGTGACGTTGAACGGCAAACTGTTGATCGACGATTTTTACAACGGCAAACCGATTGATATTGAATTGCGCCGCTATGCTCCCGGGATTATGAACGGCAACCTGGAGGTGGCCATCTTACCGCTCCAGAACCACGCGCCGATTTATCTGGCCAAAGACGCGCAGCCTGAATTTGGGGACAAACCGGGTGTTGTTTTGCTTAACGAGGTTGAAATCATCCCCCGATACCAGGTCCAACTGAACGCGCGATAGTCCTTGCCCAGAAACGGGTGGATTCTTTATTTAATGGCTGCGCCGATGGGTCAATTCATCCCTGGGAATTCCGGCCGGATGCCGGTGGATTCGAATCAACAGCGGGGGATGTGGTGTCGGCTGGTCCGCGTTGCCGGAGCGCCTGAAGGCGTTCGTAGTTGAGGCGAAACAACGCCAGCAAGACGGGAATGTCCTTTTCATCCTTGATGTAGAAACTGACCCATCCGGAATCGGGCAGATGATGATGCGGCGACACCTGGCCGCGAGTTACGAGTTCGTCGCGAATGGCGCGGGGAAAGGGCAGGTCGGCCACGTTGCTTCCGTGGAGGTGGCCGATTTCCCGTTTGCCGACGCGAAACTCGCGTCCGCCGAAACGATGCGGTTCCGCCGTTACGTCGGGCCAACTCAACAGTTCACGCTCGATGGATTCGCCGATTTTGTTGGTTGTGGTCATGGTTTGTTCGTTTTGGCAGTTCGACCCGGAGGACGTTCGGATGACTCATCATGCCAGATCAGGCCGAAGAAAATGATTACCAGGAAGACCAGGACATCAAGCGTCAACATGGCCTGCCTCCTTCCAATCGAAGGGTCCAGTCAGTTCAGTGGTTTTCATAACGTGTTGGTTCGTTTTCAAGAAGCCATCCAGGACAATCACTTCCTCGGCGGGCTGGTTTGTGTCAAGGCGAGCGAAGGTTCCAGGGCCGCGACCTCCCAGCCCCCGCCGAGGGCCTTGATGAGTTGGACCGAAGCAATCAGCCGCTGGCCGGCAAGTTGGGCGTTGGCACGTTCGGCCGTCAGCGCGTCGCGGTCGGCATCCACCACTTCGATGTAGCTGACGATGCCGGAACGGTAACGGTCGTCCGCCAGGTTGGCGGCGCGCCGGGCGTTGGCCACCGCCCGCTGTTGGGCGGCGGCTTGATCAGCCAGGTGACGGATGCCGGCCAGGCTGTCTTCGACGTCGCCGAAGGCCACCAGCACCTGCTGGCGATACAGGGCGACGGCCTCCCGATACGCCGCCTGTGACCGCTGGTAATTCGCCCGGTTGCGGCCACCGGCAAAAATCGGCAGTGAGAGACTCGGCCCGATGGACCAGGTGCGGCTGTCCCAGTTGAACAAAGTGTCGAGGTCGCCGCTGACGTAACCACCGGAGCCGGTCAGGGTCAGCACGGGAAAAAATGCAGCCTTGGCCACGCCAATTTTTGCGTTGGCCGAGGCCAGCTGGCGTTCCGCTTGTGCCACGTCCGGACGCCGCTCCAGCAGGTCGTCGGGCAAACCGGTGGGAATTTCCGGGGGTGGCGGCGCCCAGTTGCTGGCGCTTTGAGCCGGCATGTGGAAATCCGACGGGTTCCGGCCGACAAGGATGGCGATGGCATTTTCCAGCTCGTCCCGTCGTTGCGCCAGCGACGCGGCGTCGGCCTCGGTGGTGGCCAGTTCGGTTTCGGCCTGGGCCACTTCCAATTGGCTGCCAATCCCGCCTTCGTACCGGCTGCGCACCAGTTTGACCTGTTCCCGGCGCAAATCCACGGTGCCGGTCACGGTGGCAATTTCCGCGTCGAGCGACCGCAGCGCGAAATAATTTTGCGCCACGTCGGATTGGAGGGTGAGCAGGACGTTGTAGTATTCCGCCAGCGACGCCTGGGCGTCGGCGCGGGCGCTTTCAAACCCGCGCCGCACCCGTCCCC
>JANWKE010000120.1 GCA_025451535.1 Verrucomicrobiia bacterium
ACCGGGTCAGGGAACCAAGATCGCCCGCCGCCTCCACCCGCCAGTCCACGGTCACGTAATTCGTGGCGTCGTCGTTCCATTGCGGGGTGATGCCGGTGATACCAGCCCCGCTGTCCTGCGACCAGTTGTCCAACGCCTTGAGCACCTGCTGCTCCGCCAACGAAGTGTCGGCGGACAACGTGTTCGTGCGCATCTGGGCCCAGCGACTGCGGATGGTCTGCTCGCGTTGGAGCAGCATTTTTCCGTCACTCACCTGTTTGCGCAGGGTGGCCACGCTCTGCGAACGCGCCGACCACCAATTCGCCAGCGGCTCATAAATCAGACGTTCACCGACGAACAACGCGGCGACCGCGACAGTCAGCACAATCAGGAATTGCTGGCGGGTCTCAATTTTCACTGCCGCCTCCGTTTCCATAGTGAATGTCGAATGAAAATTGCATGGGCGATTTGCCGCGAATCTGCTGCAGCTTGACATCGGTCACGCCATCCGCGGTGCGCAACTGGTTTAACGTCCGCAGCAGCGCGCCATTGTCCTGCGCGGTACCGGTGCAGGTCACGGTGTTACCGTTACGAATTTCCACCGCCTTGGCCGTAACCGAGCCGTCCTCGGGAAACGCCAGGGTGAGCTGGCGCAAAATCGTCAGGCTGCGGAAGGAATCATCGAACCACGGACGGTACTGCCGGATTTCCTGCTGCAAACCGTCCAACTCCTGCACCCTGGCTGACATGGCCGACCACTGCGAACGCAATACGATGAGTTGGACCTGTTGGAACAAAAACAATCCGCCGACCAGCACCACCACCCCGGCGGCAACGGCTCCGGCGGAGCGCAACCGGCCGGAGGAATACCGGGCGACGAGTTGTTGCAGCGCCGACGGTTTAGGCGGCAGGAACTCAAAAACCGGCGTCTCGCCCATCAACAAACGCGCGGCCAGGCTGAAGGCGGTGGAAACCGGGGCTTCGGGCGGCAATTGGGCGCCAAACTCATCCGGCGCATAGGCGGAAACGAGTTCAACCTTCAGTCCCATCGGCTCAAAACGCAACTCCATCTCGTCAGCCAGTTGTTGCGCCAGTTCGCGCGGACCGAAAATGCGGATGTGTTTCACGGCATCGCGCAGCTCCGCCGGCAATTGCCCCAGGGTGATGCGTGCCTCACGCGCCACCAGATCAGTATGCAACTCGCGCCGCCCGGCCTCGTCCACGATGGCGCCCTCCAGCGCGCGGAGAGCGGCCACGCCGCCGCCGGTGATTTGCAAACCGACCTGGCTCTCGCCAATCGCCAATGCCAGCACACCTTTGGCTGCCTCCCTGCCGGGCGGCTGCAGGGCAGTCAGGCCGAGTGAAAAACTGACCGGCTTCAATTTTGACGCCACCAGAACCTGTTCCAGCGCCGCCAGCTGGGCGTTGGGAATGCCTGCCAGCGTCACGTGCTGTTTGCCGGCGGCGAGTGGGCAACGCGAATCCGCCAGCCGCAGGGTTGTGATGTCAGAGGGAAACCCGCGTTCCGCCTCCAATTGCAGCAGGCTCGCGGCGTCCACCTCCGGTAGCGGCGGCAGTTCGGTGTGCGCCGTCAATGCCCACTTGAGCGGCACGCCCACCACGCAGTGGCGCTCGCGCACGCCGGCAGCGTCAAGGTGATTGCGAATCTCACGGCCGACGAGTTCGGGCGCCGCCGTCAACGGATCGAGTGAGAGCGCGACGCAAAAGGTCTGGCGAAGCTGCAGTGAACCGTTGGTGCGGCGAAGCACCACGCCTTCGAGGCGGCTGCCGTCCAGGGTCAACCCGAGCACGCTCGTCAGCTTTCTGCGCTTTCCGAAATTAATTTTCAGGACGTTTTTCATGGTATTGCGGTAGCGACGTAGGTTTCGCGCGCTTTCTCGCCCAGCGCCCAGCCGAGCCGGCTGAGGTCCTGGCGGTAAATGATTTTGGACGTGCCGTCGCTGGTGTCGAAAATGAACTTCACGCGCCGGTAGCCGCGGCCAAAAGGGCCAACCGCGGCAATATCGGCGGTAAACTGGTAACTGTGCGTGGTGACGTAATCACCCCGGGCCAGCGCACGGACGGCGGAACTGGTATTGCCGAGCGCGTCGACCAGCCACGCAACCGACGTCAGGTTGTTCGGATTTTGCCCGCGGTAGGTGATGAGCGATTGCGCCGTGCCCGACGCGGTATTTTCGTCAAGACCGGCTCCCGCCAGCAACGCGGTCAACACG
This sequence comes from Verrucomicrobiia bacterium, assembly GCA_025451535.1. Taxonomy (GTDB): domain Bacteria; phylum Verrucomicrobiota; class Verrucomicrobiia; order Limisphaerales; family UBA11358; genus UBA11358. The sequence continues at coordinate 2,214 of JANWKE010000120.1, forward strand.
TCAATACCGGCGGTGTTGATGTTCACACGTCCGCGGATGTAGGCGTTAGTGCTCGTCGTCACGTCATCGGAAATTCTGGTAAAGTCGCTTGAACTCATGCCGAACGTCTTGCATTGGACACAAAAAGCCAGCAATCCGGCATACCCTTGACGAGGTCTTTGAGCAACCAGTTGCGCCGCCAGAGAACTCGCGTTGCCAACGCCGGCGTCCTCAAAAAGCGTTTGCAGACCCTGCGGGCGGGCAGTGCTCACGTTGGTCAGCGAGGTGCCGTCGGAATGGAAATTCGGTTCACGGGTATAAACCGTTGTGTATTCCAGCAGGCCGCGATTGATCTCGCTCGAACCGGTCGAATTGGTTTCATTCGCGTCGAGCACGCCATTACGGTTGAGGTCGTCGCCGACGAGCAGACCCATGCTTGAACCATAGACCAGTCGCAACTCGTCCACCGTTTCAAACGGTGCTTCTTTTTCCTGGTAGCCCAGTTGCGCATAGTCCAGGGAATAAGCACCCGAACTGTTGGTATTACGCCAGTCTACAATCGCCTGGGCAATGTCCGGCGTCAGGTTGGGCAGATAGGAAAGGACATTCGTGTTGACGGTGTTCAAATTCAGTTTGGAACCTTCATCAATCAGGCCAAAAAAGGGTTCCGAGGAAGGTGTGCCGGACAGATCGCGGCCGAGGAGCCAGAACCGTGCGTCGCCGACAGGTACGGCGGCGGCGGCATACAGGTTAGTGGCGGGCACCGCGCCGTTGGTGGCGTACAGGGCCAGCACCGAGCTGACGTAACGCGCCGCGCCTTCGATGGCCTGGTCCGTAGCGAGGCCGGAGGCACGGTTGTCCGACGCGCGAAGTTCATACGTCATGGAGTTGGCAAAATAGAGCGCGATGCTGACCAGGCCGATGCACACCCAAAGCACAATGATGAGCACCGAGCCACGTTGATTTTGAGAACATTCAGCATTCAACGCCGAACGTTCAACATCCAAGGCACGCCCACCCTGCGCCGGTTTGGGCGTTCGATGTTGAATGTTGAATGTTGAATGTTGGATTTTCATTTCCGCTTCAGTTGAGAACGGCATTTGTGCGCGACTGCGAATCAATGGATACCAGCATTTCAATCGGCGGCGCGGTGGCAGGGTTGTTCCCGGCCAGTTGAATCCGCACGCGGACGGCGACCGGCAGATTGGTGTTCACCGACGTGATGCCGGAGGTGTCCCAGGTGTCGGACCATTGTGAACCGTCGAAACAGGAAAATTCGATGCTTTGCACACCGCCCAGCATCCACTGGTCGTCCACGGTGGGCATGGTGGCGCCCATGACATTCCGGATGACGCTGCGATACAAATCCTTGCCCGGCGCGTTGCGGTCGGTTGGATCTCTCAATTGGTAGGTGACTTTCTGGATATCACCCCACGGCACGTCGTCGCGCAGGGCGCCGGTGGCGGTGAACATTTCAATGGCCACCGGCTGGCTGATGCCCGGGCTGGTAAGGGTCCCCACCCGGAAATCACCGGACAGGACCTTGCTGGTACCGTTGGTGGGCGTCACCGCGCACTCCAAATCACGACGCATTACAGCCAGCGCCTGGTCCACCGGAGTCGCCCCGTCCACCGCCGCCTGCGTTTCCTCCCGCAAATGCAAGGCGGCGAAAAAGACGCTCCCCACCACAGCCAGTACCAGCGCCGCGACGCCCACCGCCAAAATCATTTCGATCAGCGTGAAGCCATTGACGATGGGGGGTTGGCGATTGACGATTTGCCGGCGCGGCGCACCGGGTGAATGCGCAAATGAGGCCGTCTTCCGTTTGCCAATCCTTAATCGGCAATCGGCAATCAACAATCGGTTTGAAAGATTGATTTTCATCACCGTGAACCCATTGTTGTCAGTGGCGGCGTTTGCGAATTCACCAGCGTGCTTAACTCGACCGAATAGTCATGGCCCTGCGCCGAAAATGTCACCTCGGCTGTCAGCAAACGCATCGCCGCCGTTGTGTCCACGGGCCAGATCTGGTTGTTCAGCGTCCAATGAAACTCCCCGGCCCCTTCGGCGACGGTTCCGTTTTGCGAACCCACGCTCCAGTTGGTCGTCACGATGCTTTCATTCAAAATACGATCGCCGATGCGCACGGCCGTACCTTTGCGCGCGGCGACCTCGCCGGCGAGACTGGCCACGCGCAGCGCTTCCACGGCCGCCGGGATGACGATGGCCAGGAACAGCATCGCCGCCAGCACTTCCGCCAGCGTAAAGGCGGCCTGGTGGACACGCCGCGCTGCGGCGTCCGGTCGGCGCAGCGTGCCGACCCTGCCTTTATTTTTCTGTGTTCCGAATTTCATAACCATTTCGGTCGTGCGATTCGATCAGCCAGAGGACCTGGCCTTTGGCATCCGTCAGACGCAGCGTTGACGGACTGTTTTCATCCACCGTGCCGTCCGGTAAAAAGCGAATGGCCGGCAAACCGCCAAACCTGGTCGTGCCCGCTGAACCGGTGTTCACGACCACGATCTGCAAATGTTCGTCCACGGACAGATTCTCTGCTTTCGGGTCGCCATTCTTTCCGGTTGTTTCTGCTTGAAGCCCATAAGTGCCCTGTTTTTCGTCCACCCAGAGCACCGCGGGCAGGCCTTCCGAAACCGCACGGCTCTGCCCCGCGTGCATCAGCGCCAGCAACCGCCGGGCTTCGGAATCCAGCGCCTGCCCGCGGATGAAGTTTGACATGGCCGGCGCCGCCAGTGAGGTGATGACCACCACCAACGCCATAACGAGAATCAGCTCGATCAACGTGAATCCGGCGAGTCGAGGGACAATGGACGAGGGACGAGGGCAGAAAAATCCACACGCGCCGTTTTTCGGTGCTCGACTCTCGACTCTCGACTCTCGACCAGGCCATTTCATTTATTTTGTCCAGTTGCCAATGTCATCGTCAGTTCCGGCTTTGCTATCCGGTCCAATGGAGTAAATGTCGAAACCGTTGGGATTGTGCCGGCCGGGATAAGCGTAAATGTAGGGGTTGCCCCACGGATCCTGGGGAAGATTGTCCAGATACGGCCCATGCCAGTTTCGGGCATTGCTGGGCTGCTGGATCAAATCCTGCAGGCTCTTGGGATAGAAACCATTGTCGACCTCGTAGGCGTCGAGTGCGGTTTTGATGGAGGAAAGGTCGGCGTGGGCGGCGGTCTGGCGCGCCTGTTCGCTGCGGCCCACCATCTTGGGAATAACAATGGCCGCCAGGATCGCAATAATGGTCATGACCAACAGTATTTCAATGAGCGTGAACGCCCGTGGCGGAGTTCGGGGTCCGGAGTTCGGAGATGGGAGTTGAATTTTCATGGTTCGTCGTCGGTGGTTCAATTTCATTTGATATAATCCTGCAGCGAGAAGACGGGCAGCAACATGCCGATAAAAATGGTGCCGATGAACGCGGCAATCAAAAACAGCATCAATGGTTCAGCAAACGATACGGCCGTTTTCAGGTTGCGGTCCAAATCGGACTCGGTCACGGCGGCAATGCGAACGAGTTCCGCGTCGAGTTTGCCGCTTTCCTCGGCCACGGAAATCATTTCCAGGACGGAACCGGAGAACAAATTCTTGCATTCCGCGAGACTTTGGCCAAGCCGGCCGCCTTGTTGCACGCGCTGGATGGATTCGGAAACGGCGTCCACGAGCGTCTGGTTGCCGATGGATTTGCGGGCGACATTCAAACCCTGCACCAAGGGCACTCCCGCGCCGAGCAGGGTCCCGAGCATCCGGCAGAAGCGCGCCATGGCAAATTGTGCCACCAACGGGCCAACCAGCGGTGAGCGCAACACCACCCGTTCCCAGACGCGCCGCCCTTTTTCAGAGGAAAACCAGGTACGCGCGCCAAAGAACGCCCCGACCAGAACCACTGCGGCAAACAACCCGTAGGAACGGACGACGTGACTGGCGCCGATGATGATCTGGGTGATCAACGGCAACGCCCCATGGACACTCGCGAACATCTTCTGAAATTTGGGAATGAAAAACACCAGCAACAATGTCAACACCAGCAACGCGACGCAAAACAGGACGCAGGGGTAAATCATCGCGGTCAGGACTTTCGATTTTAATTCCTTTTCGCGCGACTGGAAATCGGCGATTTGCGCCAGCACCACGTCGAGAAATCCACCGGTCTCACCGGCCTCCACCATGGCGACATAGACGCGCGGGAAAACGTCCGGCGATTTCGCCATGGCACTCGCGAGGGACATGCCGTCCACGACCAAATCGTGAATTTCCTTCCATTTCGCCGCGACAAACGGCACCGCGGTTTCCCGATAAAGGATCACCAGCGCACGGCTCAAGGGCACCCCGGCGGCGAGCAGGCTGGACAGCAGGCGCGTGAAATTTTCGAGCGCCTTGGCCGGGACTTTTTGTGATTGAAATCTGAATGAAATTTTGCCGAGGCTTTCCAGGCGCGCCGGCAGCCTTGTGCCATTTTTTGCGACCGCAACCGCTTTTTCCGCCAGATTCACCGGACGCAGGCCAAGCATTTCCATCTGGCGCAACGCGTCGGGCCGCCCCGCGGCGTCAAGCACACCTTCGGCAATTTTGCCGTCAGCCTGCAACGCTCTATAGGAAAACGTGGGCATGTTAATTTTTGGAAAACATTCAAAATTCAACGCCGAACATCGAATGGCGGGCACGCCTGATCACATAGCTTGAGAGTTGAATGTTGAATGTTTCATAAAGTTCATCTCCCCACCACGATGTTGGCCGGCGTCTGAGTTTCTGAAGTTTTGCCTTTCGTTGTCTGCGCCACTTCCTTGGCGGTCGTCACGCTTAGAACCTCTTCGACCGTCGTGATACCCAGGCGTACGAGGCGCCAACCGTCTTCGGCGAGCGTTTTCATTCCGGTGCGCCGGGCGGCATCGCGGATCTGGTCGGTCGAGGCGTTCTTCAAAACGAGCTGCCGGATTTCGCTGTCGCTGTCCATCCACTCAAAAATCGCGTGCCGGCCAAAAAATCCGGTGTTGCGGCATTCCCGGCAGCCGGCGGAACGGTAAATGGTGGTGCTCGCGGGGATACCGAGTTTTTCCTTGAGCGCCGAGGCGGTGGGTGAATCGTCCGCTTGCTTGCAGTGCGGACAAAGCACGCGGACGAGACGCTGGGCCAGCACGGCTTCGAGCGATGACGAAACCAGGTACGGTTCGACGCCCATATCCACGAGGCGGGTGACAGCACCGGGCGCGTCGTTCGTGTGCAACGTTGAAAAAACCAGGTGACCGGTGAGTGATGCCTGCACGGCGATCTCCGCTGTTTCCTTGTCGCGAATTTCGCCGACGAGAATCACGTCCGGGTCGTGCCGCAAGATGGAACGCAAACCGCGGGCAAACGTCAGACCCGATTTTTCGTTGACCTGGATCTGGTTGACGCCCTTCAGCTGGTATTCCACCGGGTCTTCAATCGTGATGATTTTACGGACGGCATCGTTGATTTCGTTGAGTGCGGTATAAAGAGTGGAGGTTTTGCCGCTGCCGGTCGGGCCGGTGACGAGGATGATGCCGTGAGGCAATTCAAGGACGCGGCGGAAACAATCCAGCTCGCGTTTGTCCATATCCAGTTCCTTCAAGCCACGCAAGGTGGCGTTTTGCCGGAGCAAACGCATGACGACCGCCTCACCGTGGAGCATGGGAATGATGGAGACACGAATATCCACCTCGGCGTCGTCAATCCGCACCTTGATACGGCCGTCCTGCGGCAGGCGTTTTTCCGCAATGTTGAGATGGCTCAAAATTTTGACGCGGGAAACGATGGCCGGCTGAAAGCGCTTGAGTTGCGCCGGCACGGAAATGTCCTGCAACACACCGTCAATACGGTAGCGGATGCGGAATTCGTCCTCGAACGGTTCCAGATGAATGTCTGAGGCGCGCAGTTCGATGGCATCCTTCAATACCTGGTTTACGAATCGGATGATGGACGCCTCGTCCTCTTCGGCCGAGGCCAGGTCGGTGTCCTCGGCGTTTTCGTCGACGACTTCCAGGGCTTTTTCCTCGTCGAGGGTGCCAATGGTGTCGGCGCCGACCCCGAGGCGTTTCTTGATTTCGCGCTGGATGGCTTCGCTGGAGGCCAGAATCGGCTTGAGATTCAAGCCGGTCAGGGTTTTCAGCGCGTCCAGTCCTTGGGTCGCGAACAAGCGGCTGGTGGCGACTTCCACCGTGCCGTTCAGGCGTTTGAGCGGAAGCAATTCCTCTTTCAGGAGGATGCGGGCCGGAAAGAGCGAGAGAAGCTGACGGTCCGGTTCGATGTCGTCGAGCGTAGTGTAATCAATGCCGTATTCGGCGGCCAGCCAGCGGAGAACGTCTTCCTCTCTTTGCATGGCCGGCCTGGCCGTGGCCAAAGCCGCCGCATCAACGGCGGACAGTTGCTTGGTGGCGACCATGCGCTCCAGCAACTGTTTCAATGGCGAATCGGGATTGGCGGTTTCGTTCATGGACAACGTCAGCTTCTCGCGGGTGCGTTCACATTCGTTACTGGAGCAAACCCAGCAAGGTGGCCTGTGCTTCCTGTTTTACCGTGAGCACCTGACGGAGTTGCGCTTGTGCCTCAGCCAGCTTGGCTTCCTTGGCCTTTTGCGAAACTTCGTATCTGGCCAATGCAGCTTTGATTTGCGCCGGCGGTGAGTTGTCATCAATAGCTTTTTGCAGGGCTTCGGCCTCCGGACTCGGCTGGCCGCCAAAGAAACCACCCCGGCGTCTGCCGCCATTGGCATTGTCGCTGTTGTTGCCGCCACGATTGCGGAACATCATGCGACCCATGCCGCCCCCGACCCCGACATCCCGGCGCGCATCCATTACCTTCTGGACCAGCGGCTGGACAGCGCTCCAGTCGGTGTCGTTGGTAAAACCGAGCTGATCCCGGATGCCATCCATCATGCGCTGCTGGAACTGGGCCGGGTCGAAGTTGCCACGGCCAAACCCGCCCTGCCCGCCTCCGCCTCCGCCCCCGCCGTTATCGTTTTGTGCCAGCAGACTGCCGGTGCTTAGGCACAAGGCAGCCGCGACACCCCAGATTGCGAACGTTTGATTTAATTTCATCATAATGTGCTCACGTTGAAGTGTGGTTTAAGTTTTTCAGCCGTTTGCCGGAGAACAGAACCTCCAGGCACACGGCTGCATTTTGGTTAGTAGGCAGGGAATGTGCCAAGCGACAAATCCCAACAAAACGGGAGAATCCGGCCGGCGCACCGTGCAAATGTTTCTCAGCCAGGTTCGCAACGCGCAGATTTTGCGCACCCGGGTCAGCCGGACTCCTATTTACATTTTGACTAACCGACTTTGGTCATTGTAGGCTCAAATGCTATTGAAAAAGTGTGGGTCGGCATTTTACAAAATTAAATTTCACAACCATTTGTAATCCAGAAGGCAAGGTAACCATGAAAACAAATTCCAGCGGGAAAACGGTCCAACGAGGTGAGTACCTGCTCGCCCGGTTGGTGCAATTTGCGCTAGGGATCGCAGTCCTGTCTGCGGTCGCAGGTTGTCAAACCCAGTCTTCGCCGTTCACATCAACGACTCCGGCAGTTACCAACTCAGTCCATCCGGTCATTCCCGAGGCGGTACCCGCCGCAGCCGTACCCGACACCAATAACCCGGCATCATTCACCTTGAGGGAAGGCGACATCCTGAAGATCACCTTTCCGGGATCTCCCAACTTGAACAACGTTCAGCAGATCCGAACTGACGGTAAAATTACATTGACCCTGGTTGGGGAAGTACAGGCCGCAGGCATGACACCGGTTGATTTGCAAAAAAAATTGATGGACTTATATGCCTCGCAACTGACGTCGAAGGAAGTCATGGTCGAAGTGCAAAGTTCCTCCTTCCCGGTTTACGTCACCGGGTCAGTGCTCCGCCCGGGAAAGATTTCATCGAATCATCCCATTACGGCGCTGGAAGCCATAATGGAAGCGGGCGGGTTTGACTACACCAAGGCCGACCTGAAGGACGTGACAGTTATCCGGCAAGAAGGAGGCCAGGCGAAGAATTATAAGCTGAATTTGAAGCGGACGATGGAAGGCAAAGCCAGTGAACCGTTCTACCTGAAACCGGACGACATCATTTATGTCCCGGAAAAATTCTCCTGGTTCTAACCCGTCACGGAGAAATTTTCGAGATGCGACACTTCAATAAGCGAAGCCGATTTCGAACCCGACCTGATTGCTGGTGAAACCAAACCCGGCGGAGGAGGAGGAATCATCACTGATTCGATAGAAGACCGCGACCGTGCCGCGTTTGAGAAAGGACGTACTGAGGCGGGTATCGAAGTAGTAGAAGTCGTCTTTACGAGTGGGACCCGGGGTGGCATTTGAATTGATGTATTTGACGTGTTGATAGCCGCCGGCCAAATCCAAATACAACCTGCCCAGCAACCGCTGGTTTAAATCCGCATTGATTCCGACGCTTTCGGAGATTTGATCCTGCAAGAAAGACACTCCGACAACCCGTTCTGCGTCCAAAGAAATTTTTGTGTGTTCGAACGGCTGGTATTGAATCCCGCCGCCAAAGACCGGGGTGAGAATATCACCGGAATTGCCGCCGAAAAATTGGCGGTCCTCCAGGCCCCCGTGAACTTGAAAGCTGACTTTGTCTGTTGCCCGCCATTCAACCCGCCCCTGGTATTGTTCGAAGAGCATATCGGGACTGCGATCCACGTCGTCATACCCGACCCCCACTCCGACGCCCACATTAAATCGGGCCCAGAAATTATAATTCAACCAGTCCAAGGTTGACCATTCGCGGTAGCTTTGAAACTGTTCAACCGAATCAAAGTCCTGGTTGACCGCCAGGTCCAGCGACATTTTACTGTTGATCGTGTAAGTGCCGTTCAAGGCCGTGACGTACATTTCCTCGTGAGTTTGAGCCGCCGTTTCAACCTGCGGCACGGCGGATTTTGTGTAACTTTGGGAGAGCCCCAGAACCCAGCTGCCGTAAACCGTGCCACCGATCAGTTTGGCGCTCTGATCCAGAGTATCTTGAAAATGGTTGTTTGAATATAGCGTCCAAGTGGGGCTGTAATCCAAGATCCAATGGTCACCAACATCAAGCCGGACGCCCGGACTGATTTGCTGAATCACGGTGTTTACCGGCTGGCCTGGCGCTGCCAGGATTCCCTGTGCGTAGAGAAAGTTATAGTCGGGATGCGGCCGCAGCGTCAAAAATTTATAACGAAAAGGCTGGGCCATTTGTTCCCGAGGGACCCCGCCGGCCGGAACAAATACGTCCATTTCCGTGTTCGCAAAGGGTTGTAAGGCGGGCGGCATTTCGGGAGTGGCGGGAGCGGACATTATCACTTCCTGTGCCTGGGCCCGGCGGCTTAACACCAACAACCCGAACAACAGGGTTTTCCATAATAACCGGACGTCCTCGTGAGAATTGACGAATCTCCCCTTCGTTTTAGTTTTCAGTTTCATATAAATCGGGTCGTATCCCTTCAGGTTTCAGCGCGAAAGCAAGGATACATTTCGCGACGCATTGCCGTTCACACGCACACTGGCCACAGTCCAATTGCGCAATGAATCCTCCAACGCCTCTTCCACCGGGCGCATTTTTACCCCCGCGACCAGCAATTTGGAAGTGTCCAGCACACAATTGGAACGCAGCGCCTTGGCGCCCAGACGGTAAAACTCCTCCTCATCCTTCCAGAATTCAAAACGCCGGCCGGGCTTGAGGATGCGTTGAATCATCTCAATGACCTGCCGCGTCAGCACCGCGCCGGGATTGCTCATGTTATAAACTCCGAATGGCGCCTGCCGCTCCCAGAGATCCAGACAAGCCCGCACAAAATCGTCAAGCTGCGACAGTGAATTCACCCCGTCAAAAACCCTGGCGTAGTTCTGGATCCGCCAAAGGAAATTTCTCGGTTCACTTCGCTCATTGAACGGCATTCCCGGACGCCAGAGATAGGCGTCCCCCACCCCGCGAATGGCCTCTTCCGCCAGGGTCTTACTGCCACTATAAAAATTGCAAGGCGTATTGCGGAACGAGAAATTGGGCTCGTCCCATTCGGTGTAGCCGAAAATGTTCTCGGGGCTTTCCGCAAACAGCCGCCGCAGTTCCGCCCCTTCGACAATCCGTGTTCCCTTGTCATCAATGAATTTGGCGCCGTGATAAATGCACCCCGAGGAAATATGCCCCCAGGGCGTGCTCGTCATCGAGCAGGCGCGGGAGATGGTCTGGGGCAGCAACGTGTTTGCAAAAAGCGTTTCCTCCCGGGCCGTCTCGCAAGCGTCCACATTCGGCCGGCCCGGACAACCGGCAGCGTTGATGATGAATTCCGGTTTCAATTTCCGGATGTAATCGAACAGGAGCTCGAAACTCGTGTAATCAATCGCCTTGCGGGTGAGCGGGATGAAGCTGTACCTCCGGCGGCGCAACTCCGTTGCAAAAGCCTGCCCCATGTGGCCACTTGCTCCCAGCAGCAAAATCATGGCAAATTGATTATCGGTCGGTTAAAATTCAGGCTTTCCACACCTGGCGCGGCTTCGTTCTCGCACCGGCCATCGCGTTCCGCGTGTCCACAATGCATGAAGCCCAGTCGGCCAGTTCCTGATAATTGACCGCTTGATGGTTGGTGGCGATGATGACCGCATCGAATCCTTGCAGGGTTTCGCGGTCCCAATTCACCGACCGTACACCCGCCCAGTGAGCATGTTCGCGCGTTACCCGGATGACCGGCACGTAGGGATCGTAATAAGCCACATCCGCGCCGCGCGTTTTCAGGAGGTTCATCAGGACATAACTGGGTGATTCACGATCGTCATCCACATTCGGTTTATAAGCCAGACCCACGACGAGCACACGACTGCCATTCATCGGCTTCCGCAAAGCATTGAGCGCTTCCGCGGTCCGGTTCACGACGTATTCCGGCATTGCCGTATTGACTTCACCGGCCAGTTCGATGAAGCGCGTGTGCTGGCCGTACTCGCGGGCCTTCCAGGTCAAGTAAAACGGATCAATGGGAATGCAATGTCCGCCCAAACCCGGCCCCGGCGAAAAAGCCATGAACCCGAACGGCTTCGTTCTGGCAGCCTGGATGACCTCCCAAATGTCGATGTCCATGGCCCCGTAAACGAGCTTCAATTCGTTGACCAAGGCGATATTCACGCTGCGAAAAATATTTTCCAACAGCTTGGTGGCTTCGGCCGCACGGCAGGAGGAAACCGGCACCAGGGTTTTAATCGCGCGGCCATAAAGGGCCTTCGCCCGTTCCAGGCACGCCGGCGTGTAGCCACCGATGACCTTCGGAATGTGTTCGACTTTGCTTTGCGCGTTTCCCGGGTCTTCCCGTTCCGGCGAAAATGCCAGATAAAAATCCACGCCGGCCTTCAAGCCTGACCCGGACTCAAGCACTTCGCGCAGGTCCTCGTCGGTTGTGCCGGGGTAAGTCGTCGATTCCAGCACCACCAGGGCCCCTTTTGTCAGGTGCGGCGCAATGGCCTTGCCGGTTTCAACAATGAATGAAATGTCCGGTTCGCGATTTTTGTTCAAAGGCGTCGGCACGCAAATAATCACTGCCTCGACCTCCTTAATCCGGCGGAAATCGGTAAAAGCAGCAAAGGTGCCGGCCTTCACCGCCTCCGAGATCACAGTGGTCGAAATGTGTTTGATGTAACTGCGCCCGCCGTTGAGCGCCTCCACTTTGGATGGATCTATATCCAGACCCAGGACGGTAACGCCCGAACGGGCAAATTGAAGTGACAGCGGGAGACCAACGTAACCTAATCCAACGATTGCTATTTTCATGGTTGTTTATGCTTCGACTACAGTTTGTTTAAATGATGTTTGGAAAGCTGGAGAACAAATCGGGGAGCCCGTTAAAAAGCATCGCAAACATCTCAAAAATCGCCGGCTAACGGGCTTTTCGATCCACGTTACATGCTTTTCAATTCAACTGTTTCAACATGCGCTCAACGATTTTCCCCCCGATGGCCAATGACGCGGTGGCGGCGGGAGAAGGCGCGTTAACCACATGCAGGACGCCGCGTTGTTCTTCAAATTGAAAATCCCCGACCAATTTCCCATCCCGCGTCATGGCCTGGGCCCGGACACCGGAACCACCGGTCTCAAGGTCATTCTCACAGATTGCCGGCACAAGCTTTTGTAGCGAACGGCAAAATTCGCGCCGGGAAAGTGAACGGTAGATTTCATAACCGCACAAACTCGGATACGCCGCGAGGAACTTCCAAAGGCCGGGAAAGCAAAGGGACCCGGCCAGATCGCGCGCGTTGACATTTGACCATCGATAGCCTTCGCGCGAGAACGCCAGTACTGCGTTTGGGCCTGCTTCAATGCCGCCGTGAATAAGCCGTGTGAAATGAACCCCAAGAAATGGAAATTTGGGATCGGGCACCGGATAAATCAGATTACGGACCAGATATTGTCGCTCTTTCTTGATTTGGTAATACTCGCCGCGAAAGGGAATGATCCTGACCGCCGGTTTTTGTCCCGTCGCGCGCACCAGCCGGTCGGAATAAAGCCCGCCGCAGGTCACGACAAACCGCGAAGCAAACTCTCCGGCGGAAGTTTCAGCAATCCAGCGCCCTGAATCGGGAATAAACCGGAGCAACCGGGTGTTCAAACAAATTCGTCCGCCCTTTATCCGAATGAGTTCGCTTAGTTTTTCGCAAACGCCCGGGTAATCCACAATGCCCTCCTGCGGTACATAAATCGCGGCGATGCCCGCGGCATGCGGCTCGATTTCTCTGATTTGTTCCTGCTTCAATTTACGCAAGCCGAGCAGGCCATTGGCGTTGCCGCGCTGCCAGAGATTTTCCAGCCGGGGCAACTCGATTTCGTCCGCGGCTATGACAATCTTTCCGCATTGTTCGTGAGCGATGCCGTATTCACGGCAAAAGGCAACCATCTGTTGGAGGCCATTCACACTGAGTTTCGCCTTCTCCGAACCGGGCTCGTAATAAAGACCGGAGTGAAGCACGCCACTATTGTTACCGGTTTGATGCGCGGCCAGCTTTGATTCTTTTTCCATCAGCAAAATCCGCGTTTCAGGCCGCTTTTCCAAAAATCGGAAAGCTGTGGCCAGCCCCACTATGCCTCCCCCTACAATGATGACATCGTAATCCATCGTGCGTTGCCCGGGCTTTCCCCGATCGGCTGCTTAATTTTTAATTAATTGGATTCCGGCACGTTTTGTTCCGTGCCTCAGTCAGATCCGGCCATTCATTCAGTTACTGAGCTGGTGGGAACCAGCCCGCCTATGAGGGGCCTGAAATCGAAACAATTTCTTTAAGGATTATTGATTACCAGCCTGAAGAACCGTTGAGGTGAAGCCCCAACGTTGTTGGTCACTATAATGGGACCGCCCGTGCCGGGGATGGGACCAGGAATAAGGGTCCATGACGGCGCAGCGAGATTGTCTTTGTACTCGAGTTGATAGGTTTCACTGGCGATTGTCGACCAGGTAAAGGCGAGTTGGTTGCCGCTCAGGAAAATGCCGCTTAACTGGGGTGTCGCAACCACCGTGAGTGTTCCATTAATAAAGTTAAATACATAATTGGCTGCACTCAACGTCCCGGCACCCACCGTAATGTCATACGGTCCCGGCGGGCTGTTGACTGTGGCACTCGTGCTCAAACCGGGAGTGCCGATCAATACACCTGGCCCCTCACCGTTGACCAAGCCGCTGTAACTTGCCGTTAGTGGCGGATTCGGCAATCCATAGGTCTTGCTGTTATTGACGGCACTCACCGTCAATGTTGCGGGGGTGGTATTGGCCGTCAATCCCGCCAGTGGAGCCAGCGTGTAATCAGCCGCATTTGTCCCCGTCAACGTCAGTCCACTCACCGTCACGGTAATAGCCGTGCCCACATTGGGCGTGGCGAAGTTCGCGATGTAACCATTGGTGGAAAGGCCGACCATGTCTCCAGCCAACAAACCAAGCAATGTCACATTGTTTGAAGCGATCGTCGCCACGGTCGTCCCATCATATACTTTGTTGTTGGCGATAATACCTGAATTCAACACCTTAACCCGGTAAAACCGTTGTGTTGCACCACCAACCGCATCGGTCTGAGTGGCCAGCAAACCGGTTGCTGTCACATCCGGCGACAAGTCGTTCCAGCTACCGCCATTGAGGTTATTGAGGTACTGCACCCGGTAGATGCCTCCGGTAACCGAGCTCCAGGTAAGGCTGACAACGCCATTGGTCAACCGAATCGAAGTAATCACCGGTGGAGGCACCGACAAAATCGTAATAACTTTGCCCGTGATATTGGCCGTCAGCCCTGTCGGCTGTACCAGTGCGTAATTTCCCGCACCGGTCCCGCTCAAAGTTAATCCACTAACACTGACTGGAATACTGGTCCCGGGATTAGGAGTAGCAAAGTTGGCGGAATATCCGTTGGTCACGAGGCTCACACTGTCTCCATTGACCACGCCCACCAGTATCACACTGTTTGAACTGAGCGTCGCTGTCGTCGTCCCGTCATAGACCTTATCGTTGGCGGTTAACCCCGCGTTTAACATCTTGATCCGGTAGAATCGCTGTAGCGCGTTGCCAACTGCGTCGGTTTGCCTAGCCGTCGAGTTGGTTGCCGTCACGTCCGGCGACAAGTCAGTCCATCCGCCGCCGTTGAGAGTGTTATTATACTGCACCCTGTAAATGCCTCCAGTAACTGAACTCCAGTTGATGGTAACCACACCGTTGGTCAGGAAAATCGAAGTAATTACAGGTGAAGGCATTGCTGATCCAATTGTCAGAGCCTTGGGTGTAATGTTCGCACTCAACCCGCCCGGCTGGCTCAAGCTGTAGTTCCCCGCTGCCGTGCCCGTCAACGTCAACCCGCTCACCGTCACCCCGATGCCATTACCCGCACTGGCACTCGTAAAGTTCGCCACATACCCATTGGTCACCAGGCTCACATTGGCTGTGTCTCCGCCCAGCACCCCGCTCAATATCACGTTGTTCGAACTGATCGTTGCCGTGGTCGTCCCGTCGTACGGTTTGTTGTTGGCGGTAATCCCCGACGTAATCGTCACCCCAACCTTCGTGATGTTCGCCGTCAGGCCAGAGGGTTGGGTCAGCGTGTAGTTCCCCGCTGCCGTGCCCGTCAACGTCAACCCGC
>JANWKE010000121.1 GCA_025451535.1 Verrucomicrobiia bacterium
CGCGGATGTTGCCGGGCCAGTCGTAATTCTGCAGTCCGATGAGGCCGGCCCGGGTCAAACGCGGTTTGGGACAATCCAGTTCCTTCACGGACAACGCGATGAAATGTTTCGCCAGCTGGGAAATGTCCTCCTTCCGTTCGCGCAACGGGGCAACCTGGATGGGAA
The DNA here is from genome assembly GCA_025451535.1 of Verrucomicrobiia bacterium. GTDB lineage: Bacteria > Verrucomicrobiota > Verrucomicrobiia > Limisphaerales > UBA11358 > UBA11358. The sequence continues at coordinate 166 of JANWKE010000121.1, forward strand.
ACACATTGAGGCGGTAATAGAGGTCCTCGCGAAACCGTCCGGCGGCGGCTTCCTTTTTCAGGTCGCGATTGGTGGCCGCGATGATGCGCACGTCCGCATGCCGTGTACGGTCCTCGCCCACGCGCTCATAGCATTTGTCCTGCAACGCCCGCAGCAGTTTGCCCTGCAGGTCCAACGGCACTTCCCCGATTTCGTCCAGAAACAGGGTCCCGCCTTCCGCCGCTTCAAAACGCCCGGCGCGCTCCTTGATGGCTCCGGTAAACGCGCCTTTCGCGTGGCCGAAGAATTCGCTTTCGTATAATTCCTTGGGAATGGAGGCGCAGTTGACGCGAATCATCGGCCGGTCCGCGCGCCGGCTGCGGCGATGGATTTCATGCGCGACCAGCTCCTTGCCCGTGCCGGTTTCGCCCAGAATGAGCACCGAGGCCTCCGTCGGTGCGACCAGGTCAACCTGGCTCACGATTTGCCGCAGCGCGGCGCTTTCACCGATGAGATCGCCGAAGGCTTTGGCTTCGACGACCTCTTCCTGCAGATAGGCATTTTGCTGTTCGAGTTGCGCCTGCAACCGCTGGATTTCCTCGAAGGCCCGGACATTGGCGATGGTGGCGGCCACATGGTCGGCAAAGATGCGGCCCCACACTTCGGCTCCCGCGGGCACGTTCATGCGGGCGAAGACCGCAATGACGCCGAGCACCTCGCCCTGGTAAATAATCGGCACGCCGTTGAATCCGCGGATTTGCTCGCGCTGGAGCCAGTCAATGTAAGCCAGTTCGCCCGGGTCCTGGTCCAGATCCCGCAGCACGATCTGCCGTCCCGTCGACCCGATTTTACCCGCCACGCCGACGCCCAGGGGCAACCGCGCATAACGATCGGTCATGCTCGAATATTCCTCTTCCTCCTGCGCGCCGCCGAGCAGGTTGCTGCCGCCCGCGACCGCATGCAGACAAAGGGTCTGGTCCGGACAGTCCGGCCGGCGAGGGCACGTGGAACAGACGTCGCCTTTGTCAATGAGCCAGATCCGCACGCGCGCAACTCCCGGCCGCTTCAAAATGCGGCAGACAAGCTTTTTCAAGAGCTGATCGAGCGACCGCTCCTGTGCGATTTCCAGGAGCAGGCTGGCCGCAAAATCCGGATCAAACCCGTTGTCGGGAGGTGTTCCCACACCCCGTTGATAACCGATATCGAACGATATTTCAACCCTGTTATAAAACGATTTTTCGTACGTTCAATTGTTCGTCCTCTGCTTCCAAATGCGTATAATATTCATATATTGTTTATTATTAGCGTATTATGTACTTTTACAGCGGTTGGCACAAAAGCTGTGTAATGGTGCTCAGAACGAACAAAAAGGAACGATAAGATGAAAACAATTGAGACCATAGACGGGCAGAAGGTCAGCCGCGAGGACGCACAGTTCTTCCGGACCGGCAGTTCCACAGATTTGCCGAATCGCCGGGTGAGGATTGAATCGGAGACAGTCGAGCCCCAACCGGAGGCTGTTAACGGGCAGTCATCCCAAAACGGCGCTCCCCAAAAGAATAACCGGCGACGTCACCTTTTTGCCGGTATCGCCGTGCTGGCCGCAGGGTTGGCGACGGGAGTTTATTACCTGGAATTTGTGGCTCCTTACGAATCCACCGACGACGCGTTCATCGATGCCCATGTCGTTCCGGTGTCGCCGCAGGTGGCCGGCCGGGTCGCGCAACTATTCGTGAAGGACAACCAGGAGGTCAAAGCCGGCGACGTGTTGCTGCAAATTGATCCTCGCGATTATCAGGCAACCCTGGATCAACAGCGGGCCAACCTGGCTGCCGCGCAAAGCCGCCGGCAGCAGGCTGGCGCGCAATCCATCGCGGACCAGGCCCGGGTGGGACAGGAGAAGGCCAACGTGGTCGCCGCCGAAGCGCAGGCGAAGCAGGCCGAGTCCGATTACAAACGGTATCAGTCGGTCGGGGACCAGGGCGTTTCGGCCAGCCAATTGGATCTGGCCGGGACCCATGCGCGTTCCGCCGCCGCCGAAGTCGACGCGGCGCGCAACAAGGAACTCGCTGCCGAAGCGCAGGCATCCCTGGACCAGGCCAGCATTCAAACGGCGGCGGCTGAAGTTCAAAGGAGCGCCGCCGCCGTCCGGCAGGCCCAACTGGATTTGTCCTATACGCAGGTCAAAGCGGCCGAAGCGGGCTATGTCACGCATCGCACCGTGGAGGCCGGGGCCTACGTCCAGACCGGGCAGGCGTTGCTGGCCATTGTGCCAAAGCACGTCTGGGTCGTCGCCAACTTCAAAGAAACGCAGTTAACCCACATGCATGCCGGCCAGTCGGTCCAGGTGGAAGTGGATGCCTATCCGCAGCTCAAACTCAAGGGCCACGTGGACAGTATTCAGCGCGGCTCGGGCGCGAGCTTCAGTCTGTTGCCGCCGGAAAACGCCTCGGGCAACTACGTCAAGGTCGTCCAGCGCGTGCCGGTCAAGATTGTGCTCGATTCGATTTCCAATCCCAACGTCGTGCTGGGCCCCGGCATGTCCGTGGAGCCGGAAGTGAGAGTGAACTGAGTTTAACCTCACCCGCCGCTCACCTGCATCCATGAACTCAGGCGATTCTCATCCCAAAGTAAATCCGTGGCTGGTCGCGTTGACCGTGATGCTGCCGACGTTCATGGAAGTGCTCGACACCACCATCGCCAACGTCTCGCTCACTCACATCGCCGGCAGCCTCTCCGTCTCCGCCGATGAAGCCACCTGGGTATTGACCAGCTACCTGATTTCCAACGCCATTGTTATTCCCAGCAGCGCGTGGCTGGGACAGCGGTTTGGCCGGAAGAATTTTTTGCTGTTTTGCATCACAGTGTTCACCGTGGCATCGTTTCTTTGCGGTTTGGCCACGAGTCTGCCGATGTTGCTGGCCTTGCGCGTCATCCAGGGCGCGGGGGGCGGGGCGTTCCAACCGATTGCGCAATCCATCCTGCTCGAAAGCTTTCCGAAGGAAAAACACGGGGTGGCCATGGGCGTTTATGGCATCGGCGTGGTGACGGCCCCGATCCTGGGCCCGGTGCTGGGCGGCTGGATCACGGACAATTACAGCTGGCGCTGGATCTTCTTCATCAAACTGCCGGCCGGACTTCTGGCCCTGTGGCTGATTCAGCGGTTCATTTACGACCCGCCTTGGATTCGCAACGCGCGTCCCGCGCGACTGGATGTCATCGGCTTCAGTTTCATGTCGCTCTGGCTCGGCTGCCAGGAAGTGCTGCTCGACAAGGGGCAGGAGGACGATTGGTTCGGCTCCCGTTTCATCCTGCTCATGGCGGTGCTGGCCGTCATCGGCCTGGGGGTGTTCCTCCGGCGCGAACTTTCGGCGGAAAAACCGTTTGTCGACCTGCGCGTGTTGAAGAATTACAATTTCAGCCTCGGTTCGGCACTGATGTTCTTTGCCGGGGTGACGCTCTACAGCCTCACGGCCATCATCCCGTTGTTCCTGCAAACGTTGATGGGCTACACCGCCTTGACCAGCGGCCTGGCCATGATTCCCCGCGGTTTGGGCGCCTTGGTGGCGATGCCGCTCGCCGGCAGATTGGTCGGCAAGATTCAGGGACGTTACCTCGTCGCCGGCGGTTTCCTGTCATTCGGACTCGGGACCTGGGCCCTGGCGCAACTTTCGCTCAACCTCACGCCGTGGATTCTGTTCTGGCCCCTGTTCTTCAGCGGCGTCTCGATCGCGTTCATGTTTGTGCCATTGAACACCCTGGCGCTTGGCGCGCTCAAGCCGGAACAAATCGGCAATGCCAGCGGCATTTTCAATCTGATGCGCAACGTGGGCGGCAGCGTCGGTATTTCCCTGGTCACCACGCTCGTAGCGCGGTTGGCGCAGACCCATCAAGCTAGGCTGGTCGCGGACCTGACACCCTACGACGCCGGTTATCAATCCAGCCTCCATTCCCTGGCTACGGCATTGGCCGCGCGCGGCGACGCCGTGGTGACCGCCCGGCAACAAGCCGCGGGTTCGCTGTACCATACACTGCTGACGCAGGCCAATCTGCTCGCCTACCTGGACACCTTCCACTGGTTCACGCTGCTGTGCTTTGCCTGCCTCGTGGGAGCGTTGTTGTTGAAAAAGGTGAAGGTGCACGGCCCGGTGGCGGCCCATTGAAAGGAAATTAATTATGAAACCAAACCGTTTGCTGTACGTGGCACTGCTGGCAGTCCTGGTCGGAGGTTGTGCCGTTGGGCCCGACTATCAACGCCCCGCCGTCAACACGCCCGCGCACTGGAGCGAACCGCTGGTTGGCGGCGAAACAAATGCGCCGGTCCCGCTGACCGGGTGGTGGAGGAATTTTAACGACCCCGAACTGGATTCACTGATTGCTCGGGCGGTGCAATCCAACCTCGATTTGCGCGTCGCCCAGGCGCGGGTGCGGGAAGCGCGCGCCCAATATGGCTTGGCCGTCGCCGACCTCTGGCCGGCGGCCGACGTTTCCGGTTCCTATGCCCGCACCGGCACCAGCCACCACCAGCCCGTGCTCGGTTCGCTGCCGATTCCGCCGGGTGTGCCGTTTGAAAACGATGTTTATCAGGCAGGCTTTGATGCTTCGTGGGAACTGGATGTGTTCGGTGGCAAACGCCGGACAACCGAAGCGGCCCGGGACGAGGTCGCGGCTTTTGAATATGGCCGGCGCGCCACCTTGGTCACCCTGCTGGGAGACGTGGCGCGCAATTACATCGACGTGCGCGGTTATCAACGCCGACTGGCGATCACCCGGGAAAACATCAAGGCACAGCAACAGGCCCTGGTCATCACTCGTGACCGGTTCACCAACGGCCTGACCAGCGACCTCGACGTGCAACAGGCCGCCACCTTGCTGGCCACCACGAAAGCGGAGGTTCCCTCCCTGGAAACCGCGCTCCGGACTTCCATTCATCGGCTTGGGGTTCTGCTCGGCCAGCCGCCGGGCACGTTGCTGGCGGAATTCTCGCAGACCGCGCCCATTCCGGCTGCGCCGGCGCAAGTTCCGGCAGGGTTGCCTTCAGAATTGCTGTTGCGCCGGCCCGACGTGCATCAGGCGGAACGGCAATTGGCCGCTGCGACGGCCAACATCGGCGTCGCCCGGGCCGATCTGTTCCCGAAATTTTATCTCACCGGTCTGGGAGGATTTGAAAGCATCAGCGCCGACGACTGGTTCACCGCCGGGAGCCGGTTCTGGTCGGTGGGGCCGACGGTACAATGGAAGATTTTTGATGCCGGCCGGATTCGCGCCCGCATCAAGGTGCAAAGTGCGCGACAGGAACAGGCGCTGGCTACGTATGAAAAAACGGTGTTGACCGCCTTCGAGGACGTCGAAAACAGCCTGGTGGCGTACGCGAATGAGCAACTTCGCCGCCAGTCGCTGGAAAACGCCGTGACCTCCAGTCGGCAATCCCTGGCATTGGCGAACAAGCTTTATGCCAACGGCCTGACGGATTTCGTCAATGTGCTGGAGGCGGAACGTTCGCTCTACCAGGCGCAGGATGCCCTCGTGCAAAGTGACCGGACGGTTTCCACGGACGTCGTCGCGCTCTACAAATCTCTCGGTGGCGGATGGGAAACTGCGGGAAAACAAACGTCACTGTCGCTGGCGCAAACCAGGCAATCGTCCAATTAAACGGCAGGGCAATTCATGAAAGCGATTTATTTGAGCCAAAAGGCCGGATCGGAATCGCTCATCTTTGGTGACCTTCCGCGACCGGTTCCCCGGCAAGGCGAGGCGCTGGTCAAAGTTCATGCGACCGCCGTCACCCCTACCGAACTCCAGTGGTATCCAACTTTCAAAACGTCAACCGGTGTACCGCGTTCCTTTCCCATTGTGCTGAGCCACGAATTTTCCGGGGTGGTGGAAGCGCTCGGTCCCGGCGTCGGAGACTTCCAGGTCGGCGACGCCGTTTTCGGACTCAACGACTGGTTCGCCGCCGGTGCCCAGGCTGAATTTTGCGTGGCCCCGGCTTCGGCCCTGGCCCGGAAACCGCGGTTGCTCGACTTCGTGCAGTCAGCCGTTGTGCCCATCTCGGCGCTGACCGCCTGGCAGGGGCTTTTATGCAGGACCAGTGTGCAGCGGGGTCAACGCGTGTTGATTCATGGCGCGGCCGGTGGCGTTGGTGTTTTTGCCGTGCAACTGGCGCGCTGGCGCGGCGCCCACGTGATCGCCACCGCGTCCGCCGCCAACCTGGACTTCGTCCGGATGCTGGGGGCGGAACAGGTGATTGATTACCAAACCACCCGGTTTGAAGACATGGTCCGCGATGTTGATGTCGTATTCGACACCGTCGGTGGCGAGACGCTGGAACATTCCTGGCACGTCCTCAAACCGGGCGGCAAGCTGGTGACGATCGCAGCCCAAAGCGCGGGCGCGACCGAGCAACGCGTCCGCGATGCGTTCCTGCTCGTCCGGGCCGATGGTCGTCAGCTGACACAAATTGCCCGGCTGATCGATGCCGGTGAGCTGCGCGTTTTTGTCGAAGGCACCCTTCCGCTCGCCCGGGCCCGCGAGGCCTACGCCCGCGCGCACCAAGGCAAAATGCGCGGCAAAATTGCCCTGCGTGTGGCGGAATGAAGCGTACGGAGGTCTGCCCAAAGCTTCCCTGGCACCCGGCGGCGAGCGCCGGGTTCACTCCAGTTACTTGCGGGAATCTCCCGACTTCGATTCAATCAGCGGCATGAAATCACGTTGTCCCTGGGCCGGCGATGATCCGCTCTACATCGCGTATCACGACCAGGAATGGGGCGTGCCGTCGCACGACGACCGGCACCTGGGCGTGATGTTGAACCTGGAAGGCGCGCAGGCCGGGTTGAGCTGGATCACGATTTTGCGCAAGCGCGACCATTACCGGCGCGCGTTCGCCGATTGGGATGCGGCCAAAATCGCGCGGTTCGACGAAAAGGATTTTACGCGGCTCATGGCCGACGCCGGCATCGTGCGCAATCGCTTGAAAATCCGCGCCACCATCGGCAACGCGAAGTCCTTCCTTAAAGTACGCGAGGAGTTCGGGGGCTTCGACCGTTATCTCTGGCAGTTCGTCGGCGATGTGCCGATCCAAAACCGCCGCCGCACGATGCGCAACGTGCCCCCGAGTTCACGCGAGTCCGACGCCTTGAGCCGCGACTTGAAACGGCGAGTGTTCCGTTTTGTCGGTTCAACCATCTGTTATGCCTTCATGCAGGCCGTCGGCATGGTGAACGACCACCTGGTCACCTGTTTCCGGCACGTCGAATTAAACCGGCGTTCAATGGATTGATTCATCCACCACGCGTTCGATGCGCCGGTCGGGGATGAGCCACATCAACGCAACCAGGACATAGATGACGCAGGAAATCCACGGTTCGAAGAACGCCATGCCGATAGCTGCGGCGTAGAGCACGGGCGAGGCCTTGCCTTTTAGATCACGCCCCAGAGATTTTGCCAGCTTCGAATCGGGGCCTTGTTGGGTAACAATGATGGTCTGCAAAATGTAATAGGCGATGGCAGCCAGCAACATGACCAAGCCATAAAGTGCCGTGGGGGCGGTTGCGAAATGGTTTTCACCCATCCAGCCCGTGACGAACGGAAAGAGCGACAGCCAGAACAACAGGTGCAGGTTTGCCCACATCATTGCGCCGTTCACCCGGTGCGCCGCCTTGAGCAGGTGATGATGATTGTTCCAATAGATGCCGATGTAGATGAAGCTCAATGCATACGTCAGAAGCACCGGCAGCAAAGGTTTCAACACCGTGATGTCCGAGCCGGCCGGCACCTGCAATCCCAGCACCATGATGGTGATGATGATGGCCAGCACGCCGTCGCTGAAGGCTTCCAGCCGGTTCTTTTCCATGCGGCAATTTAACGTGAGAATCGGCGCCGACGCAATGCCGGTGGGGCAAGCGCCTGTCGCGCCGTGGCATGGCGAAGCCTGATCTTCGCGAGCCGGAATTGTAGCGGCGCTGTGCCAGCGCCGGTTTCCCTACGTCGGTCACAGACCGCCGCTACAGAACGTTAGTTCAGGTCAAACACCAAGACCTGCGCCGGGCCTTTGCCAGCCAGTTCCAGTTTCGATTCGCCGTTCACCGCCGCAGCGTCGCCACCTTTGAGCGTCTTGCTGTTCAACGTCACCTCGCCCTCGGCCACGTGGACCCAGGCATGGCGCTTCGACTTCAGCTCGTGCGTCACCGTCTGGCCGTTGGTGAACCGCGCCAGCCACAGGTCGGCGTCCTGGTTGATGCGGATGCTGTCATCGCGTCCGGATTTGCTGGCAATCAAATGCAACCGCCCGGGCGCCGCGTTCGCGCACGTCTTTTCGCCGTAGGTCGGCTTGGCCCCGGGTTGGTCCGGCTGGATCCAGATTTGCAGCAGATGCACCGCTTCAGCCTTGGACGGATTGAATTCGCTGTGTTGGACGCCGGTGCCGGCGGCCATATACTGGAACTCGCCCGGCTTGATGATGCGCCCGTTGCCCATCGAATCCTTGTGCTCCAGCGCGCCGCTCAGAACGTAGGTGATGATTTCCATGTCGCGATGCGGATGTTTGCCGAAGCCCATGCCCGGCGCGACATAGTCGTCGTTGATCACGCGCAAATCCCGGAACCCCATCCATTGGGGATCGTAGTAATCGGCAAAGGAAAACGTGTGATACGTGTTCAGCCAGCCGTGGTCGGCGTGGCCCCGTTCGTTGGCTTTTCTAATCGTCATCATATTGCCCTAAGATGCCCTTGTTTGTACTCTCCGCAATCAGGCACCTTTGAGTGCCCATCACATGCGACTCAAGACCGTGGAATGCGAAGTGGAACGCCTGCTGGCCGTGATTGGCGGGAAATGGAAGGTGTTGATTTTAAGGGAATTGTTCGATGGCCCGCGACGTCACGCCCAGTTGTGCCGGGCGCTGCCGGGCATCCGCCAGAAGGTACTCACCGCCCAATTGCGCGAACTCGAACTGGACGGCGCTGTGTCACGCAAAGTCCTGGCCGCGAAACGACCGCACGTTGAGTACTCGCTGACGCCGTTCGGCGAACGGTTGCGGGGATTGATTCTGCAGATGCACGATCTCGCCCGGCAAAATTGTGCCGTGCTCAAACGCCGCCCACCTGCCGGCCGGTTCGCACGAAAATAGAACTGCCTGACGCCATGCCTATTCCGGAAACAACGTCCGCCGAAGCTTTCGAACGTTATGTGGGCGGGAAATGCCTGGTGGCTTGTCGCGGCAAAGCCTGGCGGGACATCAAGGCCTGGATCATTGCCCCGCCGCGTGAGGTCGAGATGGTTCACCTTCCGTCGGTCAGCGAGCCATTTCTCGCCTGGAGTGTTTCCGGTGAAGCCGACTTTGAAGAACGCGAGGGCAATAGACCGTGGATGAGACACCGGCTCACCAAGGGAAGTTTTTTTCTGACCTCGGGAGGTGCTCCCTACGATTGCCGCTGGAAGGCTGTCGGCCCGGAACCATTTCAATCCATGGCGGTGTTCATTGCGCTGCCGCTCCTTCAACGCGCCCTGGAGGAGGTTTTTGGTAACGACGCGCCCCACGCCCGGCTGCGGGACATCTCGGCGTTCAAGGATGCCGCCTTGAATTCTTTCATGGAGCCAGTGCATGCCGAATTGATGCGGCGGAGGGCAAGTCCGCTTTTCCTGCAGGGCATCGCTCAGGCCATCGCCATCCACCTCGCCCGGAATTATGCTGAATTGGTCAAAGAATCGAGCACCGGTAGTCCTTCGCTGCCCGGCTACAAGCTGCGACAAATCACTGACTGGATGACGGAGCATCTCGCTGAAGAGTTCAACCTCGACCGGCTGGCGGCCCAGGCCGGCTTGAGCAAATTTTATTTCAACCGTCTATTTAAGAGCGCGATGGGTATGTCACCGTCCCGCTATCACATCAATTTGCGGTTGGACGAGGCGAAACGCCTGCTCCGTGAAACGAAGAAGAGCGTGGTGGAAGTCGCCCTCGACGTGGGCTACGCCAATCCCAGCCATTTCGCGCAACTCTTCCGCCGGGAAACGGGCCTTTCCCCAAGCGATTATCGCCAGCAGCGTTGACTGTAACGGCGCTCTGTGAGCGCCGTAGCGTCCACACGATCCGAAAATCGGCGGTCATAGACCGCCGCTACAAAGTTTCGAGCAATCCCGCAACAGGTGGAGCAAGACCCCGTGCGACAATCGCGCCAAGGTGATTTAAAATCGTTCCAGCATTGAGATGAAAGGACGGAGCAAATGACCGGTGGCAAAATGAAAAATGCTGGAAACCGGCGGTCACAGACTGCCGCTACAACAAGAAAAGAAAGGATTCAATTATGCAAAAGCGCAAATTAGGCAAAAGTAATCTGGAAGTCTCGGCCATCGGGCTGGGCTGCATGGGCATGAGTTTTTCCTATGGCCCACCCAAGGATAAAACGGAGATGACTGCCCTGTTGCGGGCGGCGGTGGACCGCGGCGTCACATTCTTTGACACCACCGAGGTTTACGGGCCGTTCACCAACGAGGAACTCGTCGGCGAAGCGTTGGCCCCGTTCCGCAAGCAGGTGGTCATTGCCACCAAATTCGGCTTCGACTTGAGCGGCAGCGATAGACGGCCCGGTGCGGCGGGTCTGAACAGCCGGCCGGAACAGATCAAGCAGGCCGTCGAAGGCTCGCTCAAGCGCCTCAAGGTCGAGATGATTGATTTGCTTTATCAGCATCGGGTTGACCCAAACGTGCCCATCGAAGACGTGGCGGGAGCGGTGAAGGAGCTGATTCAACAAGGCAAGGTCAAGCACTTCGGCCTTTCTGAAGCGGGCGTAAAAACCATCCGGCGCGCGCACGCCGTTCAGCCGCTCACGGCGCTCCAGAGCGAATACTCGCTGTGGACACGAACCCCGGAGAAGGAAGTAATACCGGCCCTCGAAGAACTCGGCATCGGCTTCGTTCCCTACAGCCCGCTGGGCAAGGGTTTTCTCACGGGCAAGATCGACGAAAACGCGAAGTTCGATAGCACTGACTTCCGCAGCACGCTCCCGCGCTTCACGCCGGAGGCGCTCAAGGCAAATCAGGCGTTGATCGATCTGCTTGGCAAAATCGGTCAGCGGAAGAAGGCGACACCGGCACAAATTGCGCTGGCATGGTTGCTGGCGCAGAAGCCGTGGATTGTTCCCATTCCCGGAACGACGAAGCTGCATCGCTTGGACGAAAATATTGGAGCCGTTTCGGTTGAATTGACACCGGAAGACTTGCGGGAAATTGACACCGCGGCTTCAAAGATTACCGTGCAAGGCGCGCGGTATCCGGAAAAACTGGAGCAGCTGACCGGGCGTTGATAATTTATTTCTCCCTCTCCGCGGCGCGGCGGTGGAGAGGAAAATTTTATTTAAGAAAGGAAATTCAAACCATGGACATCAAAAGAACTGGCTCAACACCATCCAATAAAGGACCGGCCGATTGGTTTACCGGCACGGTGCGCATTGACCCATTAATCCAGACGAGCGCTCCAGCCCGTGTGGCCGGAGCCAGTGTCACCTTCGAACCGGGCGCCCGCACCGCCTGGCACACCCACCCGCTGGGCCAGACCCTGATTGTCACCGCTGGTTGCGGTTGGGCGCAGCGCTCGGGTGGCCCGGTCGAAGAAATCCATCCCGGCGATGTGGTCTGGATCTCACCGGGCGAGAAGCACTGGCACGGTGCCTCGCCGACCACCGCCATGACCCACATTGCCGTTCAGGAACAACTCGACGGCAAAGTGGTCGAGTGGATGGAAAAGGTCAGCGACGAACAATATCGCCGGTAATCATCTTTAACCGCAGAGACGCAGAGCACTGATTTAAAAGGTAGGGCGAAGCTGCTGCTTCGCCATGGCGGCGCGGCAACGCCGCCCCACCAAACGGTGCCCGGCTTTCAGGAACCAACTGAAACTGGTTGACCGTTGCGCGTCGCTCCACAGAATGCAGGGAAGACGGCCATGACAGCACTCGATGGATGGGAAAACTTCTACGTCATCGTCGGCTCATCAGCCGGCGCGCTGATTGGGTTGCAGTTCGTCGTCATTACGCTCGTGGCCGACCTGCCGCTTACCGGAAGTCTTCCGCAAGCTACCAGCGCCTTTACCACCCCAAGCGTCATCCATTTTGGCGTGGTCCTGTTTCTATCGGCGATTGCCTGTGCTCCGTGGGACGGGATCGGGCTGGTCACCATTTTTTGGGGCGTGGTGGGTCTGTGCGGGATCATTTACACGGTCATCGTGACCCGGCGCATGCGGATGCAAACCGCTTACACGCCGGTGTTCGAGGATTGGTTGTTCCATGCCTTGCTTCCCTTGGCAGCGTACGCGGCGTTGGCGATATCGGCGCTGGCGGCTCACGCCCATGAGCGCCGGGCTCTATTCCTTGTCGCCGCTGCGGCGTTGCTGCTGCTCTTCATCGGCATTCACAACGCCTGGGACATTGCTTCGTACCATGTCTTAAACCAGAGACGTAAACAGCAGGACATTGAACCGCCCGCCGAAATAAAAGAGTGATCTGGTTTGGGACTTGCCCGTTTACACCTACGTATAGAAATGGCTGGCGTTGTCGCAGTAAATCAGGTTTCTGTAAAAGCATCGTGCGGTTTGTAAAAAAATGTTTTTTTGCGGCAGGTCTTTTGGCAGCGCTGCTTTCCCGGGTCGGGGCGGCGCGAGCGGTGGAGGCCGATACTCCGTTGGGTGGATTAATTGAGCGCATCCTGCCGGGTCACGCGAAGGATTTTATCGTCCAAACTATTCCCGCGCCCGCGGGCGAAAACGTGCTTGCCGTCGGTTCGCAGGACGGAAAAATTATTTTGGGCGGCGACAACCCGCTATCGCAAGCCGTGGCGCTCAATTGGTATTTGAAACATGACGCCTTCATAGATGTTTCCTGGTATGCCGACGACGCGGTGACCGTGCCGGCCCATCTCCCGGTGCCGGCGGAAAATATTCGGAGAACGACCCGGATCCAAAACCGCTTTTTTCTCAACTACTGCACGTTCGGCTACACGCTGCCGTTCTGGCACTGGCGTGACTGGCAACGGTGCATTGACTGGATGGCGCTCAACGACATCAATCTGCCACTGGCCCAAACCGGCAACGAATACATCTGGCAGAAAGTCTGGCGCGCCTGCGGCTTGAGTGATGAAGAAATCCGCGCCTATTTCACCGGGCCCGCGTATCTCCCCTGGCATCGCATGGCCAACATCGACAAATGGGACGGGCCGTTGCCACAAAGTTACATTGATGGCCAGCACGCATTGGAACAAAAAATCCTGGCGCGCGAACGCGAATTGGGGATGTCGCCTGTCCTGTGCGCATTTGCCGGCCATGTCCCGGAGGCGTTGCTGGTCCGGCAGCCGGCGCTGAAGATTGAGCGCTTTCCGCCCGGTTGGGGCGGCTTTTCCGCCCAATACGGCTGTTGGTTCCTTAATCCGTTGGACCCGAAATTCAAAGAAATCCAGCTCCGGTTTTTGCAGGAGCAGCAGCAGGAATACGGCACCAGCCATTACTATGGCGCGGATCCGTTCAACGAAATCACGCCGCCCAGTTGGGAGCCGGACTACCTGGCGCGGGTGTCGCGGGCCATCTACGACGGCATGTCCGAGGCTGACTCGAACGCCGTGTGGCTGCAGATGGCGTGGACGTTTCAACAGCGCGAGCACTGGACGGACCAGCGGCTCTCCGCGATGGTGGGCGCCGTGCCGCGGGGCCGTCTGATATTGCTGGATTATGACAGCACCGATCGCGAGTTGTTCCGCGAGACCAAAGCGTTTTATGGCGCGCCATTCTTCTGGGATTACCTGGGCAATTTCGGTGGCAACACGTTTTTGACCGGACCGGTTGACAAAATCAACCGGCGTCTGACGGCGGTCATAAACGACACGACCTTGACCAACTTTATCGGCGTGGGTGCCACCCTGGAAGGTCTCAACAACCCGATCGTTTACGAGCTGTTGTTCGACCGCGTCTGGACCGGGACCAACCTGGACCTCGCGGCCTGGATGCGCGACGAAACCGGTGCGCGCGCCGGCGGGCCGGATACGAATGTGGCGGCCGCGTGGGATATTCTTCGGCGAAAAATCCTGGTGGACGGCGACTATCGCATCGGCGGCCACGGCGTGATTTTTCAGGACCGCAACCCGGCGCTGCGCGGAGACAGCGGCGGCATGTTGACCGCCAAAATCAGCTATGATAACCGGGATTTAATCCGCGCGTGGGGGTTGCTGTTGCGGGCGGGTCCGGTTGCGCGGCAGTCGAGCGCTTATCAACACGACCTGGTTGACGTGACGCGGCAGGCTTTGGGCAACCTCGCGCTGACGTCGAGGCAACAGATGGCTGAGGCTTACGACCGGCACGATGCGGCCGCGTTCAAGGCGGCGGCCGATCGATTCATGGCGCTCGGCGACGACCTGGACAAGTTTCTTGGCACCCGCAATGAGTTCATGCTCGGCAAATGGATTGGCGATGCCCGATCGTGGGGGGCGGACAAAAGTGAGCAGGCGTATTTTGAAAAGGACGCGCGCAGCATCATCACCGTTTGGGGCGGAGATTTGACGGACTATGCGGGCAGGCAATGGAATGGTTTGATGCGCGATTACTATTTGCCTCGCTGGCAGCTTTTGATTAATGCCACGCTGGCAGAACTGAAGGGCGGGAAACCCGTGGACCGACCGGCGCTCCAAAAACTGTGGCGCGATCAGGATTTGCAGTTTGCGTCATCAGTCGGTGGTCGTTACGCGACTAAACCACATGGGGATTCGTTCTCCATGAGCCGCGCGCTTTACAAAAAATATGTGCAATAGAAATGATGGCTTCAGCCCTTCACGCCCATGCCAAATTTCCGCCTTACGCCGGACACGATACGAATGTCGCAGGGAAACGCCATTGCAACTTATTGTTTTTAAACGACATAGCTGCCGTTTAAACTCATCGCCATGTTAACTCAATCCGAATCCATTCCGTCAGGGGAAGGGACCAATCAGCGTTCCTCTGCCAGCAGACGTTTGATGTCACTGGATGCCTTGCGCGGGTTCGACATGTTCTGGATTATCGGCGCCGACTCGCTGGTTTATGCCTTGAACCAGATGAGCCAGACCCGGCCGACCGCTTTTTTGGCCTACGAACTGGATCACTCTGACTGGCAGGGAATGCGTTTCTACGACCTGATCTTTCCGTTGTTTGTTTTCCTGGCGGGTGTGGCGCTGGTTTTTTCACTCGGTAAAACCCTGGCCACAGCCGGACGCGCCCGGGCACTCCAGCGGGTTTTTGTCCGGAGCATCCTGCTTTATGCCTTGGGCGTTTTTTGCTACGGTGGTTTCGCCAATTCGTGGCCCGACATCCGCTTGCTGGGCGTGTTGCAGCGCATCGCCCTGGCGTATTTCTTCACCGGCCTGTTTTTCTGTTTTTTCAAGCCGCGTGTGCTGGTGCTCATTTGTGCCGGGCTGCTTATCGGCTATTGGGCGGCCATGACGTTTGTGCCCTTTCCCGATGTCAGGCCAACGCCACAGACTCAAATCATCGGCCGGGAAACCGGTTTCACCAACGTGAGCCAGCTCAACCTGGCCAGCACGCATTATATCCGCGGGACGTTTGTAAAAGGCGTCAATCTCAGCAACTACGTCGACCAGAAATATCTTCCCGGCTATAAGTGGGATGGCACATGGGACCCGGAAGGCATCTTGAGCACAATTCCCGCCGTTGGTACCTGTCTGCTCGGCGTGTTTGCCGGACTGCTGGTGCAGGGCCAAAAAATCAAAGATCATCGCAAGGTGCTTTATTTGCTGTCGTTCGGGGTGCTGGGCGTCGTGGTGGGCTGGCTTTGGGGCCTGCAATTTCCGGTGATCAAGAAAATCTGGACGTCTTCTTACGTCCTGGTTGCCGGCGGTTACAGTGCCATCCTGTTGGGCGTGTTTTATCAGATCGTGGACGTCTGGAAATGGCAGAAATGGTGCCGGCCCTTCGTCTGGATTGGAATGAACCCACTCACGATCTATCTGGCCGATAATATACTGGGAGGATATGCCAGCCTGTCGCCGCGGCTGGCCGGCGGGAACATCAAGGCTTTCCTCGATGCGCATGTGGCCCAAGGCTTCGGGCAATTGATGATTTCGGTGACGGGACTGGTGCTGGCACTCTGGCTCGCACGTTTCCTGTACCGGCGACAGATCTTCCTGCGGCTGTGACCCTGGTTACTGACTGCGCCGGAGTCAGCAAACCGGCTTTTGTGATTTCCTTCTCTTTTATTGGTAGGGCCGACCTGCGGGTCGGCCGGCCGCGCGGCAACACGGCCCTACCATTTTAGTTCTCTGCGAGCTCTGCGGTTAAACCCATGGAATGCGGGGAAAGTATCATAGGGGTCTCCGTAACGATAAAATACACTTTGCAGATTGATTTCTAAGTTTTTGAAGGGATGCTGCGCACGTTTACTGCTTTTTGGAAATTCCCATCATGCGGGAATACTTGCCAGGTCACCTTTGAAGCGGTTAACAACAATCGAGACCAAACGGAGCGCTTCTACAATTGTTGATTTGCCTGCGTTGTTCTGGCCAACAATAATTGTTAACGGTCTAAGGGGAACGACATGATCCTCAAAGCCCCGAAAGTTTTTTAGATACAAGTCCGAGATCACAGCCGAAAGACGCTTTCACGCTTTCGAGTATACTTCTGCGCCTTTCTCCACAAATTCGCGAGATTTTTCTTCCATCCCCTTTTTCAGCGCGTCCTCCTCAGCAAGCCCCTGTTCCGCCGCATACTTCCGCACGTCCTCCGTTATCTTCATGCTGCAAAAATGCGGGCCGCACATGGAGCAGAAGTGCGCGGTCTTGGCGCCGTCTTGCGGGAGGGTTTCGTCGTGGAACTCGCGCGCGGTCACAGGGTCGAGGCTCAGATTGAACTGGTCTTCCCAGCGGAATTCAAAGCGGGCCTTGCTCAAGGCGTTGTCGCGGTATTGCGCGCCGGGATGGCCCTTGGCCAGGTCGGCGGCGTGCGCGGCAATTTTGTAGGCGATAACGCCGTCTTTCACGTCTTTCTTGTCCGGCAGGCCGAGGTGTTCCTTGGGCGTGACGTAGCAGAGCATCGCGCAGCCGTACCAGCCAATCATCGCCGCGCCGATGCCGCTGGTGATGTGGTCGTAGCCCGGCGCAATGTCGGTGGTGAGCGGTCCGAGCGTGTAGAACGGCGCCTCGTGACACCACTCGAGCTGCTTGGCCATGTTTTCCTCGATCATGTGCATCGGCACGTGGCCCGGACCTTCGTTCATCACCTGCACGCCTTTGGCCCAGGCGCGTTCGGTCAGTTCGCCCTGCACCTGGAGTTCGCCGAATTGCGCCTCGTCGTTGGCGTCGGCAATCGAACCGGGACGCAGACCATCGCCGATGCTGAAGCTGACGTCGTAAGCGGCCATGATTTCGCAGATTTCGTCCCAGTGGGTGTAGGTGAAATTCTCCTGATGATGCGCGAGGCACCACTTGGCGAGGATACTGCCGCCGCGCGAAACGATGCCCGTCATGCGGCGCGCGGTCAACGGGATGAAGCGCAGCAACACACCGGCGTGGACGGTGAAATAATCCACCCCCTGCTCCGCCTGTTCGACGAGCGTGTCCCGGTAGATCTCCCACGTCAGGTCCTCGGGCCGCCCGCCGGCCTTTTCGAGCGCCTGGTAGATCGGCACCGTCCCGATCGGCACGGCGGCGTTGCGGATGATCCACTCCCGCGTCTCGTGGATGTTCTTGCC
>JANWKE010000122.1 GCA_025451535.1 Verrucomicrobiia bacterium
AGCGCTCGTAATGGCCGAGGTCGAGGTCGGTCTCCGCACCGTCGTCGAGCACGTAGACCTCGCCGTGCTGGTACGGGTTCATCGTGCCGGGGTCCACGTTGAGATAAGGGTCGAATTTCTGCAGCACGACCTTGAGGCCGCGGTTCTCGAGCAACGTGCCGAGCGAGGCCGCCGTCAGGCCTTTGCCCAGCGAACTCACCACCCCGCCCGTTACAAAAATGAATTTCATGTTTTATGGCCGCAAAGAGGCGCAAAACTTCTTTTGTGCCTTCGGTGCTTTTTGGCGGCTATTTCATTCTTAAAATCTTTTCTACCCGGCTTACATCCTCCGGTGTATCCACGCCCACACTGTCGTACTCGACCTTTACGACCGCAATTGCGATGCTGTTTTCCAGTGCCCGCAATTGTTCCAGTTTCTCCGCGTTTTCGAGCGGTGACACCGGGAATTTCACCAGCCGCAACAGCGTCTCGCGCCGGTAACCGTAAATGCCGACGTGCTTCAAAAAAGGAAACGCCGCCAACTGTCCCCGAACGCCACCGGGGCTGGCGGCCTCGCGCAGATACGGAATCGTGCGCCGCGAAAAATATAGCGCGTGGCCGGCCATATTGACAACGACTTTTACGACGTTGGGGTTGTCATATTCGGCGGGATTTTTGATGGGCGTGGCGGCGGTGGACATTTCATTTTGGACCAGCGCACCGGCCACCGCGTCAATTACCGCCGGGTCAATCAACGGCTCGTCACCCTGTATGTTGACGACAGCGTTACACGGGCAGCGCGCCGCCACTTCGGCAATGCGGTCTGTGCCGCTGGGATGGTCGGGGCGCGTCATTTCCACACGACAGAACTTTTTGACCGCCTCGGCGATGCGGGAATCGTCCGTGGCCACGATGACTTCGTCGAGAGTCTTTGCCTTCTGGCAGCGTTCGACGACGTGCTGAATCAGCGGCTTGCCCGCGATGAGCGCGAGTGATTTGCCGGGGAACCGTGTCGAGGCGTACCGGGCGGGAACAATGCCAACGATATTCACGGGCTTTTATTAAACCATAGTGTACCACCCCAACGCAAGCCGCGAGGGCGGCAGGGTTTTAATCCATATCCCGGGTTGCATTCGTTTGGCCGACCCAGTGTGTGAAGTTCGATGCTGGTTATTGGATTGGAACCGGTGAATTGTCCAAGCCCTTCATTGGCGTTTGCAGTGCTTTCTTGAAATAAGCACCCGCCCGCGTCGGCGTGAAGTCCCAATCCTTGATCAGGCAGGGACCCCAATGCGGGTCAAAACACCAGACGGTGTAGGAAATTCCATGCTCGGCGCAATACGTCGTGATGGCGTCGCCATAAATTTCATCGCCGATGATGGGATTGTAGCCACCGGGAGCTCCCGGTTCCAAAAAGCCGATTTCGGTGAGAATCATCGGATATTTGTCGGCTACAAAGCCCCAGTCATGCGTCCAGTTTTGGGCCCACGGTTGCCTGGCCTTCATCGGATACGGATGCGCCACATAACCGATGCCTTCGGCGTCAATCGGGTCCCTGGCGACGGGTGTCAGGTCGTAGCCGAAATTGAACCCGGCGACGAGCGGGACTGCCGTGCCGCCATTCGTGCGGATGGATTTGATGATTTCTTCCAATAATCCCTTCCATTCCGGCCAGGTGCAGGTTCCCAGATTGGGGCTGGTCGTCGGCTCATTGAATAATTCAAAGAAGGCGACGGTATTGTTGCCGTGATAATGTTTGGCCATGGTTTGCCAGAAATCGAGTGTCTCAGCCCGCGTGGTATTATAAGCCGTGGGCGGATAAAGCTCAGACGTAGCGGGAAAAAATTTTCCTCCATACAAATTGCCGATACTGTGCCAGTCAATGACGACGTACAATCCTTCTTCCTCGGCCCACGCGACGCCCTGGTCAAGCAGCTTGAGGTAATCCTTTTTTCCATGGATACGCCAGGCCGCCGGATGCACGGGAATCCTCACGACATTTGCGCCCCAGGTCCTGGCCATTTCGAAATAATGTTTGTTCCATTCACCATTGCGCTGCAACTTGTCCGGATCGCTGGCGTCCAGACCGCGGAAAATGATGGTCTTGCCGTCGGCGGTCACGAAATGATTGCCGTGCACGCTGATATGGCTGGGTTGCGCAAAAGTTCCGGAAGAAAACAAAACGGTGGTCACGCAGAGGCAAAGGATTTTTCTCATGATGATATTTGCAGGGTTGAAGCAGAATTGGGGCAATTCACGAACCGGAGCGTATCCCACCGCAAACCAGTGTCAATATCACCTGCCCCTCACACGTGTCACGACGAACGGAAGCCCTTTGAAATTTTTTTAGCGACTTTCCGCGCGGAAAGTCAGAAAGGCAAATACCAGCGCCACCGCAAACGGCAACGCAAACAGTAAAATGCTCATGCCGGTGATTATATCACAAATCGGCCATTTGCGACAGTTCGGTTACGCAAATGTAACATTTATGCGTCGAATCGAGGTGGGTAACAACTCAACCAGTTGTATAAGTTGTATATAACAGATTACGACGAGCCTGAGCGGGGAAAAATCAATTTCAAGCCAAGTTTTCCGCCGGGTTTGTCCGCTAATTTGCCTGATTATCCGGCCGGCGGCGGACGAGTTCAAAGTTGCAGAGGCGCACTTCGGGTTTGCCGGTGGAATCCAATGCCAGCTTTTTCTGAGCGTCGAAGGAAATTAACAGGTGGTCCGGCTTGAGATTGAGGTCCTCCAGACCGCATTGGGCCAGTTTGCCCGCCTTTGACCGCATCAACTGCTGCATCACTTCTTCGGAAATCAGTTTGTTGGCGCACGCGTATTTCGCGTTCATCGCGGTGTAATGACCATCGTCCTGTGCCGCCAGCAGCTCGTCGGGTCCATTCCAATAGCCCCAAATAGTGATGTAATTGCAGCCTTTCTGGAGGGCCGGCTCGCCTTCCGGGGTGAGCAACTGTGCCAGCTCGACAAAACGCCGTTCGTCGGCCGCCTGCTGGTCGGGTTCACGTTTGCTGCCCGTCATGTAGATGGCGCGGGGATAAATTGTCTTCACGCCGCGCCGGCTCAATTCGAGCGCAAACGCAAATTCCTCGAACGGGCTGTTGAACCCGTGTTCGCGGACCGCGTCCTGGTTGCTTTCGGGGTGGGCCAGCCACGGCGGTTCGCCCATGCGCGACACCCGCCAGACCAGGTTGATATTGTCCTTGGTGGAAGTTCGGAACACCTGGTTGTGCGAGGAAAGTTTCTTCTTGGGCGTGCGGCGCCAGCGTTCGGGCAGGAAATAATTGAACAAGTCAGGGTCCTTGCCGACGACCCATAGCAGCCCGCCCGTGCTCTCAGCGCGGCCGAAAATGTAATCCACGCCCATGACGTTGGTCGCGTGAAGATGGGCGGGCAGCGGTTTGGCGGTGTCCACTTCGAACCTCCGGGCCATGTGCTTGAGATAAATCTGGCGATTGGCGCTGCGCACGGCCTGTTCATGCTCCGGTGTACGTTCGAGCAGCTCGTAATCCACCAGCGCATAAACCAGCTGGCCGTTCCGGTCGCGCAACAGCGACTGGTCATGTCCCGACCGCAAAATGACGTGGGCGGGTTTCATATCAATGACCCGGTAACCCTTCTGCCACAATTCGTGCGTGGCCAGACAGGTGACCCGGGCGAGAAACTCGGCGCGCTCCTGGTCCTGCAATTTGAGATACTCCGCCGACTCCACCGCGTCCAGGCCCTTGACCCAACCGTACAGCACGACGTATTGCCGGAGGATGTCAATTTCCACGCCCGGATGACGGACGACTTTCGCCCGGATTTTGTCCTCGGACCGGCCGGTCTGCCAGAGTTGCAGCCGTTCAGACGGCATGTAAATCGCCAGCGGCTTTTGCGTCCGGATGTGGATGCCTTCCGGGCCGGCCTCGCCCTTGCGCAATTCCATGAGCAGCGAAAATTCCTCGAACGGGCTGTTGAACTCGGCGTGGATGAATTTGTTAAAGGTGAAGGTGTCGAGCGGCACGCCCTCGCCGACACGCGACCATTTGACCACCATGTGCAGCGACACGCCGTTCACCCGGCGGGTGGGGACCTTGTAAACCGTGCTGGTGCCTTCCAGCCGTTCGCGCTTGGTTTCGAACCACTCCTGCGCGTACCAGTTTTCCGGCAGCAGATTCTGCCAGAACGGCAACCCCAGGTGCGTCAAGTAAAGGTCGCCGCCGTCCCGGGTCTTCATGTGCACGTAATCCACGCCCAGCAACGAAATGGCGCTGCCTGGAACGTCTGCGGGGACCGGGAGTACGGCAGGTGCAGCGGTGGCCGGATTTGAAGCTGCAGCTTCACTGGACATGACATCAACCTAATCTTTCCGCCAGTCACCGCTAACCATGGCTTATCCGAAACGCACCAAAATTTGGCCTCGGATGAACATGGATTTTGTGGAAAGAAAAACGTGCAACAATTAGAAGAAACAGGTGGCTAAGCTCTTAGCCAGATTTGGTGGTTTGTCCACGCCGCCCGTCGCCGCAAGCCAAAGCTTTTGGATGCGAACCAGATTGATTCAACGGACGTTTTTCAAATCCTGCTGTGGCATTTGAAATAATGCTGTCTTTCCTTGTCGGCTGTCCCAACGGGACATTCGACAATGGCCCGGCGTTTCAACGCCGGGAGAAATTCGGAATTGCATAAGTTCCGAAGGAACGGCTGAATGGATTCCATGTCCTACGTCAGCTCCTATTTCCATTGCGCTTTCAGCACCAAGGAACGGCAGCGGCTCATCAGGCCCGAACTGCGCGAACGGCTCTGGCCGTTTCTCGGCGGCATCGCTCGACAGAACAAAATGAAAGCCATCGAAATCGGCGGCGTGGAAGATCACATTCATATTCTGGTTTCGCTGCCGTCCACGATGGCGATTTCCAAGGCAATGCAATTGATAAAGGGTGGTTCGTCAAAATGGATTCACGAAACGTTTCCCGAACACCGGCTGTTTGCGTGGCAGGAAGAATACGGCGCGTTCAGCGTGAGTGTGTCGCAGTTGGACAAAACCATCGGATACATCAAGGGTCAGGAGACGCATCATCGCAAAATGACGTTTCAGGAGGAATTTCTCGCGTTGCTGAAGAAACATCGCATCGAATACGACGAACGGTATTTGTGGAAATGAGTTTCAGCGGTTCACGCGAATTGGGTTGTTCGCGCCACCGTTGTCCCAACAGGACAATCCGACAATAGCCCGGCGTTTCAACGCCGGGAAAAACGTGACACAATATGAGTCTCGAAGAGACGGCTGATGCGGGCGAAAATTAGCCACCTGTTGTCTTGTTGAAAAAGCCAGCCGTCCCTGCGGGACTTATTCTGTTCGGCCGACGACGTCCCGGCGTTGAAACGCCGGGCTATTGTCAGTCGCCGCTGTGCGGCTCACTGCAAAACGTGGGCGGGTGTGACGTTGGTGCCGAGCGAGCAAGTTGGAGGCTCGCTAAGTTTTCCAATGACATATTTTCCGCCAGACGGGCATTGGGGAAGCTTCCCTTTGGTATCACGTCCAATGTAGGGCTTGATATCGTTTTCCGTGACAACAGTGTTTCCATTGGTTTTTCCATTTTCCAACGCCCACTGTTGCTTTGCCCCATCAATTTGACGAAGATTGTTGATGCAAACATTTGCGTTCCACCCGGGGCCACTTCTTCCTGTTCCGATGTGATTTGACAGTACCACCAAGGCAACAAATCCAAGAAGAAGGCATGCGAGTCCCGTCTTAATTAAAAATTCCAAGACGGGTCGGGGACTTTCATCCTTTACCAGTTCGTTCACCCAATTTATTTAACACCACCCCGCCCCTTTCGTTACGTTAACTACCTTCTCCGTCTGGCCATGCCGAAATGGTAGCCGCCGTGAACACGCGATCCGCGGGCTTTGCCGGGAAAACCGCCTTTGGGCTGGCCGGGCTTTCCTTCCTCGAACAGCATCGTGTACTTGTAATCGAAGTTCTCCAGTTTCACGCGCGGGATTTTCTGGCTGATGAAGCGTTCAATGGCAAACACGTGGCTGGCGTCCTCGGCGGTCATGATGGTGAAAGCGTCGCCGCTCGCCTCGGCGCGGCCGGTGCGCCCGATGCGATGGATGTAATCCTCCGGATGCTGCGGCACGTCGTAATTGACGACGTGGCTCACGTCCGCAATGTCAAGTCCGCGCGCGGCGATGTCCGTGGCCACGAGCGCTTCAAACCGGCCGTCACGGAAGCCCTTGAGCGCCTGCTCGCGTTCGCGCTGGGTGCGGTTGGAGTGCAACACGGCCACGGCGTGGTTGTTGCGCTTGAGCAATCCAGCAATGCGGTCGGCGCCGTATTTCGTCCGGCAGAAGACCAGCACCGAGTTGTAATTCACGCGCTTCAACAGTTCCAGCAGCAGATCGGATTTTTGTGAGTCAGCCACGGGATAAATGACGTGCTTGACGGTTTCGGCCGGCGTCCGGCGCGCGCCGATTTCAATCGTTTCCGGATTGCGCATGGCCCATTGAATGAGCGTTTCGATTTGCGGCGGAATCGTCGCGGAAAAGAGCGCGGTGTGCCGCTGGCGCGGGCAGCGTTCGACAATGCGGCGTACGTCGGGCAGAAACCCCATGTCCAGCATCCGGTCAGCCTCGTCGAGCACGAGGAACTGGACTTTGTCGAGTCGCACCGTGCCGCGTTCGAGGTGGTCCAGCAAACGACCGGGTGTGGCGACAATGATGTCGGTTCCCGCCCGCAACGAGTCATTTTGGCGGCCATAACCAACGCCGCCAAAGACGACGGTAATATTCAAATTGGTGAACCGCGCGTAATCGCGGAAGGCCGTTTCCACCTGCGCGGCGAGCTCGCGCGTCGGCTCCAGAATCAGGGCGCGCGGGCCGGCGGAATTATGCTGGTCGAGTTTCGAGAGAATGGGCAGGGCGAAGGCGGCGGTCTTGCCGGTGCCCGTCTGGGCGCTGCCGATGACGTCGCGTCCGGCAATCACGAGCGGGATGGCGCGGAGCTGGATGGGGGTCGGGTCGGTGTAGCCCGCGGCGCGCACGCCATCGAGGGTTGTTGGGGCCAGGCCTAATTTGCTGAAAGGCATAAGTAATCTTAGCAGTACGTTAAATTAATGGAAGCAAGGAATTGGCTCGGAGGGACGAGGTACACGAGTCCCCATTCGTAATGGTAAAAGTCAGGGTCTCGTATAACTCGACCCTCCGATAAAGTGGTCACGACGGTGATTCAACCGCCTCCTCGCTCGTTCCGTCAGGAGGCGTGACCACGGATTCGGCAGCCGGAACCTGGGCTTCGAAGGGTGCGGTCGATTCAGCCGTTGGCGTTTGAATCTCCGCCGCCGGCGCAGCCGCGACCTCGGCGGCCGATACGGGTTCCGTGGCCGAAATCGTTTCGCCTTCCGCCACCGGTTTTTCTGCAACCGGTTTTTTCTCCGGTTTGGGCGGCCGGGGCGCGGGCTTCTTGGCCGTCTCCAGCCGGCCGTCGGCGAACTCAATAACGTGGCCCTGATGCACGAGCCAGTGCAAATCGGCGATGATGGCGTTTTGGTCCGGCGTCGGTTCGGCAGCCGCAACGGGAACTTTGGGTGTTCCGCCTTCCACCGGCGCGGCGGCCGGCAGCGCTTCCGTTGCGAGCTTGATTTCAATGATGGCCGGCTGCGGCGTGGGGGCGAGTGTTTCCATCAACTGCCGCCGGCTGCATTTCGGATGCGCATTGATGTGGGCGATGAGGCGCCGGATATTTTCCGACACCGGCGTGGTTTCGAGGTCGAGAAACTGCGGACGCGCCACGGAAACGTGGGTGAAAGTCTTGTTGACCTTGAAGAACTGCAGACCGTGCGTGGCAAACTGCCGGCTGAGTTCGGTGGCCAGTTGCAGCGGAAAATGTCTTTGCTGCTCCCATTCGGTACGCACGAGTCGCTGCAATTCGCGGCTGCGCAGATTCCGGCTGGGTACCCCGGCGACGGTGTGCGTTTCGACCGATTTGATGATGGTTTCCTTGTGCGTCACGCGAAAATGCTTCTCGACCTCCTCCAGGTTCGGCAGCTTCAGCGGTTCGGGCACGTTCAAAACGACGTATTCGGTTTTGAAACTCTGTTCCTCGACCCACTTTTTGACGACGGCCTCGTCCTTCACGATCTTCACGCGGGCCTTGAACACGTCGAATGGCATCCGGGCAAACCGGTCGGCGTGCAATTTATGCAACCGGTTCTGGTAATCGTGATGGTTCGGCGGGCCGAGAATCACGCCGCTCATGCCGCATTGCGCGACAAACGTGTACGTGCCTTTGGGCGGCTCGGTGGCCGTGCGCTCGGCCTGATAAAACGTGGCGAAATGAGTTTTCAGGACGTGCGCGATCGCCTCGTCCTCGCTCAACCACGGCGTCTCGTCCAGCGCGCAAACGAACAGCGGCTGCGAGACGGCGCCTTCAGGCTTTTTCTTCACTGCCAGCCGGACGGTGTAGCGTTCCGGTTTCTGCAGGACGAGCTGCGCAATCTGGAACAGCGGATACGCCCGCCCGGTCATCTTGATCTGGCGTGCGAGTGATTCGACACCTCTTTCATCCGGCAGAAAAGTGACGGCGATCTCCGGCAGCAACGCGGGGGTTTCGCGGCGTTCGTCTTGCAAAGCGGGACGGCGGTCATCGCGGCGATCAAAACCCTTTCGACGGTCGCCAAATTTCGAACCGGGACGTTGCGGGCGGGGACCGCGCCGCTCGCCGAACGATTCGCTGCGCGACCGTTCCCGGTGGTCACCGCGCCGGCGTTCGGGCTTTGCGCCTTCGGCACCGGTAAATTTTTCATACGGGTTGGCCTCGGCCTTGCCCTGTGCCCACGCCGGCTGGAACAGGTTTTCCAGGTCTAAATCCATGTCGGGAATGCTGCTCATGGGAAAACGGCCGGGCCGTCGTCAGGCGGCCGCCCGCTGGGTGAGGATGGCACTCACGATTTTTTGGGCGAGCGCGGGATTTTCGACGAGCGCCTTTTGCGCGGCCTCTTTGCCCTGGCCGATCAATTCGCCTTCAAATTGCAGCCACGCGCCTTTTTTGCCGACCACGCTGGCCTCCACGCCCACATCGAGGATGCTGCCTTCCTGGTTGATGCCGTGGTTGTAAATGATGTCAAATTCGGCCTCGGCGAACGGCGGCGCGACCTTGTTTTTGACAATCTTGACCCGGACGTGATTGCCGATGGCGTTGCCGGCGGCGTCCTTGAGTGTGTCCTTGCGGCGGATGTCAATGCGCACACTGGCGTAAAATTTCAGGGCCTTGCCGCCGGGGGTCGTTTCGGGATTGCCGAACATCACGCCGACTTTCTCGCGCAATTGGTTGGTGAAAACACAGGTCGTTTTGGACTTGGCCAGAATCGCCGTGAGTTTGCGCAGTGCCTGGCTCATCAGTCGCGCCTGCATCCCCATGGTGGCCATGCCCATCTCGCCTTCCAGTTCGGCCTTCGGCACCAGCGCGGCCACGGAGTCAATCACGATCACATCCAGCGCGTTCGAGCGGGCGAGCGTTTCGCAAATGGTCAGCGCTTCCTCGCCGGAATCCGGCTGGGACACGAGCAGGTCGTCCAGGTTAACGCCCAGTCTCTTCGCGTAGCCCGGGTCCAGTGCGTGCTCGGCGTCAATGAACGCCGCCAGTCCGCCGGCCTTTTGGGCGTTGGCGATGATATGCAGCATGAGGGTGGTCTTGCCGGAGGATTCCGGCCCGAAAATTTCCACGACGCGCCCGCGCGGGATGCCGCCGACCCCGAGCGCCAGATCCATGGCGAGCGAGCCGGTGGGGATGACGTCAATTTTCACCTGTGCGCGGGCGTCGCCCAGGCGCATAATGCTGCCTTCGCCGTAGCTTTTAGTGATGGTGGCAATGGCGGCGTCCAGCTCGCGCGAGCGCGACGCGGCGGCTTTGGTTTCAACGGCGGATTTATCAGCGGCTTTCGGCGGCATAAAATTCGGGGTAATTTCGTTGTTGGTCGTCCGAAATAAGACACTAGTAAATTGGCCGGGAATAGTCAAACCCTGATAAAAGAAACCGCACGCAGAATGATTGAAAACCGGGCCGGGCTCCGGCAGTGTGTCGGCATGAAAGCGATAAAATGGCTGCCCCTGGTCCTGGTTGTGGTCATGGCCGCCGGCTGCAAAAAGGCCGAAAGCACCGGGACGCCGCCGGACGCGGAGAACCAATTGCCCACGCAGGCGCAACCGAAATTGCGCACGCTGAAAATCTATCTGGGCGCGGAAACCCTGGACGCCGAGCTGGCCACCACCCGGCGCGAGGTCGAGACCGGTATGATGTTTCGCACCAACCTCACCGACGAAAGCGCGATGTTGTTTGTTTTTGCCCAGCCGTACCAGGTTTCGTTCTGGATGAAAAACTGTCCGGACTCGCTCTCCGCCGCCTATATCGGCCCTGACGGCGTGATTCAGGAGATCCATCATCTCGAAAAATACGACACCAACTCGGTCGTGGCCGCAAAACCGGACATCCAATACGTCCTGGAGGTCAACGACGGCTGGTTCCAACGGCACAATGTCAACACCGGCATGTTGATTCGCACGGAAGTCGGTTCCCTGCAGGATACGTTCTTCCGCAACCGGTAATGAAATTCATGGCGCTACCGCCCGGAAAAATTCCGCTGGTCGGGAGTAAATATGTTCCCACAGGAGAGGAACGCCGTAGTTGGTTACGGTGATTAACGGCGTCCAATTTGTGAGATTCATGGAGCTTTCCAATATGACCGCCGTGCCGAGGGGAACCGGCAATTGCCAGGCGAAGTACCCGCCGTGAAGCGGCTGATAATTTGTGTTCAACAGCGAGAGAGAGATTGCCCAGGGATTGCCCGTTCCGCCCGCCCCGATCGGATAGATCACCGGAGGATTGGTTGATGCATCGAAGGATGCCCAGCGTTCGTTGCTGGCTTGTATGACGTTGTTCGGGTCGCTGGTGATCACAATGCCGTTCAAGCCAAACTTGGGGAAAGAGATGGTCACCGGCGGGCGAATCGTTCCCGGTCCGGCCAGGTCGGAGCTGCCATTCACACCGGCGTTGTTCAACCAATTGCTGGTGCCGGTATATTTCACGATCGCCGGAACCTGGCTGCCTGCAACTGCATAGGCATTGAAGACAATATCGGGGCGGGAACTCACCCGCTCCAGCTGCTGCTCCATCCGGACGCCGTTGGTGACGTAGACATCGGTATATCTATTGGTGACGGGTGTGATGAATCCGCCTGTTTGAAAATCATAATTCAAGGATTCGGGAACGAATGTGATTTTGTCGATCCCAGGCCTTAACGCGAGGTTGACGTAATTATTCGAGTTGGCTCCGACCCCGTGGACGTCCGGCAACAAGGTTTCGAAATTGAGATTGTTGGTCTGCAACAGGTAGCGGAGCCCGCCAACATCGTCGCGGGTCAGGCCGGTGTAAAAGTAGCCGGGAGAGGAAGCGACCTGACCATCGGCGACTGCCATGTTCTGGCTGAACGGGCTCATGGGAATTGCGTAGATGAAAACGCTCTCCGGCCAAATGCCCTGGTTGATTTGCCAGACCAGATAACTGGAGTAGAAAGAGTCGTTGAGAGCATTCGTTGCCGTGCCGGAAAATGGATCAAAATTCCTCAAGATCACGTTGACGTTCGTGTTCCCGCCGGATATGGAAAAATCGTGGACACAAAACATGTACCGCAGGGGTTGGGCGAGGCCAAGCTGTTGAAGCAGGAGGAACAACGTTTCGGACTTGAGATCAATCAGCCCCTGGGAGTTCGCGGTGAAATTCTCGCTCAGCGTGCTTAGCGCGTAGGCATTGGGATCCGCCTGTGAAGCGGGCGGCAAATTATTGAGAATTTGAATGGCGCCTTGCACCACCGCGACTCCGTTGGAGCCAAAGAAATCTTCGAACGACGGGTCGAAGACGTATGTGACCACGGGCACATTCCAGCGATACCCTTCGCCAATGTTCATGGGGCCCCCGATGTCACCCAAAAGTTGAAAGCCGTTCGTCGGCGCCATCCAGGATTCATAAGGCCCGAGCAGTGAATACGCCGGTGCGTCGATTGCCGACAGCAGAAGTCCCAACATAAGTCCCAGTCGCCAGCCCCGATGAGGCAGAGCGGTTCCATCCAAACGATGTTTGTTTTGCGAGAGCTTTGATGCCATAACCACCTTTCTTTGACCATTGACAGGTTTGATCCTGATCACATTCCTGACCTGGTTTCAATGATTTATGCTGAGGTAATTCTATCGGGGTCAT
Organism: Verrucomicrobiia bacterium; assembly: GCA_025451535.1. Lineage (GTDB taxonomy): Bacteria > Verrucomicrobiota > Verrucomicrobiia > Limisphaerales > UBA11358 > UBA11358. Next base: position 12,236 of record JANWKE010000122.1, read on the forward strand.
CTAGGGTTGTCTATCAGTGGCGGTACGCTTCTTCTTGTACGGTTAAACATTACAAGAAGACAATGCCAATACTCCGGTGGGTGCGGCTGACAAGCCGCTCGGTTTGGCTCTGCAACGCTTTCAAAAATACTGGCAGTTCCGGCTGTCCGCCGGCAGACTCGGACGCGATGAAGCATGATCAATCCGAAAGGCTTTTCGCCGAGGCGCTGAAATTCATTCCCGGCGGCGTCAACTCGCCGGTCCGCGCGTTCCGCGCCGTGGGCGGCCAGCCCTTCTTCGTCGACCGGGCCAAAGGCGCGCGCGTCCGGGACGTGGACGGCAACGAATACATTGATTATGTCTGCACCTGGGGGCCGGCAATTCTTGGCCACGCGCATCCGAAAATCATCGCCGCCGTCAAAGCCGCTGCCGACCACGGCACGAGCTTCGGCATCCCCAACCCGCATGAGGTCACAATGGCGAAACTGATTTGTTCGCTGGTACCCAGTGTCCAAAAGGTGCGCATGACCAACTCCGGCACCGAGGCGTGCATGAGTGCCATCCGCCTGGCGCGCGGTTTCACCCGGCGCGACAAAATCATCAAGTTCGACGGCTGCTACCATGGCCACGCGGACTCGTTGCTCGTCAAGGCCGGCAGCGGCGCGCTCACGTTCGGCAATCCGGACAGCGCGGGCGTGCCGGCGGCGTTCACGCAACACACCATTGTGCTGCCGTTCAATGACGTTGAGGCCGTCAAAGCCGCATTCGACGCGAATATAAATCAAATCGCCGGCATCATTGTCGAACCGGTGCCGGGCAATGCCGGAGTTTATTTGCCGAAACCGGGTTATCTGGAATTTCTCCGTGAGATTACCCGGGCGAACGGCGCGTTGTTGATTTTCGACGAGGTGATGACGGGTTTCCGTCTCGCACCGGGCGGGGCGCAGGAGCGGTTCAAAATCACGCCGGATTTAAGTTGTTTCGGCAAAATCATCGGCGGCGGCCTGCCGGTCGGCGCCTTTGGGGGGCGGGCCGACATCATGGATTTGCTCGCGCCGCTGGGACCGGTCTATCAGGCCGGGACGTTGAGCGGCAATCCGCTGGCCATGGCGGCAGGAATCGCGGCGCTGGAGGAATTGTCGGAGGGGCGAGCTCTGCGAGTCCCTGAATCAAAATCGAAACAAAAGTCAGGGGCTCGTGCAACTCGCCCCTCCGGAGCGAACGCTTACTCAAAGCTTGAACAGCTCGGCGCGCAACTGGAAACCGGTATGCAAGGCGCCGCAAAGGCCGCCAGGGTTCCGGTGCAATTTAACCGGTGCGGCTCGATGTTCTGCGCCTACTTCACCAGCGGACCGGTCCATAATCTGACCGACGCCATGAAGAGCGGCCGCGCGCGGTTCGCTAAATTTTTCCATGGCATGTTGGACGCCGGCGTTTACCTCGCGCCGTCGCAGTTCGAGGCAGGTTTCATTTCCACCGCGCACACGGTGGCGGACATTGATCGGACGGTGAAAGCGGCCGCGAAGATTTTGCGAGGGTTGTAACCTTTATCTTCTCCGTCCGTCTCACAGGCTATGACGCTGCGTCATGCTGGTGCAGCGCAAAACCTAAACCGACAAAAAAAGCCTATGAAACTGACCAAAATGACGCTCATCACCGCGTTGGCCTTAGGTGGTTTGCTGACACTGAGTCCGGCCTTGCGCGCGGATGATGCCACCAACACTCCGCCTGCCACACCCCCGGCGGGCGACCGCGGACCGGGCATGAGGGGCCGGGGCCCAAACTTCGACATGATTGCGCAACGACTCAACCTGACCGACGACCAAAAACCGAAGGTCAAGGAGATTCTCGATGGCCAACGGCAACAGATGCGCGATTTGTTTCAAAACCAGGATATGTCACGCGAAGATCGCATGGCGAAAATGAAGACCATTCGCGAGGATACCGACGCGAAACTGAAGGCCGTGCTTACGGCTGATCAGTTCGATCAATGGCAAAAAATGGAATCCCGGATGCGCGGTCCGCGCAACCGCCCTCCGGGTGAAGGCGGCACCAATGCGCCAGCCGGTGCGCCGCCGCAAAATTGATTTGTGGGGGCATACGTTGACAAAGGGACGGCTTTCAGCCGTCCCTTTCCGTTTTCGACTGTAACATTTCCAGGCTTGTTTTCGTATTAAAATCAGTATGAAAACGAACAAATGGATTACCCTCACCGTGGCCACCGCACTGAACCTTGTTGGATTAATGACGACCCCTTCACTGGCGGCGGACGCCAACGCACCGGCGCACGGACGATTTTTTCAGCGCATCGCCCAAAGACTGAACCTGACTGATGACCAAAAGGCGCAGATCAAAACCGTTCTGCGGTCCGAGAAAGACACATTAAAACCGTTGCTCGGCCAATTGCATGCCGCGCGGGAAAACCTGCGCGCCGCGATTCAGGCCAGTGGCGCCAACGAAACCACCGTGCGCGCCGCGTCCGCCCGGGTTGCCGCCGTCGAGGCCGATTTGGCGGTTGAACGGATGAAAATTTTCGCCAAAATCGCGCCCATCCTGACCGATGAACAACGCCAGCAAATCAGCGAGTTCGAGCAGCGCGCCGATGATTTTGCAGACCGGGCGATCGCCCGCGCCAGTGACCGGTTGGGCGACTGAACCGTGAGCGACGATGCCGAATTGCTGGAACGCATCCGGAACGGCGCATCTGACGAGTTCGCCGAACTCGTCCGACGGCATCAGTCGCGCGTGTTTGCCATTTTGCACCGTTATGAACGCGACGCCCACAAGGTCGAAGACCTCGCCCAGGAAGCTTTTGTCAAGGCCTGGCGCGCGCTGGGGCAATTTGACGGCCGCGCGCCTTTTGAACACTGGCTTTCCAGCATCACCACGCGGGTGGCGCTGGACCACTTGAGAAAAGAAAAACGCCGGCAGAATGAAATCGGCCTGCCTGAACTCGGTGAGGATGCGCTGGACTGGTTGCGCCGTGGCGACGAGAAGAGTGAACTCGAAGCGCGCAGTGCGGCGGAGCTGCTGGAACTGGCGATGCGCGAACTGTCGCCTGCCGACCGCGTAGTTATCACCCTGCAGGAACTGGAAGGCCGGAGCGTGAAGGAAATCGCCACGGCCCTCGGCGCCTCCGGCGTGGCCGTGCGGGTGCGGGCCATGCGGGCGCGCGCAAAGCTGAAACAGGCGCTGGAAAAAATTGCGAAAGAAAAATTATGAACAACCGGAAATTGAGACAATTGTTTGCGTCGGCGCGCCGGGAAACCGCGCCCGCGCCGCCGGAGGATTTTGCCGCGGACGTGCTGCGCGCCATCCATCGCGAACCGCCGGCTGCCGCGCCGGAAACGATTTCAGTTTTTGACCAGTTGAACCTGTGGTTTCCCCGCCTGGCGTTGGCGGCCTCGGCGGTCATTGTGCTGTGCGTGGCGGCGGATTACGGGCTGACGGCGGTGGGCATGCCGAGTCTGAGCGACGGCGTGTCACAACTTTCTTCACAGTGGCTTTTGACGCCGACCGGACTTTGATTATGAAAGCGTTCAAATTATCGCTGCTGATCGCCCTGGTGTTTCTGGCCGGCGTGGCGGCCGGGGTGGTCGGCACGCGCGTCGCCATCCGCCACTGGGTGACCACCGCCATTCAACGACCGCAAAATTTTCAGATGCTCCTCGAACGCAACTTGCGCTGGCGGCTCCGGCTCGATGCGCGCCAGCGGGTGGAAGTGCACCGGATCCTGACCGATACCCGCATCCAGTTGAGGGATTTGCGGCAGGGCTATCGTCCGCAGGTCGTCGCCGTGCTCACCAACACCGAGGCGCAAATATCCGCCATTCTGACGCCGGAACAAGAGGCGCGTTTTGAAAAGATGCAACAGGAAAACCGGCGGTTCTTTCCGCCACCCGAACCAGAACGGTAGCCGGACAGGTTTGCAACTGTAGCGGCGCTCTATGAGCGCCGCATTTCATTTTTGTGCCAGAATGATTTTCCGGCGGTCACAGACCGCCGCTACAGCAAAACTGCCGTTGAACCACATCTGCTCGAACGATACAAATTCCATTTGAGCAAAACCGGCGATGGCGGTACTGTGGGCGTTGCTTTGCGCGCGTAGCTCAATTGGATAGAGCGTCGGCCTCCGGAGCCGAAGGTTGTGGGTTCGACCCCCGCCGCGCGTACCAGTTTTTTCTGTGTCTTCGTTGCCGTCGCAACTGAACCAAAAACCAGCGGCGACCCAATCCATTTTAAACTACCAATACACTGAATTACCTGCTGGAAGGCTGGAAAACTGCCTGAAATCGCTCAAAAACACCCACAAATACGCAGTAAACAACTCTCGACTTGTATTTGTACTTGCGACTTTAATTTGAAAGTCGTACCTTTATTTGCATGAAAGAGATTCGATTCGAGTATCCGATAGAAAACTTCCCGGGTTTTCTGGCTGACGCCGCTTGGGGCGATACCGTATACGAGGTGCTCGTGGAAACCAAGGATGCCCGAAGGTTGCGCACGGCTTTGATGGAAATGGCCCGGGTCGCCGCGTCAGACAAGGTACGTCGCGCGGTGCTGGTGCTGGAAGAGCCGGCCATCACGGAATCCCGCTTGCGCGAAGAATGGCAGGGAGCAGCTTCGGTCATCCGGCCGGAGCTTTTCGGTCGCCTGGCCATGGCGATTCGTCAATCCGGGAAATGGAGTGGCATCCCGGTTTCCCCGGACACCGGGGAAGTTCCGGTCCTGGATGAAATCCTCCGGCATGAAATCTCGCGTCGGCCCGCCCCGTCGGGCAGAAATTCAGAGGCCCACTATGAGATACTGCGCATCCTCATTCACCAATGGCTGCTCGGCCGGGGGCCGTTCGCAATCAATTCACTCATGAAAATTTCCGGGACCAGCCACCCGACGGTCTCACGTTCCCTCGATCGTCTGGACCATTATTTGAAACGCCATTCCGACCGCAGTGTCGAACTGCGAATTTTCCCGCGCGAAGAATGGGCACGCTTGCTGGCGGTGTCGGATGACGTTCGCGGCACGGTTCGTTTCGCCGACCGTTCCGGCCAGCCGCGCTCGCCGGAATCCTTGCTGCGTCGTTTGGGCCAGCTTCGACTTCCCGCTATTGCCATCGGTGGTGTCCTGGGGGCAGAACATTACCAGCCCGCCCTCGACCTCATCGGTAATCCGCGCCTCGACATTTGCCTCCACGCCGGGCGCAAGGCCGCCGACCTTTCGTGGGTTGAACGCCTTGATCCGGGTCTCGAGCGAACGGTTCGCCGCGACGAATCACCGGCCGTGGTGATTCACACCCTCCGGCGGGCAGAGTCGCTTTTCCAACCCGGGGCCGACGGTCTCCCCTGGGCCGACCCGGTCGAATGTCTGCTCGATTTGCACGAAGCGGGTCTTGAATCCCAGGCGCTGGAGTTTCTGAATTCATTCCCTGTAACCCGAGGCAGCCCGTTATGAGCCGTGACGCCAATGTGAAATTGATTTCGCCCGGGGCGGTTCTGAAACAAATCGCCGCCGCCATTCCGCCGGACTTCCGGCAAAACATCATCATCGTCGGCAGCCTGGCGGCGGGCTATCATTTCTTTGGCGACAACCCCAGGCTGCAAGTCCGCACCAAAGACGTGGATTGCCTTATCTCTCCGCGCATCAAGGCCATCCCTGCCGGACAGGCCGTCGCGGACCGTTTGTTTGCCGAGCAGTGGCAGTTGCGGACCGAGGGTAGTTGGGGCAAACCCGGTGATGCCCGGACTCCCGAAAACCGGTTACCGGTCGTCCGACTTCATCCGCCCGGTTCGCAGGATTGGTTCATCGAACTCCTCACCGTTCCCGAGTCCGAAAACGATCTCGACCGGAAAGACCTTCGCCTGGTTACCACCAAAGGGCATTTCAGCCTGTGCAGCTTTCGTTTTCTGTCGCTGGTGGAATTCGAGCCCGGCGCGACTCCGTTTGGCATCGCCATCGCCCGCCCCGAAACCATGGCGCTGGCCAACTTGCTGCATCACCCGGTGATCGGGAAAGAGACGATGAGTGGTCTGATTGCCGGCCGTCGCATCAAACGCAGCAACAAAGACCTGGGGCGCGTCCTTGCGCTGGCCCGGCTCACGGAAGGCAAGCGGGAGGATTCACTGCTGGAATGGCCAAAAATCTGGGCGGCTGCGCTGCAAAGCCGCTTCCCGTCGCACTGGCGCGAACTCGCTCCACGAGTGGGGGCCGGGTTACGGCAACTGCTGCGCCCGGAAAATGAAGCCGACCTGGAAGAGGCCCGTCATACGTGCGAAAACGGGTTGCTCGCTTTCCAGGCACCCTCGCTGAAACTGTTGGAAATAACGGGGCAACGGTTGCTCCAGGATGCCGTTGAGCCGCTCGAAAAAATCTCCACGGCACCGCGAGGATAACAGTAAACGCTGCAAAATTCGTCTGTTCTGCTCATCAAACGGCACCTGGGCGTTCCGGGGATGGTTCACTATCACACCCGAAAAGCGCGCGAAATTGCGCCTGAAAATTGAAAGTTTCACCAATTTTGAACGCAGCAGGTTCAATCCCGGTCTAAAATCTCCGCCTATTAGACAGACAAGGGGGACTGAAATAGACGCACCATGAATGAGCTAAGACCCATACCATCACTACCATTAACCGCATCACCATCATCGGAACCGGCAGAGCGGCTGCTGAAAATCTTTGAGTTCCTGAAAACCTACCTCGATTTGCGCTACCCGCACGTGCGGGACATTGGGCAGCAAATGCGGGTGCTCCGGCTGAACGACCTGCCGCAGCACGCGGCCATTGAAATCTTCCGCCCGAACGGCGATCCCGAACAGGAATCGGAGGAGGACAGCGACATCATTTTGCGCATCACGCGGCCCGGCCTGACACATTGCCCGACGCCACCGGCGGCGATTGCCGACTGGCTGAAACCCGGCTGGCAGGAGATTGACGCCAGTGCCGAGATCCAGCCGTCCCGGACGGTGCGGGAAAAGAACGGGTCGACGCGGGTTGAGCGGTTTGAAGAAGTGCCGCAACGCCCGGCCTCGTTCCGGAAATGGCAGGAGGAACGGGCCGAATGGCAGCGGAACGAACAGCCGGCCCGCCAGGCGCTCGCGACTTTCCAGGCGGCCTATGAATGGTTTGGCATCCATGAACGCGAAGCGGAACAAATCGAACTGCTGGTTGGCGACGGACTGTTGCATTGTCCCGACGCAGCCGGGGCGTTCAACCATCAGGTGCTGCTCCAGCGGCTGGAACTGGAATTCTATCCGGAAAAGGGCAACCCGCAATTCGTCTTCCGCAAACGCGAACAACCGCCCGAATTGTATGTGGAATTTCTGCGCCTGCTCCCGCAGGCAAACCACCAGCAAATCGCAAAATGCGTGGACGAGTTGAAGCAAACCGAACTGTCACCCTTGGGTGGAGAGGAGACCGACGGATATCTGCGCCGGTTGATTTACGGCATCTTTCCGGGCGCCGGCGAAATGCTGGCTGCCGGCGAACCGCCCAAAGACGACCAGCCGAGCATCCGCCGGGCGCCGGTCATCTTCATGCGCCAGCGCCGTTCGGGAGTTGAGAATGTGTTAGATATGGTGCGGGAGGACATCGGCAAGCGGACAGATTTTTCCGCCGCCCTGCTGCAAATCGTGGGCCTCGGCAATGGGCATCCGGCTGCGGCGCCGCGGCCAGTGCCTTCGCCAGGAACCGCCACCGGGCATGGTGACGCCGAAATTCTGTTGAGCAAGCCGGCGAACAAGGAGCAGCTGGAAATTGCCCGCCAATTGACGAAGCGCGATTGCGTGGTGGTGCAAGGCCCGCCGGGAACCGGCAAGACGCATACGATTGCGAACCTGCTTGGCCATCTGCTGGCGCAAGGCAAGCGCGTCCTCGTCACGGCGCACACCCCGAAAGCGTTGCGCGTGTTGCGGCAGAAAGTGGTGGCGGCGTTGCAACCTCTGTGCATCAGCGTTCTGCATAATGACCGGCAGAGCCAGGCGGAATTGCAGCAGTCCGTCCGACAAATCTCGGTCCGGCTCGCCCAGGATGACCAGGTGTTGGAGCGGGAGGCGGAACGGATCCGGCGCGAACGCGAACGGATTATGGCCGAACTGGCCCGGGCCCGGGCACGATTGCTGGAGGCGCGCCAGGATGAAATCCGCGGCGTCCAGCTCGGTGGCAAAGCGGTCAGGCCGGTTGACGCCGCGAAACGGGTGAAACGGGGTGTGGGTTCGGACGATTGGATTCCGGGCCCGGTCAATTTGGGCGAGGAACCGCCGCTGTCGCCGGCCGAAGTCGCCGCGCTTTATCACACCAACGCGCGGGTCAGTCTCCGCGACGAACGCGAGTTAAAGGCGGGCCGCCCCGACACCAAGGCACTGCCAACCCCTGCGGCGTTCCGGGAATTGATGGACGAAATCGGCGCCTTGTCTGCGCAGAACCTCCGCTACCGGGAGGAATTGTGGAATGGAGCCGCCGGCCCCGATGATTTGGCGGAGTTCGACCGCATGTTGTCCCGCGCCACCAGGGCCATTGAATTTTTGAAGGACAGCGCGCCATGGCAACTGGAAGCCGTGCAAGCCGGGCGCGATGGCAGCAGCGCGCGGCAGGTCTGGGATTCGCTGGTCGAGCTGATTGATAACTCCTGGAGCGAGATCCAGGCTTGCCACACCCAGGTCATGACCCACGGTCCGCAAGTGGACGACCAGCGACCGCCGCGTGAATTGCTGCCCATCGTGGACGAGATTATCGCGCACATTGAATCGGGAAAGTCGTTCGGGCGGTTGACGAAACTGACCAGGCCCCATTGCCACCAGTTTATCACCACCGTGCGTCTGGGCAATCGTCCGCCGGCCCTGGACCAGCCGGCACAGTTCCGGGCGGTGCGGGCGTTGCTTCGCATGCAGATCGTCCGGGAGGAACTCGCCGAACGGTGGGCGCGGCAGATGTCGTCCCACGGCGCCCCGCCGACAGACGCTTTGACCGACCAGCCGGAGAAGGTCGCCCACGGTTTCGTGCCGACGATTCAGAATTGCCTGGACTGGCACAAGTCAACCTGGCTCGCGCTGGAAGCTGATTTTGAGCGGCTCGGTTTTCACTGGCAGAGTTACCTGGAATCCACCCCGCCGGAAACCGGGGCCAACGCGGCATTGCGCCGCCTGCGCACGGCGGTGACCGGCGAATTGGAAACCATTCTTAAGGCGCGTGCCGGCCGGCTGCGCGAAAAATATCTGGAAGGGGTGTGGACCACCTGGCTGGCGGCGCTCCCGGAGAGCGGCCAGCCGGAAGCAGCGGCAACCCGGGAATTGAGAACATCCCTCCGGGAAGCGTCGCCGACGGATTATGAACAGGCTTACGAGGAATTGGTTCGCCTCAAGAACCTTGAACCGGACCTGGAGTCGCGTCGAAATCTGCTCGCCCGTCTGCAGGCCAGCGCGCCCGCGTGGGCCTCGGCGGTGGAAAACCGTCATCCCGATCACGCCCGGCCGGAACCGCCCGGCGATCCGGCGGCAGCCTGGGAATGGCGGCAGTTCCATGATGAGCTGGAGCAACGGGCAATGGTTTCGCTCGACGAATTGCAGCAGCACATCGAGCGCCTCAACCATGAACTCATGGAGGCCACGGCGCAATTGGCCGAAAAGCGAACGTGGGCGAGTCTGATCCGGCAAACCAGTCCGGAGCAGCAGCACGCGCTGAAATCATATGCCCTCACGCGGAACAAGCTGTCGAAAACCGGCACCGGCGTGCGCGATGCGGAATTGCGGGCCGCGGCGAGAAAGGAATTGACCGTGGCCAAAGCCGCGGTGCCCGTATGGATTATGCCGTTGAACGAAGTCGCCGACTCGTTCGATCCGCGCACCACCCGGTTCGATGTCGTGATCATTGACGAAGCCAGTCAGTGCGATCCGACGGCCATGTTCGCACTGTATCTTGGGCGTCAGGCCGTCATCGTGGGTGATGACGAGCAGGTGACGCCGGTGGCGGTGGGCGTGGACATGAAGGAGGTCGAGGGGTTGATTGACATTCACCTGCCTAAGGATTTTCCGTCGCGGCAACATTACGACGGGACCACCTCCATTTACGAATTGGCGCAGGTGTCGTTCGGCGGTGTCATCCGGCTGGTGGAACACTTCCGTTGTGCGCCGGACATCATCGCGTTCAGCAATCACCTGTCCTACAAGGGCGAAATCAAGCCATTGCGCGAGGCTTCCGCCATCAAGCTCGCACCGCATATCATTCCATACCGCGTCGAATGGGACGGCGGTGTCCAGCCGCAGGAGGAATCCAATCAAGCGGAAGCGGAAGCCATTGCCGCGCTCATTTGCGCCGCACTGGAACAACCGGAGTATGCGAAGAACGAGGAAGGCAAACCGACAACATTTGGTGTCGTGTCCATGGTTGGCGATCGGCAGGCGATGAAGGTGGACGCAATTTTGCGCCAGCACATCGAACCGGCCGAATACAGACGCCGCCGGATTCTCTGCGGCGATTCGGCGCAATTCCAGGGCGATGAACGGGACGTGATGTTTCTGTCCATCGTGGATGCCCCGTCGGCGAAACCACCGCTTCCTTTAAGGCAGGAAGGGCCAAAAAAGATTTTCAAGAAACGGTTTAACGTCGCTGCCAGCCGGGCGCGCGACCAGATGTGGGTGGTGCACAGTCTCGACCCCGAAACCGACTTGAAGCCGGGCGATTACCGGCGCCGATTGATCGAGCACGCCATCAACCCCACGGCGTGGGAAGAAAAAGCGGACCCGCTGCCGGATAAAATGGAGTCCGCGTTTGCAAAGCGGGTGCAGGCCATCCTGCAAGCGGCGAATTTTATCGTGTTGCCTCGCTTCAAAGTCGGCAGCCACCGGATTGATCTGGCCGTGGTCGGCAACGGACGGCGATTGGCCGTGGAGTGCGACGGCGAACGGCACTTCGAACCGGAACAATTGCAGGAAGACCTGGAGCGCCAGGCCGTATTGGAGCGGCTCGGCTGGCAATTTGTCCGCGTGCGCGGGAGCGTCTTTTTCCGCGACGAAGAGCGGGCGATGGAGCCGGTCTTCCGGCGGCTGGAGGAGCTGGATATCACTGCGGACGCGAAACTGGCCGGTCCGGAGTCTCCGGCCGGGAAGGATGAATTGGTGCAACGGGTAATCCGGCGGGCCAAAGAATTGCGGGCTGGCTGGCAGCACGGAAAACCGTCCATCGAACTGGTCAAACGCCTGAGCCTGCCCAACCCGCGAACCCGCCGTGTTCGCATGCGATAACGTTCGGTGTCGACTGTGTGCGGGAGTCCGTGCCGCACCAGCCCGTTTATCCGCTATTCCCCGGGTTCATTTTTTTAAATATTTCCCCTTGACTCCATTTTCAAAACCAGCTACCTTTCTATAAAAAGGTAGCTTGCTGAGTATTTAACGATGAGCGTGAACGAAAAATTTTCGGCGATTCGGAAGGGGCTGCTCGAGCTTCTCGTGCTGCAGATCATCGCGGCGGAGAAGGTTTATGTGGCGGACATCCTGAAGCAGCTCAGCGCGACCGAATTCGCCACCCAGGAAGGCACGCTGTATCCATTGCTGAGCCGGATGCGCCGCGAAGGGCTCCTGGATTACGAATGGAAGGAATCCGAGGCCGGGCCGCCCCGCAAATATTACGAGCTGACCGCGAAAGGCCGGGAGCAGTTGCGCGAAACCCTGGAGTATTGGGGCCAGATCAACGGGACGGTGAAAAAACTGGGGCAAAAATAGAAAGGAAACGACCCATGAACAAAGTCATTACCATCAATCTGGGCGGCAACGCGTATCAACTCGAAGAAGGCGGCTATGACACCCTGCGCGCCTATCTCGAAACCGCGACCGCACAACTGCAACGCAATCCGGATCGGGATGAAATCCTCTCGGACATCGAGCGGGCGATCGCCGAGAAGTTCCGCGCCCTTTTGGCCAGCCACAAGACGGTGGTCGAGACGAAGGAAGTCGCCGCTGTCCTGGCGGAGATGGGGCCAATCGAGGCGGACCCGGGTGAAGCCGCGGCCCCGGGCGCAAGTGGCGCCGGCGCCTCGAGCAACCCGGGCGGACAGAAGACGGCCGGAGAAGAAAAAGCGGCCGGGAGCGGCGGAACGCCAAGGCGGCTCTATCGGATCCAGGAGGGCGCGATGATTGCCGGCGTCTGCAACGGGATTGCCGCCCATATGAATATCGATCCGACCATCGTACGGCTGGCCTTTGTTCTTTTGACCATATTTTGGGGCACCGGGTTGCTGGTCTATGTGGTGATGGCGATTGTGGTGCCCGAGGCGCGGTCGCCGGAGGAAAAAGCGGCGGCCTCCGGTTTCCCGGCGACGGCGCAGGAATTCATCCGGCGCGCCAAGGAAGGATATTATGAGGCCATGAAGGGCTTTCCGGACCGCAAAGCGCGACGCGAATGGAAGCGCCGGTTCAAGCAGGAAATGCGCGCGCACGCGGACCAATGGCGGTATAACTGGCATAGCTATTGGACGGAGCATGCCCCGGTTCATCCCGGGATGGGCTTCGCGCTGCCGTTCCTTTCATTGTTGCAAGGCGCGGCGACCGTCGTGTGGATTTGCGCCATTATTTCGCTGCTGGCGACCGGTGCTGTGTTCGGGTTGGCGCTGCCGGCGAATGTGCCGACATGGGTCGCGGCGCTGTTGCTGTTGATTGCCTATGGCATTCTCGTGGGGCCGCTGAAATTTGCGCGGCGCGCGTGCTATTATGGTCTGGGCCGGCCAAGATGGGCCTGGTCCTTCGTGTTTCTCATGGATGCGGTGGTCTGGCTCGCGGTGGTCGCCACCCTCCTGTGGCTGGCCTTCCATTTTCTGCCGGAATTGCGTGATGCGGTTCACACCCTTCCGTCACTGGCGCACCAGGCCGTCGACGACATCCGGACCTGGTGGCATGGGAAGTAAAGCGAGTGCGCCTGGCTCGGCACGGGGTCAGATAGCTCCGAATAAATCACGTCATATCCGCATCGAGATAAAGCCGGCATATAGAATTTGAACGACGATCACAGCCACCAATCCAAGGCCGACCATGGCCAGAAGCCGGTGTTTCGAGAACATCCGCACTGACGAAACCAATAACAGAACAACCAACCAGAAGAATACCATGGCGAGCCAGTACACCCAAAGGTCGAGAAATGACAAATCCACGATACGGCATACCAGATATAGGGCCAGGACAATTACCTCTAAAACGGCCAGGCAAACCTGGTGCAGCCTGTCTGTAGTCGGTAAAGTCATGTCCGTGATTCCACTAAATTTGCCTGGCGATCCAAAGCCCCTATGTCATTTTGAGTTCTTTTCATCCAGGATCGTGAACGAATTTGACGCATCCTCTGCCAGATTTGGGTCAGGGTTCAGGAAGGGAAACTGGGCGCGATAATCCCGTGCCCGCTGGAGAGCTCTCAGATCCATTTGCTTCTGAATCGAAGCGGGCAGGGTGCTGTATTCGGAACCGAACTGGGCGATTTCCATATCCAGATGCCATTCGAGAAACTGCAATGCCTGGTTGGTCCGTCCTTTTCTCAAACCTTTCAAAATCGAAACGGTTACCGATACGTTAGCGGCATGTTGCAAGGCTCGGGAATCGGACAGGAAGTCGTTGAGCTGTTTGAGGGCATTGGTTTGTTTGGTGTCGCGCAGATAATTGACCAGAGACACATACCCTTCAAACGCAATGTCATCGTTAGCGGTTAACTTTTGGCCGGATACCCTGGTAGCCGGCTCTGCCTGAGACCATCGAGCCGCAAGGAAACCAATGCCAAGGGCCAGGCCAAGGAGGGCGAAGGTGAACGCTGTTTTCATACAATCGTGCAATGAGGGCTAACAATCCAAAGAGCCACAGCTACCGGCGGCTGGCTCACGTCTGCAATCTCGACTCTTAAGTCTCATAACTCAACCGAATTCTCGGCGATTCAGATCATAAGACTACGGTTTTGGCGCTCTTGGCGTAGGCAACGAGTTCGTGGCGCATGTCCGGGCAGTGGGAAAGAAACTCGTCAATGGTGTCAGCAACGTTGGGATAGTAAATGGACCAGTGCCCCAAGCCGTGCAGCGCACTCTCCCGGCAAGCATCATGTGGAATTGTCAAGAGCCGCTGGAGGACAAGGAGAACCTCCGAGTCGAATTCGGTACGCTCAGGCAGATCAGGCCGACCATGAATAGGAAGAACGTCCCACCACATATAGCAAATCCTGTTGAGCGGTCCCGCGCCTGGCTCGTCGAGGTGAGAAAGGTGTCGTGAGCAGCGCACAGCCATGACCTGCTCGAAAAGGGGGATGAATGACCGAAGGGCGCGGAGCCGCGCGCTGTCGGAACATCTGGCTGCACAAGTGAGAACGTGAACTCTGACCCACCTGCATCGAGGAGGAATTGAAACGCCTGGTCGAGTTGGGTGTCGGAAAAGCGCGCCAAAAGTTCGCCGGAATGCTCAAAGTTTTCTGCGATAAGACGAACAATCTGCTCTGAGCTATCAGGCCACCCGGCGGAGTCCCCCGACCAGTTGTGAGGCGCTGGATGATCAAAAAGGAATGAAATCCAGTTTCACAGTGAGACATCCATGTTCACAAAATGTGTGCAGAAACGTCCAACCAGGAAGTATGCAACAAAAGTGTTGTATATCACGGTTCATAATGCCCCATCTAATTCGTCTGAACCGGTTTGTCCAGCTGAATTCAAGTCCGGTAGTCGTGGCGCTCTGGGAGCGCCGCATCCTTTCATTTTGCGGAAATGTCGGCGGTCGCAGACCGCCGCTACATTAAATCTTAATTCGCCGCCGGCGGTTGAAATCCGGGCAGGCCGAATTGCCAGAAGAGAAACGACCAGATATCAGCCGTCTGCTCTTCTCTTTGTTTTTTCGTTGAACCGATGCCGTGGCCGGCTTCGTAGTCCACGCGCAACAGGACGGGTTTGCCACTGGTCGTGGCGGCCTCCAGACGCGCCGCCATTTTTGCTGATTGCCAGGGTTCCACCCGCGGGTCGTTGATGCCGGTTGTCAGCATCACGGCAGGATATTTCGTGCCGTCCTGGACGTGGGCGTAGGAACTCATTTCATATAGTTCCTTGAAGCCGTCCCCGGACTTGACGCTGCCGAATTCGGGAATGTTCGGCACGCCGTTTGGCGTCGTCTCGATGCGCAGCATGTCCAGGCAGCCGACTTGAACAACGGCTGCCCCGAAAAGATCGGGCCGTTCGGTGATGGCCCGGCCGATCAGGATGCCGCCGGCGCTGCCGCCTTCGCCGGCCAGCTTGTCCGGTGACGTGTATTTGTGCTCAACCAGATATTCACCGCAGGCGTCGAAATCCTTCCAGGTGTTTGGCTTGGTCTGTTTGTAACCGGCCTTGTACCAGTCTTCGCCGTATTCGCCGCCGCCGCGGACGTGGGCGATGGCAAACACGCCGCCTTTCTCGCACCACGCCAGCATCACCGGACCGAACGTCGGGTCCTGCGAAATGCCGTACGCGCCGTAACCCCAAAGCAGCGCCGGATTCGAGCCGTCAAGTTTGAGGCCGCGCTGGTAAATGATGGACAGCGGAATCATTTCGCCGTCGTAACTTTTCGCTTTGACCTCAACCGATTCCAGGTTCTCCGGCGCATCGAATTTGCCCAGGGGTTGCAAGCCGGTGTTGGTGATTTTTGTCGTCTGCGGATCGTAGGCGTAAATCTGGTCGGCCCTGGTCCACGTCGCCAGATCCAGCCAGGTGCCATCCAGCCGCGGGTCCACCGCCATCAGCGATACCGATCCGTCAAACGGCAGCTTGACCTGCTCGGCTTTCCCGCGAAACGGCACACGCAGAAGACGGCCGATGCCGCCGTCCCGCAGTTGCACGTACAGTGCGTCCCGGGCGACCACCAGTGCCGTAATCACGGCGTTGCCGGCGGGCATAACCACCCTGGCCGACGCCAGGTCGGGTTTGGACAGGGAAGTGGTGATGATTTTGAAACGTGGCGCGTCCTTATGCGTCAGTAGAAAGATTTCCTTCCCTTTCACGGCCAAATCCGTGACGTCGTCGTCCACATCACAAATGTTTTGCCACGGTGTGTTGGGTTTGCCGACCGACACCAGCGGCGCGGCATAAACCGTAATCTCCTGCCGCGTGCCGTGCTCAATCGTACCCAGTGCGTATTCGGAGCCCGGCACGACGCTGACAAACGGGTCGTCCGCCGGGTCCACTTTAACCCGCGGCGAAACTTCATAGCCGAAGACCGGCGGCTCTTTATCGGCATCGGCGCCGACCACATGCAGGTACACCCGACTCTTCTCGTAACGCGCAGTCTCCGGCATGTCGGGTTCCATTTTTTGCAGGCGGTTGTAGAGAAATGATTTTCCATCCGGACACCAGCTGATCCCTCCGAATTGCGCGCGATCAATCGGCTGGTCCACCTCCTTGCCCGTGGCCGTCTCCAACACGTGAATCACGGCGTCTTCCGAGCCGGCCGCGGAGAGCCCGCAGGCAACGTAGCTCCCGTCCCGCGACGGTTCATAATAGTTGATGGCAAAGGGCTTGCCGGCGGCCTTGGCGAATTTTTCCGGATCGAACAGCAACGTTTCCGGCCCCGTTAATCCCTTGCGGACATACAGCTTGAACACATTATCCTGCGGCAATCGCTTCTGGTAGAAATACCGGCCATCCGGCATCCGGCGGACATCCTCCACCCGCGCCGCCACAGCATTGTTAAGTTCATGGATCCGGGCAAGCAATGCCGGCCGTCCGGGAATGCGCTCCAGCAGCGAATGCGTGTAATCGTCTTGGAGCTTCATCCACGCCGTCACGTTGGGGTTGGACAGGTTTTCCATGTAACGATACGGATCGACGACCGCCGTTCCGAAATACGTGTTGGTGACACTTTCCACCGGCGCCGCCGGCGGGCCAGGCAGGGCCGCCAGACCGCAACAGGCCGTCTGCAGACTGACGCCCGCCGCCAGAAAAATTTTTACCGTTGATTTGGTGAGGTTCATGTTGGTTTCCTTCGTCCGAAAATGAATTAACGTCAATCCCCGGCGAACGCGTCAATAAATTTCATCATCGCGCGCACATCATGGTAGTTCGCCTTCCAACTGTTCGCCAGCGTTGTATCCACAGGCTTGCCGCCGCCGGCCACCGCGTAAAGCCAGGTCCCGGTGGCTGGATTCACCTGATAAGTCTTAAGGAACCGCAACTCCTGGTCCAACGCGATTTCGTAGCGCGGATCGTCCTGATGTTTCAGCGCTATGGTCAGGGCGGACAGCATTTCGGCCTGTACCCACCAGATTTTTTGCGTGTCGGTTGCCGGCTGGTTGTCAAAGCCGCGATAATAAAGCCCGCCGCGTTGGTGGTCATAACCGTTTTTCAGCGCATGATCAAGGAGCGCGTAAAAATGCTGCCACGACGGTGTCTGGCCGAGCACTTGTTCGGCATGAATCATGAGCCAGGCAAATTCGACGTTGTGACCGTAGGAAAGTCCCGCACTGCTGGCCACCGTTACCGGTTGCCAATCAAACTGGCGGTGAAAGGCGCACCGGGACGGGTCGTCCGGGTAAAAATACGTCGCGTTGATGCGCAAGGCCTCGACCAGTGATTGCTTCACGTCCGAATCGTGGGTCGCGTCATACAATTCCGCCAGTGCCTCCATCCAGTGCAAATGCGAGTTGGCGCTTTTATAGCCAATCACTTCGACCTGATTGCGCGGATCACCGGGTGAAAGCGGTTGCCAGGTTCGATCCGCATGCTCAAACCAGCCGCCGTTTTTGGTGTCATGCAGGTGCCTCTGAACGGTGTGATAAAGATCCAGCGCATGGGCCAGCGCCCCCTGGTCGCCGCTGGCGCGGTAGTATTCGACCAGGGCGTAAATCGTGAACGCCTGGCCGTAGAGCAATTTACAATCGTTCACCGGCTTGCCGTCCAGGTCGGTCGTCCAGAAGTAACCGCCGTTCCGCCGGTCGAGAAAATGGTCGAGCAGGAAATGATAACCTTGCCTGGCCGCCGACAAATAATTCCGGCGGGTGTCGCTGTAACCTTCGAGTTGCGCGAGCGAAAAGGTCCAGACCATGCGGCTCTGCGTGACGGTTTGTTTTTCGGCGGGCGTGCTACGGCCTTTCACCGCATCATCGGCGAGCCGATAGCCGCCGTGATTAGTGTCCTGTGCGGTGTCATACCAGTAGGGCAGGATTCTATCGGCCAACTGCGTTTTCATTTCATGCGCCGGCGTGGAAAAGTCCATGGCGTGACCCGGCATAGCCAGCGCGAAAAAAACGACGACGGGCTGCAGAAACCATAATCGGTAACGTTGAAAAACGGCCTTCCAGGTGGCGGATTTGGCCCACATGCGCAAAGGGTTACATTTTCATCTTTGCGATTCAAGAGACATTGCCTCATTTCACTCTTGGCTTTCGCTGCCTGTTGCGTAAACTAAGGGTTCCATGATTGATACTGATATTGAATTGTTGAAGGGCATCGCGAATCAGTTGCGGATTCACTCGATCACCGCGACCACGGCGGCCGGCAGCGGCCATCCCACCTCCTGCTGCTCGGCGGCGGATGTGGCGGCGGCCCTGTTTTTTGGCCACATGCGTTACGACGCGAAGAATCCCCACTACCACAACAACGATCGCTTTATTCTGTCCAAAGGCCACGCCGCGCCGTTGCTCTACGCCGCCTGGGCGGAAACCGGTTTGTTCCCCGCCGATGATTTGCTCAAGCTCCGCAAATTTGGCAGCGATCTCGAAGGCCATCCGACGCCGCGCCTGCCGTTTGTGGACGTGGCGACCGGCTCGCTGGGCCAGGGTTTGAGCGTCGGAGTCGGCATGGCGCTGGCCGCCCGATTCGACAAGCTGGATTACAACACCTATGTGCTGATGGGCGACGGCGAAGTCGCCGAAGGTTCCGTGTGGGAAGCGGCGTCGCTCGCCGGCGTTTACAAGCTCAGCAATCTCATCGCCATAGTGGACGCCAATCGCCTCGGCCAGAGCCAGGCGACGGCCTTTGGCCACGATATTGGCGTGTATCGCAAACGTTTTGAGGCCTTCGGCTGGCGCGTGGAAGACATTGACGGGCATGACCTTGAGGAGATTTCGGAAGTGCTGGGTGGTGTTGGGTTGAACGATCAACCGCTGGCCATCATCGCCAAAACCTACAAAGGCGCGGGCGTTTCCTTTTTGCAGGACAAAGACGGCTGGCATGGCAAACCGTTGAACAAGGAAGAAGCCGCCAAGGCCATCGCCGAACTTCAACCGACCGCCAAATCGGGTGTCGGCGTGCCGATTCCGGCGCCGAATCAACTGCCGGCGCCGAATGGCGCCGCGCCTGCCGGTTACCCGCCGCTCGGTTATAAAATCGGCGACTCGGTCGCGACGCGTGAAGCCTACGGCAATGCCATCACGCGCATCGGCGAGGTGGACCCGCGGATCGTGGCCATGGACGGTGATACCAAGAATTCCACTTATTCGGAAAAGTTCATGAAGAAATTTCCGGCGCGCTTCACGGAATGTTATATCGCGGAGCAGAACATGGTCGGCACCGCCACCGGCATGGGCGCGCGCGGCAAGGTGCCGTTTGCCTCCACCTTCGCGACGTTTTTCAGCCGCACTTTTGACCAGGTCCGCGTCGCCGGGATTTCGCAATCGAACCTGAAACTGACCGGCTCGCACGTCGGCGTGAGCATCGGCGAGGACGGCCCGTCGCAAATGGGTCTGGAAGACTTGGCGATGATGCGCGCCATTGCCGGCAGCGCGGTGTTGTATCCCTGTGATGCCGTTGCGACTGAAAAGCTGGTCGAACAAATGGCGCAAACCAGGGGCATTTGCTACCTGCGCACGTCGCGCCCCAAAACCCCGGTCATTTACAACAATGACGAACCATTTCCGATTGGCGGCGCGAAGGTGTTGCGTGAAGGCGACAAGGCCACGGTCGTGGCCGCCGGCGTTACCTTGTTTGAAGCTTTGAAGGCCGCCGACGCGCTCAAGAACGAGGGAATCGGCATCACGGTCATCGACGCTTACAGCATCAAGCCGCTGGGCAAGGACGTGATTCTGGCTGCCGCAAAAAAGACGAACAGCACCGTTATTACCGTGGAAGACCATTATACTGAAGGCGGCCTGGGCGACGCGGTCGCCGGCGAACTCAGCGTCGAGGGCATCAAGGTGCACAAGCTCGCGGTAACGTCCCTGCCGCGCTCCGGCAAACCGGAAGAATTGCTGGCGTATTTTGGCATCGATGCCGCAACGATTGTGAAAAAAGTCAAAGCACTCTAAGCACCGGGAAATTTTCAAAATCTTCAAAAACGCGGAGAGAATTCTCCGCGTTTTTCCATATATTCCATGGACTTGGACGGTTTTCTTTTTGCCAATCCCGCAGGGGTGAGGCAGATTGTGATGGGACATGAGTGGAAACGGCAAATTTCTGAAAGGCCAGTTGCTGTTGGACGGCGGCAATCTGCGCGGCTCGTTTTTCCACCAGTCCGTGGTACTGATTTGCCAGCACGACACCGAGGGCGCGTTTGGTCTCGTACTCAACCATTCCCTCGGCAAAACCGTCGGCGAAATGATCGTTGCCGACCTGCCCGACACGCTTCGGGAATCGCCGCTGTATCTCGGCGGCCCGGTGCAGCCCGCCTCCTTGAGTTATCTGCACACGGACAATTTCATTCCCAATGCCGACGTGCTGCCCAATCTGGCGCTCGGCCATTCGATTGATGAACTGGTGGACATCGGCGAATCGTTTTCGACCGGGAAAAAGGTCAAAATGTTCGCGGGCTACGCCGGCTGGTCGCCCGGCCAGCTGGAAAAGGAAATGAAACTCAAGTCCTGGCTCACGTTCCCCGCGTCCCTGGAGCTCGTTTTCGAGACACCGCCCGAGCAACTCTGGGGAAAAATCCTGAAAAGCAAGGGCGGCTGGCGCAATAAACTGCTCTCCCAGACGCCGGAGGATTTGTCGCTGAATTAAGCGGTTGTAGCCGCCGATGTGAGTCGGCTCCGACCCCATTGATTTGAAATGAGCGGACTGACGTCCGCTGCAACCGGTCAAGACTCAATTCGCCTCGACACGCAACAGTGCCGCGTCTGATTTCGCTAAAAGCTTCGTTTGCGCCAGGGACGCGGGCACCAGGCAGAACTGGCCGGCGACGGAATTCGCAGAAATTGAACCACCCTTGATTTCAAATTGACCGCGAACCACGGCAATAATTTGAAGCTTGCCCGGTTTTAAACCCAGTCCCGCACCGGTTTTCATCTCCAACACCTCAACGTCGAAAAGAGGATCGCGTACGAGCGAGCGCCTCTGGATTTTCCCGTCAGCAGCAAATTGAGTTTCCACCAGGTTCGGCTCGAAATCATTGAAATTAATGCTCGCCAGCGATTGGGCGACGTGAAGTTCGCGAGGCTGGCCGTCCAGTCCCCGGCGCTTCCAGTCGAACACGCGGTAGGTGGTGTCCGAATTTTGCTGGATTTCAAAAATTACGAGGCCCGCGCCGATGGCATGGACGCGACCGCTCGGCAGAAACATGGCGTCGCCGGCCTTTACGAGAACACGGTGAAAACATTCGGCGACGCTGCCGTCCCGGATTTTTTTCTCAAATTCGGCGCGCGTGACGCCGCGTTTAAGTCCCACATATAATTCCGCACCGGGCGCAGCATCGGTGATAAACCACATTTCGGTCTTCGGCTCACCGCCAAACTCAGCGGCCTTATTCGCTGGCGGATGGACTTGCAGTGACAATTTTTCCCGCGCGTCGAGGATTTTGCACAGCAGGGGAAACCGGTTCCCGGTTGCCGGTTTTGCGCCGCCAAGGAGTTCAGTCGCGTGATTTTCCATGAGCCAGCGCAAATCCTTGCCCGCGAGCGGGCCGTTGGCGATAACGCTGGCCTCGCCAGGCCGGTCGCTGATTTCCCATGATTCGCCGATGGACGCGCCGGGCGGGAGTTGCTTGCCGTAGAGCCGGCGGATTTCCCGTCCGCCCCAGACGCGTTCCTTGAAAATCGGCTGAAAAGTGAGCGGATAGAGCACCGAGATCAAGCCGTGGCGGCAGCGCGGGTCATGAGATTGGAAGCCGGTGTGAGAGCAGGCCTCACTTCGTCAGCGGTGGGCTGGACTTTTTCAAGGAAGTGCCCGTGGGCGCGATATTTTTGATAACGCATTTTCAGCCGCTCGGCGACCGACAGCGCGAGACTCTTTTCAAGATTTTTGAGCAGATGTTTTTTTAAATTGTCCGCCGTCGTATCCGGATCGGTGTGTGCGCCGCCGAGCGGTTCGGGCACGATTTCATCCACGAGTTTGAGTTCGAACAAATCCTTGGCGGTAATTTTGAGGGCGGCGGCGGCTTTGGCCGCATTCGCACGGTCCTTCCACAAAATGGCCGCGCAACCTTCCGGGCTGATGACCGAATAATAGGCATTCTCCAGAATCAACACCCGGTCGGCCACGCCGATGCCCAGCGCGCCGCCGGAACCGCCTTCGCCGATGACGGCCGAGATGATGGGCACTTCGAACAGCGTCATTTCACGGAGATTCACGGCGATGGCCTCGGCAATATGGCGTTCTTCCGCGCCGATGCCGGGGAAGGCGCCGGGCGTGTCGATCAAGGTGATGACGGGCAGTGAGAACTTTTCGGCGAGACGGATAAGGCGCAGGGCCTTGCGATAGCCTTCGGGATGGGCGGAGCCGAAATTGCGCCGGATGTTTTCCTTTGTGTCGCGCCCCTTCTGCGTGCCAACGACCATGACCCGATGACCCTCAAGCCGGGCAAACCCGCCGACGACCGCGCGGTCCTCCGAGTAGAGGCGGTCACCATGCAA
>JANWKE010000123.1 GCA_025451535.1 Verrucomicrobiia bacterium
CGCGTCGGGCGGGCCTTAGTCCCGCGCGCCTGAGCCGTTTATTCAAGCAACAAACCGGCGTGGCGCTGGTCGATTTCCGAAACCGTCAGCGCATCGAGCGGTTCCTGCAGCTTTACGGGACCGGCCAGCGGCTGACCATGCTTGACGCGGCGTTGGAAGCCGGTTTTGGCAGCTACCCGCAATTCCATCGCGTCTTCAAACGCGTGCTCGGCTGTTCGCCCGACAGTTATCGCAAACGGCAGGACTCCGGTTGAGCTATTACCTGGCCGCCGCCTCACATCGGCGGCCAGGCAGTCAGTTTCTTCCAAAGATTATCTATTTCGCCATGCAGGATTTTGGCTTCCTCCCAACTGTTCGGAAATGTCGAAAGCGCATAGCCGCCGGCCACCGGCCCCATCTCCGGACAGATGAAAATCTCACGGTCGGTATTGCGGTTGCCGTCCAGCCAGCACCGGAGCAAAGCCTCAGCAAAGGGTAGCCAGTCTTTGACTTCCTGCGTCAGATTGCCTTTCCCATCGGTGACGGGCACCTGGGCGTGATGGCCGTTGAAGGGACGAAAATGGAATTGCTGCGCATGCTGAATCAGGTCGGGACGCATAATCATCCGCTCGGCGTAATTTCCGGGGTGGAGATGTTTGACGACGGAGATATGCGAAAAATCCCAGGAGATCGGCAACAATTCGCCGGTCGCCTGCTGATAGGCGTCGGCCAGCGCGTAGGTTTTCTCCGGGGTCTCGGTGCAGGTGTCGCGGTGCACTTCCACCGCCGGTTCGAGCCCGAGTTTGCGGCCTTCCCGCATGAGCGACTGTGCCAGATGCAGAGCCTCCGGCGTCAGGGTATCTTCGTCCGCCAACTGTACATTGACGTGATGTGCGCCTGCGTCCTTCTGCTCCTGAAACAGGCGCGGGAATTCAGCCGCCTTGCCGGACGACATGCCGCCGATGAAAATCAACCCGAGCTTTTTTACACCTTCGCCCAATTCCGGGCTCCCGGCCCAGCACGCGCCATCAAAGCCGGCCTCCTTGACCGCGCGCAGCTTTTGATCCAGCGACCATTCACTTTCCGGCGAGGGATGCCCCAGGAACGTCCAGAGGTTGGCAATGTGGCGTAAAACCGGTGTTTTCATAACGGAGTTTTAACCGCAAAGAACGCAAAGAATACAAAGGAGGGCCTAACAGGCATCTTAAGAAATCTTTGTGCTCTTTGCGTTCTCTGCGGTTGATAATTCTTAAAATCCAATCGCCGCGCCGCCATCCACCGGCAGCACCACGCCGTTGACATATTTGGCGGCGGGCGAGGCGAGATAGACCGCCGCCCAGCCGATGTCATCCGGCTCGCCGAATTTTTCCATCGGAATCCGGCCGAAGATTTTCGCCTTGCGGGCGGGGTCACCGCGGAGCGCCTGGTCCAGCATGTCGGACGCGATCCAGCCGGGCGCAATGGCGTTGACGCGCACGCCCTGTGGACCCCATTCGGCGGCCAGCGTGCGGACCATGCCGACATACGCCGACTTGGCGGCGGAATAGGCGACGATGAGTGGAATGCCGATGAAGGAGGCCATGGAAGCGGTGAAGAGGATGCAACCCGAGCCGCGCGCCACCATCCGGCGGCCGGCCTCACGCGTCAGCGCAAACGCGCCGAACACGTGGGTTTGCAGCACCGCGGCAAAGTCGGCATCGCTCGTTTCCGTCGCCGGCTTTTTCAGATGCACGCCGGCGTTGTTGATAAGAATGGAGACCGGCCCGGCAATTTTTTCGGCCTTGTCCACCAGGCCGGCCGTGGTTTCAAGTCTGGTCACGTCGCCCACCAGCGGGAACGCGCCTTGACTCAGTGCGGCGCACGCTTTTTCCAATTCTTTCTGGCGTCGCCCCACCAGAACCACCTTGGCTCCTGCCGCGACGA
Source organism: Verrucomicrobiia bacterium (assembly GCA_025451535.1). GTDB lineage: Bacteria > Verrucomicrobiota > Verrucomicrobiia > Limisphaerales > UBA11358 > UBA11358. The sequence goes on from JANWKE010000123.1 coordinate 1,903, forward strand.
GACATCGCGCCATGCCGAAACCCAGTCCGGTACCGCCGCCGGTGATCAAGGCCGTCTGGCCGGTCAAATCGAATGCGGAACTGGAAGTTGCTTTTTTCATGCGCGGCAGCCGGCTTCAAGCGTCGGGGTGTTTTGATGTTTGTACATGATAAAATATTCACGGTGGCCGAGTTGTTCCGGTTTGCTGGGCTCGCCGGCGGCGACGCGCGTAACGAGACCGGCCAGCTCGCGGCCGGCCTGGGCGAGCGTGAGCTCACCCGTGAGCACACGGCCGGCATCGAAATCCATGTCGTCGGCCATCGCGCGAAACGTGGTGCTGTTGCCGGTGATCTTGATGAGCGGCGCTACGGGACTGCCGATGACACTACCGCGTCCCGTCACGAACAAAACAATTTGCGAACCAGCACTGATCAAATCCATGATGCCTTCGGTGTCGTTCGGATTGGTATAGCCGAACTGCATGAAATGTTCGTCCGGCACGCTGTCGAGAACCCACAAGCCCGGCCCGCGCGGCGCTTCGGCTACCCGGATGACTCCTTGGATCGGTCGGGTGCCGCTCTTGGCAAAGGCGCCGAGGCTTTTTTCCTCGATGGTCGTGAGGCCGCCGGCAAAGTTGCCGGGTGAAACGGAATACTGCCGGACCGACTGGCAATAGCGCTCCGCTTTATCGTAGGCAGCCGCGAGTTGTTGTTTCGCTTCCGGGTTCGCTGCGCGCGATTGCATCGTTTCCCGCAAGCCGATCAGCTCCGCCGTTTCCTCGAAAATCGCGCGGCCACCGGCGTCCACCAGCAGATCAAAAAAGGCGCCGACCGTCGGATTTCCGGCGAGGCCGGAAGTTCCATCCGAGCCGCCGCACTCGCAGCCGACGGTTAAATCGGCCAGCGTCATGGGCACGCGCGGGGTTTCGCGGCGGATTTTTTCCCGGAGCCGGGCAGCGATTTCCTTTCCTTTGGCCACCGAGTTGCGTGTGCCGCCGTTTTGTTGAATGAAAAACCATTCAGCGGGCCGGCCCGAAACGCGCACCGCGTCGGCAATCCTTTCCGGTTGTGTGTATTCGCAACCAAGTCCGACGGACAGAACCGCGCCGACATTCGGATGGCGCGCGAGCGCGAGCATGAGACGGATGGCGTAGGCGTTGTCGTAGCAACCCGGAAAACCGATGACGTGGATATCTTCTTCGTTCGTCGCGATGGCGTGGGCAACGTGTTGCGCACATTCGACGGTATAAACAATGAGTACAAGGTTGCGAACCCCCTTGCGGCCATCGGGGCGCAAAAATCCCGACCAGGAGGTCGTAGCAACCGACGCAAGGAGGCTTTGGTCAATGACCGTCTTTTCAGTCAGAGCCTCGTTACCTCGGCTGCTACGCGAAAGGATATTATCAGGCATAGGCAGAACTGGTATCCGTGGGCGCGCCGGAATGCAGGTCCAGCGTGCTGGAGCGGTCATCCACGTCGCTGGCGAGATTGTGCAGATGCACCCACGCGCCGCGCGCGATGGGCTTTGTGACATGACCAATCCGGGCGCCGAATTTTATCACCGCGTCGCCGCCGACAAAATCCTTGAGTGCGACCTTGTGACCCCGCGAGATCTTTTCCAGCAACCGAATCTCCTGCGGTTGCGAACCGAGGATTTGAATTTGTCCGTCTGCGTCATCGAGCAGCGTCGCGACGTTGTCCTGCGGTTGAATCTGGAAACAGCGTGGTTGCATGGAATTATTTGACCGCAAAGAACGCAAAGAACACAGAGAGCAAGGCAGAAAAACCAACAGCTGTGTTCCGCTGGACATTTTCTGACCAGGCGAACTTGCGAATTTCGAATTTGTAGGAACCGAAATTGATTAAGAGACCATCTTCCAAACGTGAAGATTTCAAATATCCGAGAACTTGCGCCTCGTGTTCTGGAGCGAGCGCTTTGGCGGTTTTGAGTTCGACGATTAAAGAATCCTCGATCAGCAAATCGGCAAGATATTCGCCAATTAGAGTTCCATCCTCGTCAAACACGTTGATGGGATGTTGTTGCTTCACGATCAGGCCGGCTTTGGACAGCCGGTGGGCCAGGGCATTTTCATATGCTTTTTCAAGATGGCCGTGCCCGTGATAAACATGAATGTCATAAGCAACCTGGCGGACCCGGTCGCACAAAGTCTTCATATCTTTCATGACGTTTCCTTTCTTTGATTTCTCTGCGTTCTCTGCGGTTAAATCATATTATTTGGCTTTGGTCAATTTATGCTCCACGCAGGTGTTATCAATGGCGTGCCAATCCAATTCCACGCCAATGCCCGGTTTTTGCGGGACATGCGCGACGCCATTTCTATCAATTGGATATTTGTCCTTCATCGGAAAACGGAACGGCTCTTCCGGAACGAGCAACTCGAAGTATTCGCAATTTTTAATGGCGCAACTGACATGCAGGTTCGCCATGTCCATAAAACCCATCGTCGTGCAATGGACTTCGCAGCGCAAGCCGTGGGCCTCGGCGAGGTGGGCGATTTTCAATGCGCCGGTGACGCCGGGTTTCCAGGAAACATCCGCGCGCACGATGTCCACCGCGCCGAAGACAATCGCCTGGGCCACGCCCCATGGACCGCCGCGGGTGGTCTCCGTCGCGGCGATGGGGATGTCCAGCGTGGCGGAAAGCCTAGCGTATTTCGCGAGTTCAAAATCGCGGAACGGCTCTTCAAACCAGTGGTAATTTAGCCTCTCCAGATCGCGCCCGACCCGAATCGCTTCTTCCAGCGAATACTCGGCGACCGGATCACTCATCAAAACGTAATCGTCACCCGCCGCTTCACGGAGCGCGCGGTGGATTTCCATGTCCTTGCGCCAGGGGCCGGGCGGATGGACTTTGTAGGCCCGGAAGCCGCGTTTTTTATAGGCACGCATTTCCTTCAGGTAATTTTCGGTCTCCGGCATGAACAGGCTGCTGGCGTACGTCGGCAGGCTCGTGCGGCATTCGCCGATGAATTGGTAGAGCGGCAAGCCGGCGGCTTGCGCGGCGATGTCCCACAGCGCCACGTCCACCGGGCCGGGCAGATAAACCGGGAAAAAGGTGATGTGCCGGTCAATCGTCCACAACTCGTGATAAATCGCCTCGCGCTCGCTGACGCGCCGGCCGAGCACGACCGGCGCAATGGTTTCCTGCAAATACGCCTGGGTGACGATGCTCGAACGCGCCGCAATTGCCGTCGCGTGGCCGAAAATTCCGGCATCCGTGTGCAATCGCAGGACGACCACGTCCCAGTTCATCGGGCTGCGGCCCATGCGCGCGGCGTCGAACAATTTTTCTTTGCGTTGACAGCGCCAGGTTTCGAATGCCGTAACGGTCGGATTGGAATTTTTCATAATTTAACCGCAGAGAACGCAGAGAGCGCAGAGATGAAAATGGAAACAAGGCCCGCCTTGGATTCTTGCAGCTGTTCCGACCACGCGAACTTTCGGATTTCAAATTTGCAGCAGCCAAAGTTCATGAGAAGGTCATCCTCCAGCTGGGAAGATTTCCGGTATCCGATGATTTGATGTCTTTCATGATTTGCCTTTCTTTGTGGTCCCTGCGTTCTTTGCGGTCAAATCACAATATTCCGTATTTCTTGAAGGCCGCGGTGCTGGTCATGCCGGCCTCGATTTCTTTGCGGACGAGTTTCTCACCGCGTGCTTTTGCCAGCGCGCGTTCGATAACTTCGGCTTCCACCTTTTTCGGCACCACGACCACGCCGTCGAGATCGCCGAAAACCAGATCACCCGGCTGTACCGCAACCGGTCCGATTTCAATCGGGCAGCGGAAATCCACGACCTGGGTGCGGACGGCGGAGTCCTGGGCAAAGCGTCCGCGCGAGAACACCGGCCAGTTCTGCTCCAAGACTTTCGGCGTGTCGCGATGAAAACCGTTGATCACCGCGCCCGCGGCGCCACGTTTCTTCGCCGTGGCCGTAAGGATTTCGCCCCAATAGGCACAGCGCATTTCGCCGCCGCTGGCGAGATAGATTTCGTCCGGCTGAAGCTGGTCGAGCGCTTCGGTGAGCAGCCCGAACGGTTTTTTCTGTTTGCCAAAAACGTCAATCATCACGACGGGCATCGCGCGGCCGGCCAGTCTCATTTCCTCGCGCAGCGGCTGGAGGGGTTGCGGCAGGAACTGGTGCGTAAAACCGAGGTCGTCGAGGATGTCACCGACCACCGGCGTGAAAAGTTCGCGCGTGCAGAGGGCGCAGAGTTCGTGGTCAGTTTTCCATTCGGACATAAATCAATTAAACCGCAAAGAACGCACAGAACACAGAGAAATTTCGCCGGCAAGACGACAGCCTGGAAGGCAACCGGCGTTCGTTTTCGGGGCTGGCCTCTGCTTTTCTCATCTTTATGTTTTCCAGGCTGAGTTTAAAATATTTTCGCGGGCTGCAACCGTGGTGACAGCCAGTGAATAATGGCCAGCGCCGCCAGATACGCCGACGGGGCAATGGCGAACAAACTCCAGTAGCTTCCGGTCTTTTCCAAGATGAAACCGGCGGATTCCGAAAAGGCCATCGCCGTTAGCGCGCCGGCCATGCCCCCGAGACCGACGACGGACGCGACGGCTTGTGTCGGAAAAAGGTCGGACGCCAGCGCAAAAAGATTGGCCGCCCAACCTTGATGTGCGCTGGCGGCAAGGCCGATTAACAACGTCGCGGCCCATAGATTCGACGCGTGCGCCGCGAACACGACCGGGATCACGCAAAGGGCACATAACAGCATGGCGGTCTTTCGACTCGCGTTCAGCGACCAGCCGCGACGCAACAACACTGACGACAGCCAGCCGCCGCCAATGCTGCCGACGCTCGTCATCGAATAAATCACCACGAGTGGCGCGCCGAGACTTGCCAAGCCCAGACCATATTGCCGGTTCAAAAATGAGGGGAGCCAATAAAGATAGAACCACCAAATCGGTGCGGAAAAGCCGTAGCCAACCACGAACGCCCACGCTTGGCGGTGCGCCAGCAGTTTCCTCCACCGAATTTCGGGCTGGAGTACTGTGGGCGAATCGCTGCGAATGTAAGCCAGCTCATCCGGTGAGACACCCCGGGATTTTTCCGGCGAGTCATAAAAAATCAACCACGCCGCCAGCCATACAAATCCCAGCACGCCGAGCACGAGGAACGGCGCAGGCCAGCCCCACCGCAAGGCCATCCAGGGTACCGACAGCGGCGCGAGCACCGCGCCGACGTTGCAGCCGGAATTAAATATCCCGTTGGCCAGCGCGCGTTCGCGGCGCGGAAACCATTCCGCCACCGCTTTAACCGCTGCCGGGAAATTTCCGGCTTCGCCCAGTCCCAGCGCAAATCGCGCCGTGCCGAAACCAAACACCGTCCGGACCAGCGCGTGCGCCGCCGCCGCGACGCTCCAGGAAGCCACCGCAATCGAATAACCCTTGCGCGTGCCAATGGAGTCAATCCAGCGTCCGAACGTGACCAGTCCGATGGCGTAAGCCGCTTGAAACGCGACAATGATGTTCGCGTATTCCGTTTCGCTCCAGCCGATGTCGCGCTGCAAGGTCGGTGCGAGGAGGCCGAGGACCTGACGGTCCATGTAATTGATGGAGGTGGCGAAAAAGAGCAACGCGCAGATGCGCCAACGATACGAACCGGGGCTGCCGATTCCTGGTATCGGCGAAGGATTTGATTGTGGGGATTTACCCTTCATCCGTCATGCCACCGTGCAACCGGGTCGGCGGCCTCCGTTGAAACCGGTGGTACCAACGCCGGATGTTTTCCTGGAATCATCTGGCTGGAGCCGGCGCGGAATTCTCCCCGGCTTTCAGTTTCTGTTTTTCGCCCCATTCCTTGTAGGCCTTGCTCACGTTATGGCCTTGCGCATTCAGGTAATTGTTGATTTTGCCCTTGTACTTTTTGAAAACGGCCGACTTTTCATCCGCGCTGCCGCAGTCCATGGCCTCCTCGCGCGCCTGTTTGAGCAACACCAGGATTGCGGCTTTTTCGGTTTCAGTGAGATTCGGGACGATCTGGCAATAAGCGTTATAAGTCACCTCAGCCTTGTTGTAGGTCATCCGATCCTTGACCGTGTCCACCTGTGAAGGGGCCAGGTTCGCTGACAGTTCGGAAACAAACCGATCGTGCAGCGATTTCAATGAAGTCCGGATTTGCGCGACGGCATTTGAGTCGCCCGCCTTGACGGCTTGTTTCAGTTTTGCGTCGTTCGCGTCATGCCACGCCCGCAACGCGCGCCATTGCGCCATGATGATATCGTGCACCCTGGCGACCTGATTGGTATCGCTGAGCGCCAGCGCCTTCAGGATATTGGCCGTGCGACCTTCGATAGCTTTGGTGTAATTGGCTTCCATTGGTTCCGACACCAGATTAGAGATCCCCGGCGTTCTTTCCTCTGTCGCAAACGCAGGCATGGCGAAAATCAGGTTTCCCGCGCCAAGAACCGTGATGATGAACAGCGAATATTTAATTGGATTAAACCTAACAGTTTCAAGACATTTCATAATTTGAAAATTGCCAGATGAGTTTTGAATTGTGACAAATCATTTGGTGGTGGCAGCGGGCGGTGTTGACTGGCTCTCCAATTTCACTGTACGGAAACCGCGCGATAAAATCGCACGGATGAACCTGGAAACCCGGGCGGCGTAAAGGTCTGGCTTGAGGCGGTGGCGGTGGTATTGGTCCAGGTCGTCCAGCCGGCCAAATCGTCGGAGTATTGGAGCAGGAAGTAAAAACCGGATTCGCCGCCGAACTGCAACTGCGGCACGCCGCCCGAAACCGAAAACGTCAGGTGCGACTGAGGATTGGCCCGGACATGAACCCCGACCACGTTCGTGTAGGAAAATCCGGAAGCGTCAGTCACTTCAAACTGAAATCCGCCTGTCCCGTAAAAACCTGTCGCTGGCGTGAAACGGGCAATTGTTCCGCCGGCGAGCAACGCGACGGTACCGTTCGTCGGATTGGAAACCGCGTAGACCGGCGAGTCGTTTGTGAACCCGCGTGTGAACTGCGTCAAATCCACGTCCACGTAGGCATTGCGTATACAGTCCAGGTGAGGGGCGGCCAGCCAGTTCAAGTAATCTTCCAGGTTCGAATAGCCGTCTCCATCCGGGTCGCCGTTGCTGTCGGAAAAATCACCGGCAGCAGAATCGGGATTCAGTCCTTTTGCCAGTTCCCACCAGTCGGGCAGCCCATCATGGTCGGAATCCGTCGGCACATTGGCCGTGGCGTAGGCCGGCCAGGGGTAATTGGACGAACCCGCGGCATCATGGACGTCGGTCTGTGAATCGATGAAGCCGGGATTATCCGGACCTGCGGTATCCTGCAAAACTCCGTTGATGGTATAGGTCGGACCGTTCATGCCCTCGTAATGAGTCGTGCCATCCAGCACTTCACCAATAATCCGCTGGTCAATCACGTCGGGCGCCGGTTCGTTGCAGCCGACGTCCGACAGTACGACCTCGTAGGCGTTGCTGGCCGTCTGGGTGGTGACGTAAGACGGAAAAAGCTCACCGTTCGTCACGACCAGTCCAGCCAGGGGCAAACCGTTGACGAACGACCCGCTCATCCAATTGTTTGTGTAATAGGATTTGCCCTGCATCACATTGCCGTTCATGTAAATGTACTCGGTGCCCCAGTTCGTATTGATGGAATCCAACTTCAACAACCAGGTCACCGGGTTGTTAGGGGCATAGGGCTCGTAATAATTGTTCACGTAATCCAGCCGTGCAACGCCGCCGTCGGTGGTCCGGGCCAGCCAGTTGTAAACGACGTTGTTGCGGATATCGAGCGAGCCGGCGTAATGCGCGCTTTGATCCAGGCCGCCGGCCAGCGACCAGTTCCGATCCGTCGAGTGCGCGATGAGGTTGTGATGGTAGCTGCCGATTTCCCCGCTGATGGAAGCCGCAAAGGCATGCGGCTGATAACAATTGGTGCAGCCGGTCGCCGCCCGCTCGGCATCGTTGTAGTGATACGAATAACGCAACGGCTCGGAGATGATGTTATGCTGGTAGGTGGTCATGGCCGACTGGCTGCCCACGCTGCCGCTTTGCAGGGAATTGCAGGCCACGTCCAGCGACCAGCTTGACGAGCAATGGTCCACAATCGTCTGTGTCGCACTTCCCGGACTCATCGCGTCCATGGACTGCTGTTCGGCATCGCCAATGCGGAAGCGCAGGAAACGCATGATGACGTCGTTGGGTCCCGACATGCCGGCGCGAAAGTTAGCGATGCAAATGCCGTCGCCCGGCGCCGTCTGCCCGGCGATGGTGAGAAAACCGTTGCCGATCACACACGGCGATTGGAGCCGGATCAGGCCCGAAACGCGAAAGACCACCGTGCGTGGCCCACTGGCGGCGATGGCGGCCCGGTAGCTGCCCGGCCCGCTGTCGTTCAGGTTCGTGACTTCAACGACTACGCCACCGCGCCCGCCACGCGCCCAGCGTCCATAGCCCTCCGCTCCGGGAAAAGCCAGATGCCGCGTACGGAATTCCCAGACTTTGCCTTTCGCCAGGTTGGTTGCGCCGTTTTCAATGTCCAACTGATCCACGCGCCAATAATAAGTCAGGGCGCTGTTAAGGTTCGTGACGATGAACGAGTTGGTGGCGTAGACCAGCGCGGCATTGTTGGTCTTGAATTCCGGGGAAGCGATCGTGGCGTTCGCCACGGTGTTGCTGCTTGTGCCGAAGTAAAGGTAGTTGGAAACCGCAAAGCCCGCTGGCAGCCATTGCAGGGTGAGGTACCCGGCGTTGGCCGTGCCCGGCAACGGCGCATCATTGTTGGCGAACACGTGCTCGTCATTCTGGGGTGGAAAAACCGTGGTGGCGGTCGTTCCCGGTGCGCTTGGACGATCAATTTCAAACCCGTTGAGCACCACAAAATCAAGGGCACCGCTGTGGTCGGGATCAAAATTCAACACCACCGGCTGGCCGTCGTAACTGTTGCTGACGGTGAAAAAGGCGAACCCGCATTTACTGTCGTTCGTCGAAAAAAACGACGGGACGTTGGTGAAAACTGGAGTTCCGTTCGCGCTGACAATGCAACGGCTCAAGAACGGGCTGGCCGGGTTGATCCACGTCTGCCCGGCATTCGTGCCCCACAGGTCATTGTGATAGGTGGTGATAGTGTGTACGCCGGCGGACAGATTGGAAATGGTCAAAGACAGCGCGCCACCGTTGGTGTAAGGGTGACCGGTGCTGGTATCATTGACCCATACTCCGTCACCGCACAGCCGGTAACCGGCGTTCGGGTCCGTGCTGGTGGTATTGCCGTTTTTATTCAACCAGTTGGCCAGTAGCGACGAATTGGTATCGCCGATGGCGGGAACCGTTTGCGCAAGCGTACAGGAAATGACACTGAAATTGGTGGCGGTCGGCAGCCCGGTGATGGGATCCAGTACCAGGGTAACATTGGTGAATAAATGCGTCGCCGTCTGGCCGGTTCCCACATCATACCATCCGACAAATCCCGGAGCGGTGTCGTCTGGTCGCGGCGATTGACTCTTGTTGATGTCCACGCTCAATAATTGCGCATGGGAGAGCTGCGCCGTCAGCGGGATCAGCAACCTCAATATAACGGCCTGGGCTTTTGGTCTCATTTCGCACCAAGGTTTGCGTTCCGTTTGTCCAGAGTGACCGATTGCGGCACGACGCCCAGCACTACAAAGCTGCCTTTGCCGATCAGTTCCAGCTTCTGCCGGCCCGCGTCGTAGCGGAACGCGTGAACGTCCACGTTTGGGCAGCCGGAAATCGTGGACGCGTTTTCGAGAACTGTATCCACGCCGCCACGCTCGTCGGCCTGCGCCGCGGTTTCCAGGTCCGGCACCTGGAGCCATTCCCGGTCATGGCTGTTGAAATAACCCACCAGCACCTGAACCGGCCGGGAGACTTCAAATTCGATTGGCTGGTAACGCCCTTTCCTGGCGGCTCCGTGCGAAAACCGGATGCCGGTCAAGCCCTTCAGCTCCGGCGCGATACTTTGAATCGCGAAGTTCCGGTCGGTAAACACCCGCGCGCCGACCTCGACCTTGTAGGTTTCGGCATTGGTGCTGATCAATTTGAAGTCTGCCGCCGGCCAGGGTTTGAGATTGGCATCGCCAACCACCGGCAAATGGCCGCCGTGGCTTTTCAAGGCGGCGGCCCTGGCCCGGAAGTCATCCAGCTCCTTCCGGTAGAGGGGCACAAGTTGGGACCAGAGGTAGTTGGTGCCAACTCCGTTGATACCGCCGTTGAATGGAATTTTCCGTTGCGACGTCTGCATGCCGTTGGCGAACCGGTAGGTTTTTTCGGTGAGCGCGGCCAGTATTTGATAATCCTCGAAGCTTTCGGCAAGATATTTTTCCGCCTGCTCCATGTCGGCAACGTCATGGCTGTAGCCATAATGCAAAACCAGCTCCGCGGCCTTCACCTTCGCCGAATAATTTTCGGCCATGGCACGGATGCAATACACGTCGTTGCGCAGCCGCTCAAACTCATCGCGGTTTTTGAGGCCGCGTAATGGGACGGATGCGATGGATGCGACTGCATTGCTGGAATAGTCCAACACTTCGTGAATGATGGACTCCGGCGTTTCGCCCGCGTGCGGTTCGTGGTTCCATTCCTTCTTCACGTATTCATCCGGGCGTTCACCCGGCGGTGCCTGCGAGAGCCACAGTCCATCATATGCCTTGTATTTTTTGGGGTTTACCAGCTCATCCAGCGTCATGCCGAGGGAAAGCGTCTCGCGATTGCCCTCGGTGATGCCAAACCGGCGGATGAGGCGCGGGGCGACCTCGCCGGATTCATTATACGCACCGAGGATTTTTACTGCTGCATTGGTATTGCCGTAGTGGTCTGCCAGCTGCGAAATCCAGTAAGCCCGGTCTGCCTGCGCCGGAATATCGGGATTCCAGGTATAACGCGCCCAGGCTGTGAACCAAATCCAGTCGCGTCGCCATTGGAGCAGGGGCGGGTTGGCGATGTCGGGCGAGTAAGGCCAGTTCCAATACGACAGAGGATAAAGATGAAGGCCCGTTGCCCCCAGCCGGTCGCGCGCCGCCTGGACACATTTCTGGATAAACTGCTGGTCGCCGTAACGGAACGGTTCGAGATTGGACAAAAGATGAATGTTGACCATGTGCGGCGAGAGTTTGCTCATGGCCACGTGGATGGCCGCTTCCTTGCCGCGCGGTTCCCACGTCGTCAGGGATTCGCCGTTGTATTTCGATTCGGTCCAGATGTTGGTATAAACCTTGAGGGCGGCGGGAATGATCGCGTAGGCGTCCATCGCGTGGGTGCGGATGACGACCGGCGGTTCCTCCTGCAAGCCGGCCTCCTTCATGCCATCCAGCACGCCGGGCAGAATCACATTGGTGCACCACTCCAGTTGATTCGGTGTGCCGCGCAACGCCTCACCGAGGCAGACCATGAGGCCGACATGGGGATAATCTTTCACAAATTCCGCGATGGACTTGCGCGTGTAATCCTCCGTGAGTGGCGTGGGCGCAGCCAGCTGGGTGGAAATCCCGTTGGTCTCGGCAAACGGTTTCGAGACGAGAATGTTGTAAAACATCTGCACCAGCCAGATACCCCGCTTGTCGCACTCCTGGGTCAACCAGCGGAACATCTCCTGATTCTTTTGGAATACGTCATCCGGCACTTCCACCGCATACGGATAATCCTTAAGCCGCACCAGCGAAGCAAACGGATGGCCGCTCCAGAGGTAAAGCGTGTTCATGCGGTTCTCGACCAGGAAATCCAGATACTCGCTCCACATTTGTTTGTCGTAGAACCACGGGAACAATTCCGGCGTGTAAGGATATTCATAAACATGGCGTCCCGGCAGGATGTAGGTTTTCTGCATCCCGATGCAGGTGCCGCGCAGGGTGAACGCGGGCTGGTCGGCAAAGTTGGCGATCACCGGCAGCTTGCCTTCGTCGCGAATTTGCCGGGCCAGTTCCAAACAGCCGTAGAGCGTGCCCGAATCGTCTCCCGACGTGACCACCAGATCATCATTGCCCGTCGAATCAATGCGGAACCCCTCATGTCCCGCGGCCGGATCATGGGGCGCCTCCAAATGAATCTTCCGGCCGGAAACGTTTTCTGAATGAACAATCACTGCATCCTTTTTCACTCCCTTGAGCGCCTCCGCCAGTCTTTCCGCGCCAAATTCCACCCGCGGCGCGGCGTTGGAGCGGATGACGATGGAAATGGTTTCGGCCTTGACCGCGAAGGCAAGCGTCAAGGTTGATGCGACCAACACGCGGAGGGGAGCGCGGACAACCATGTCCGCGAGTTTTTGGAAACCGCGACGCGCGGACAAAGCTGTCCGCGCTCCAACGGCCCCGGCGAATTTTCTGTTTTGGGCCATAAAAGTTTTCGACCTCCGGTTCATTCTCTCGTCAGCCAGACCACGCCCACTGGCAAATTGATGGTTCTTCCGGCGCGAATTGTTTCCGACCGGGTTGTCACCTGACCCGTCTGTGCGTCCACCGCGTGCAACTGGAACGAGCCGGATTCCGCCGACAAATCCAGTTCCGATTTATCTGACGAATAAACGAGGTATTGCCGGCCCGGTTCGCGCAGAACCCAACGGTCCCTTCCGGAAGCCTCCGGCCAGGGTTGCATGTTCGGAATCGCCGCCAGCAATCGCGCGTCCGTTGTGCGTGGCAGATTCGGCATCGAACCGCCGGCGCAAACAAATGCCCAGGAGCCACGGGTCATGTCCGCGTCTTCACCGGAGGCAATGACGGCCTTGGCTGGATACTTCGGACGATATTTCGCGGCCATGGCCGCTAAATCCGTGTCGGTGGGTGTTCCGCCATGCCATTGACGTTCAAACTGGCGCGGTGAAAGATTCTGACCGCCTTTCGGCGCGAACAACCCCTTGTCCGTCTGCCACCAGTAGCGGAAACAGATCACGTCCACCACCGCGGCGCGCGCTGCATCAGCCAGGATTGCGTCCTGCACGTCTTTCGGGCAGCTCAAGGCGACGAGTTCCTTGCACCCGGATTGGCGTTCCCAATCCGCGATGGTGTCCAGCCAGAATTGCTCGAAGGCCAGCGGCCCGGTGAACTCGGCGCTGGAGAACTGGATGACATTCGGCTCGTTCGTAAAATTATTCAGATTTTGCCGGATGAAATTCTCGTGCAACTTGCGCCGGGCCGGGTTGCTTACGTCATAAAACTGTTCAGCCATGAAGATGCGCTTGTCGCCGGCGAACGGCGGCGGTTCCGGAAAGCCGGTGTGATTGATATTGTTCGCCGTGCGCCACGGGCAATCCACCCAATGCGCGCCGGCTTCGAGGATGTTGTGCTGAAAATAATTCTCATTGAACAACACCAGCCCGCGCTCGTCACAAATGTCGGCGAATTGCTTTAACCGCGACCAATACCACGGGTTGAATCGGGTAAGAGCATATTTGCTCAGTCCATCCCAGGCGGTTCCCCGGCCGCTGCGCGCGAACGGCTGTTCGTAAAACGGTGCCCAGACATCGCCGTTCTCGCGCCGGACGCGCTCGTGGTCCTCGCGGCGGCGGTCATACCACAGGCCGTAATGATGATCGAGCGCGACTTGATTTTTGGAAATCATTCCATCGGCTACGGCGTTCAAGTCGTCGGTGAATCCCGGCCCGATGCGGCCCGGTGCGAATCGTGTCAGGTTGATTCCATAATTTTTTGCTTCGCTGGGACGCATGTTGCCGCGCCACCAATTGATGCTCGCCGTGGTGCCGACCAGCAATTTGCCGTTGCAGACCAGCCAGCCATTCGTCAGCGACAATTCGGAGTTCGGAGTTCGGAGTTCGGAGTTCGGAGTTGGAATGTCGTCCACCCGCTTTGCCTTTCCGGGTTCAACCGGAACCGGATCCCGCATGGCGGCCGTGGCGATGAAATTGGAGAGTTGCGGCGCGGGTCTGCGGGCGGCCGCAATCAAGTCCGCCGCCTGCTCTGCGGTCGGGTTGCTGTATTCCTCCATCGAACGCGGCATCAATTTGATTTTTGCCGCGGCCGCCGTGCCCAGCCGGTCGGCGACCTGGGCCACGAACAGGCTCTCCGGCCGGACGTGGTCATTCGAGCTGCGCCAGAGGCCATTGCCCTCAAATTCGCCCCAGGCGCCGAACGCCCAATTTTGGGCGCCGGGCGGATTCTCGCAGGAAATTTTCGACGCGTCACACTGCCACAGGACGGAGTTGGCCGCCGACCAGCCTGCGCCCTCGCCGGCGCTGCCACGGTTCGCCAGGCTCAGGCCGTTGCCATCAATCCGCACGTTGTCATAGAGCACGCCGGAAGCCCAGCTCGCGAGCGGCCCGCTGTCACCGAAGGGCAGGGTGGCTTCGCATTGCACAAAGGCATTCGGACCGGCGGCGCAAAATCCGGTGGCAAAATCGTGGTTGCCGTGTTCGGCCCAACAGCGCAGAAACAGCGTCAATTGGCCCATCGTGAAAAAGGTGTCCCGCCGCCAGCCGCCCATTTCCGACACCGGCGCCAGCGACAGACAATCCTCGACCGTCACCCATTTGCAGCTTTCATAAATCGCCACTGCCGAACCGGCAAAATGCTCGAACGTGACCTGCCGGACCCAGGTGTTCTCCGCATTTTCCATGGTGATGGCCATCCACGAGTGATTTTCGTCTTTGGGATTTTCCGCATCGAAGGCGGATTCGAGCCGGAGATTTTCCACGCCGATATGGCTGATGCGCCCCGGCCAGGAACAGGTTTCCAGCCGTCCGCCGCCGAATTTTGATTCGAGAGCGGTGGTAATCGGCGCATCGATCGTCACGCGGTTGCCGTCAATTTGTTTGATGACGCGGTCCCAGGCGAGGTCATAACCGCCGGCGTGCCAGACCAGCCGCCAGTCGCCGATACCACCTCCAAATTCCGTCATGCCCAACTGTTCAATCCATTCCTTCGTGCTGGGGCGGATAACGCGGACGAGACTGCCTGCTTTCAGGCTGCTGGCGTCGGCAACGCGAAAATCGGCTGCGCCGACGGGAACATAATCATCCGGGATTTGCCAGCCAGGGTTGGTTTGGACCACCATATCGTCGCGCCCGGCAATCCGGATCGGGGTGCGGCGATCCAGACCGGCGGCCACCAGAACCGTCCCGTGTGTGCCCATACCCTGACCACGCAACACTATGCCGGAGTTGGTAATTTGCAGACTGCCAAACACTTCGTGGCGGCCTCCGAGCAACAAAACCGCGCCGCGGATGCCATCGGCGTTCGCGGGTAACGAGGCCACGTAATCAATTGCTTTCTGGATGTGTGCGGTTTCATCGCCGTCAACCGGAGCCACCACCACCTGCACGGGGGCATTGGGAATGGGTTGGTCGCCGCCAGTGTAACCGCAGTTGGAGAAATCCGGGACGCGGTTACCGCGTGCGTCAGGGTGATAGAGCAGACGCCCGTCTTTACCCATGGAAATCAGGGGAGACAGTTTTGCCGGCGCAGCGTGGACAAATGGGAGGTAGAGGAGGCAGGCGACGAGAATTGCCGCCGCTTGATACGTTGCGCGCGCGCTGTTCATGGTAACCTCCCACTGACTCGCTCCAGCCTGTCAGCTTTGGCGATTTGCTTTCCACCGGCCCACACCGTCAAACCCTGGCCGCGCTGGAAGTGTTCGCCGGTTTTGTCCCAAATAATTGTGAGCACGTGGCCGTGATACTTCACACCGTCGAGACAGAACCAATCCCAGGTGCCGTCCGGCAGCAACGGCCATACCTCCACCGTGTCGTCCGCCCGCGGAACCAGACCGATGACGCCGGTGATGAGCAGATCTGCGAACGTGGAGTGGTTGTAGTAACGGCTGCGCCCGGCCTTGCCATTGATCCATTGGCCGGTCGTTTCGTCGAGATATTCGCCGATGTAAGGTTTGCCGTCGGCGTGCTGGCTGTGGACGTAGGTGAGGAACGCATCGAAATAATCGCGGGCAGTGACGACGTTTTGCGGATAATCACGCAGCACATTGGCCAGCGCGTCCAGGGTCTGGGACGTGGCGAACGGCCAGACGGCGCCATCCCATTCGCAATGACCGTAGCCATGCGACCGGAACTCCGGGCTGCGCCGCTCGGCGGTTGTGATGCCGTATGGCGCGCTAAATCCTTGTGGGTCAGCCAACTGTGCCCACGCCGTTTCATATCCCTTCCCCGGCTCCGGCAGGTCAAACATCCACGGGATGAAGCCGATCTCCTCACGCACGCCGGAGAATTTTCCGTCGTCGCGAAGCACTTCAAAAAACTCCGCGTCGGGGTTCCACAACTTTTCCTCGACCAGCATTTTCAAGCGCGCGGCTTTGACATCAAACTCGCCGGCGATTTTCCGGTCTCCGGCCAGCCGGGCGATGGCAGCGAGGGCGCGGGCGTTGGCAAACATGTAGCTGTTGATGGTCGGGCGCAGGTTCTGGTTCGTGCGCGACCCGCTGATGGATTCCTCCATTGCGTCGCGGACGTCATATTGCCAGAACAGGCCGTTAGTGGTCAGGCGTTCCTGTTCCCATTGCCGGTAGTCGCGTGTCAAATCATCGAGCAATGAAAGCAGGAAGCGCTTGTCGCCGGTGACCAGATAACGCTGGTAGAGCGCGTCTGCCAGCCAACTGCTGTATTTGTGCAGTTGCTGCCGGCTGGCCGGGCTGCGCAGCCAGTAGCGGACATAGTCATCGAGGTATTTCTGGTCGTGCCACCAGCGGCCTTCCCTGAGTTGATGGCCGAGCGCGCTGCTGACGGGCTGTGGCCGGGTGAGAAATTCGGTGAGCACAAAACCATCCGGCGTCTTCTCGATGTGTTTCCGCAATGACCACCAGCGGTAATAATACATCTGTTCCACCTCGCGGTCGGGACACGCCAGGAATGGAATTTCCTGCTTCAGCCAGTCCCACGAGACCGCGTTGGAGATATAGTTGGTGACGTTTTCGTCCTCCATCGAGTTGAAGTCCGAAATATAGTGCGCGAACGAATCCGGGTTCAGCACGGCCAATTCCACGGCGAAAGTGTTCAGGGAAACCGTGCAGTATACGAGACCCACGAAAACTGCCGCCCGGGCAGGGTGCGTCACCCGGTGTGCGCCGCGGTTCGCCGAACGGCCGGCCGCGCGCAGGGGACTGTCCGTCCGGCCTGTGTTTTCAGTGCGACTCGCGTTTTCTGCGGTTTGCATCACAGATTTAATTTCGCCAATTCCTCTTTAATTTCCTCTACTCGTTTTTCGACCAGATCGCGCTCTTTGCTGCGGAACCGGTGAAAGGGTTCAGCCAGGAAATCGTTGCAAATCCCGAGGCAAGCGAGCGCGCATTTGATGCCTTTGATGACCGCAGATGGATGCTTGCCAATGCGATACAGCGAATCGCCGACGCGCCGGATTTGTTCCTGCAGAGCCTGCGCCCGGGCGTGGTCGCCCGAGTGGAACGCCTCGCACAGCCGGACGTAAAGTTTGGGGAACAGGTTCGCGCCGCCGTTCACGCCGCCGCCGCCGCCGAGCTGGAGGGATTCCAGCAGTTTTCCTTCCGGCCCGATGAGGATCGACCAGTCCGGGCGCTGTTTCCGGAACGCGACCACGTTTTTAAAATAATCCAGATCGCCGGAGCTGTCTTTGAGTCCAATGATGCGCGGATTGTCCAGGGCGTGGCGGACGGTTTCAAGTTCGTAGGCGACCTTGGTCAGCGGCGGCATGTTGTAAAGAAAAAGCGGCAGCGGCAGTTCGGGAACCAGGTGGTCAAGCCACTCCTGCAATTCCGGCTGGCCTTCGGGCATATAATACGGCGGCGCGGCGACCACCGCTCCCGCGCCGCAGTTTGCCGCGTAGCGGGCGAGGTTGACGGACTCGGCAAAGGCCGTGTCCGTGATACCGACCAGGACCGGTACGCGGCGTTTTACCTGCCGGCAAACCCGCTCGACCAGTTCGCGACGGAGGCGCGCGCTCAAGCCCGGGCCCTCACCGGTCGTGCCCAAAATAAAAATTCCGCTGATACCGCCGGCCAGGATGTGTTCCAGCAATTTTTCGAGTCCGGGCACGTCCAAATCGTCGCTCGCCCGGAGCGGCGTGACCATTGGCGGAATGATTCCCTGCAATTTCATCCTGGTTCAGTGAGTGGATGTTGTCTGGCAAAATACAGCATGGCAAAAACAATCAGGCCGGCCGCGACCAGGTAAATGACGCCGCCAAAGGCAATGGCGTCGCCCATATTTTCGATGGCGGTTGGTTTGCGTCCATATTTTGCGGCGGCGCCAACGAAAATCGGGCCCAGTGCGCCGCCGCCCCAACCTACCGTGTTCATCAAACCCGCCGCCGTACCGCGGGCGCGCGGTTCAATGGTGTCGTAAAGCGAGGCAAAAATACCCGAATCGTAAAAACCTTTGCAGAGGCCGAAACCGGTCATCGCCAGAATCAAAATACGGATGCTGGCGGTCTTGCCGACCAGGAAAACGAAAGTCGCACCCACCAACAGGCCGAGCAATTGGACCAACATCCGGCCGCCGGAAAAACGGCGGACCCATTTGTCGGCGAGCAGGCCGGCCAAGGGCACGCTCACCGCGCTGGCGAGATTGATGAAGATCGCGCCGGTCAGGCCGGCCGCCCCGAGGGAGTAATGAAACTTGTCGAAGAGGAAGGCCGGCGTCCAGGTCAGGAAAATGAAGGCGACAAAATTGGCACAGAGAAAAGCGGCCATGAGCAGAACCGCGGTGCGCGAACGGAGGATGACCTTCAAGGTTTCGGAGAGGGAAAGCGGGGTTTGGACAACGGCCGGTTCCGCCGCGCCGCGCTTTGGTTCGCGCAGGAACCGGGAAATGAAAACTGCCAGCAAAATTCCAATCGGGCCGAACAGAAGGAACGGGAAATTCCAACCGGATTTTTCGGCCAAAACAGCGGCCAGCCAGCTTCCCAGAATCGTTCCGGCATAGACCGCGGATTGATGCAGCGACATCGCGCGCGAGCGGGTGGCGGGCGCATGAAAATCACTGAGGAGTGCCATGGCTGCCGGAAAGTAAAATGTCTCGGCCAGGCCGGTCAGGGCCCGAACGGATACGAATGAGGAAAAGTTACTGCACCAGGCGGTGGCCAGTGTGAAGAAACTCCAGATGACGCACGCGGCGATGATGATGTTTTTCCGCGCGATACGGTCGGCGATCAATCCGGCGAATGGCGCGGCGCCGGCGTAAATCCAGGCAAAGGCCGAGCCGATGAGTCCGAGCTGGAGATCGTCGAAGCCGAAATTTTTTGAGAGCAGCGGCAAGACGGAACTGATGGCCTGCCGATCGGCGTAATTGAAGAAACAGACACACCACAGCATGAGCACGACCCCCCACTTGGAACTGGCGGGGAGAGTCGCATTCACTGACCGGGTGTCTGCGTTCACTTCAAAGTGTTGACGTTGCTCTGCGGACTGGTCCAATCGATTTTTTTCGTCGGATCGAGGCCGTCGAGATATTTATCCATGACGGTATAGCCGTCACCCTGCAAATCCTTCTGCCCGAGTTCAACGTCATTTGTGTCGAGGTGAAATTTCACCTTCCACGAAAGCGGAATGCCATCGGGACACAAGTCTTTGATCGGCTCACCCTTGTAATCAGGATAGCCGCCAACCTGCGATGGATCTGTGATGATGCCATTGCCGGCTTCGCCAATATTATTTCTGGCCAGGCCTTTCATCGGCTTTGGTGTAAACCACTTCCCTTCGCTCCAGACTTTCCCGGTTTTGACCTCCCGAATGATGCGCTCATCCACGGTGTCGCGCCGCGGCAGCGTCGCGCCCGCACCGTTTAAAACCACCTCAAATGCTTCCTTCGCCGAAGTGATGGTCATCGGTGGCATCGGAAACGGGTGGTCCACTCGCACTTCGGTGATCAGTTTTTTCACAGCCGCGTTGGGGCTCGTGGTCGGGTCGTCCTTCGATCCGCCGTCGGAAAATTGCACGCCCCCCGCCCAGTTGTCGGCGGAAACTTTTTCGTTTCCTTCGACAATGTTTCCCGCGACGTAAGCCTTGCCAAAATAGGGAATCAGGTCCGGCTTCTTCTGCGTGGCCGAGGGCAACAGGATGCGATACGCCACCGGGCCGGGATTCACCGCCGGGCCGGCCTTAAAATAATTATTGATGATGTTGTAGCGGCTGTTCCTGTCGCCGCCGTCCACCGAGCGATGCCGCCAATTGAAGAGCACGTTGTTGACGAAATTGAAATCGTAGGTCATCGCGACGCTCGGATTGCGGCCAGTGTTGCAGGCAAAAAGATTGTGGTGAAAGCCGGTGTTGCGACCGCCCCAGTCGCCGCCGAACGCGTGGTTGTAAGTGTTGAGCGCTTCGCTGGTGATGCACCACTGGATGGTGACATTGACGGCGGGGAGCTTGAGTGCCGGACCGCCGTTGGTCGGCTGATACATGTGGCGGTAGGTATCGAGGTTCTGGTCCTGGCCCCAGCTCGCCGAGAGATGATCCAGGATGATATTGCCGACCGGATTGCCGTAATGAACGCCGTGACGGTTGAACACGTCCAGGTTGCCACGCCGCAAACGCAGATACCGGATAACGACGTCGTGGGCGTTGTCCACCAGGCCATTGTCGGCGATGCAAACACCGTCACCCGGCGCGGTATGACCGTCAATCGTGATGTAGGGTGCCTCGATGTAAACCGGCTTTTCCAGATGAATGATGCCGGCGACGTTAAAAACCACGATGCGTGGGCCGGCGGCCTCGCAGGCTTCGCGCAAAGTACCCGGTCCGTTGTCGGCCAGGTTCGTTACGACAAATACTTTTCCGCCGCGTCCGCCGAAGGAAAATTTTCCACCGCCCTCGGCCCCGGGGAAGGCCGGTACCTTCGCCTGTGGCAAATCCTCCGGTTTGGACGCCCCTGGAATGAACGGCTTGCCCTTCTGCGCCCACGCGGCAATTTGAGGCGCGTCTTTGGCGATGACGTTCTGCTCATATTGGTTCCAGGCGGCGTCACGCTGACGGATGGCGGCGTCGGGAATCGGCCAATTTTCGCGGGCAAAACCGGCTGGCACGGCAAGAGAAAGCAGAGTGGCGAAGAGAATAGTATATTTCATGCGTTTCATTTTTTAGATTGAATACTCGCCCACCAGCCAGTTGAGATATTTTTCCAGATTTGTGTAGCCGTCCCCGTTGGCATCGGCGTTGGCGTCATTCGGATCGTTCGGGTTCAAACCATGGGCCTTTTCCCAGTCGTCCGGGATGCCGTCGTGATCGGTGTCCGCCGGCACGTTGTAAGTCTTGTATTCCGGCCAGGGAAAATCAGGCGAGTCAGGTGCGCTTTTGTCGTCGGTCTGGGTGTCAATAATGCCGGGATAATTCGGGCCAGGCCGGTCCCCATACGTCGGCCCGCGGGTGCCGATAAATTCCGCCGTGCCGTCACGCACGTCCGCAATAATGTGGTGGTCAATCGCGTCCTGCCTGGGGAAATTTGCGCCGACGTTTGCAAGCACGTTGGTGAACGCTTCACGGGCAGATTGGGTGGTGACGTAGGATGGATAGAGCGGGTGATCCACGCGCACCTGTTTTTCCACCTGCGGCCCGTTCCAGAACGCCGACCAATTGTTGGTCTCGTTCACGAAGCCTTCCAGAACATTCCCGGTCATGTAATAACTTTCCGTGCCCCAGTTGGGATTAAGGGGATCCAGCTTCAACAGCCATTTCACGAATGGGTTTTGGGGATACGGCTTGTAGTAGTTGTTGACATAATTGAGCTCCGCCACGCCGCCGTCCGTGCTGCGCGCCGTCCAGTTATAGACGACATTGTTGCGGATGTCCAAATAACCGGCGTAATGCCCGCCCTGGGTCAGGCCGCCGGCCAGGCTCCAGTTCCGGTCCGTGCAATCCGCGAGAAGGTTGTGGTGATAGCTGCCGACGTCCCCGCTGATGGAACCGGCAAAGGCGTGCGTTTCCAGCTTCGTCCGGTCGTTGGCGCGGTAATGCGGGCCGTGATGCAATGCCTCGGCGACGATGTTACGCTGGAAGGTGATGTTCTTCGCGCCGCGTGAACTGGTGCCCTCATCCGAACTCCAACTGATGGAACAATGGTCAATGATACAGTTGTCGCAACTGCCCAAACCCGCGCCGTCCATCGCCTTCCTGGCAAAATCCCCAATCCGGAAACGCAGGTAGCGGATAATGACGTCGTGCGTGCCGTAGGCGCCGCCGGAAAAATTTGCCAGACAGATACCGTCCCCGTGCGCGGTCTGTCCAGCAATGGTGCAATAGGGGTTGTGGACGGCACACGGCGCCTTGAGCCGGATGAGGCCGGAGACCCGGAAAACAATCGTGCGCGGACCTTCGGCTTCGACCGCCGCGCGGAAACTTCCCGGAATCACCGCTTCGCCTTTGCCCCGGTCATAATCCTGCAGGTTGGTCACTTCAATCACCCGGCCGCCCCGGCCGCCCATGGCAAAGCGTCCGTATCCTTCCGCCGTTGGGAACGCGAGGTGTCGGACGCGAAAACGCCAGACCTCGCCGCGTGTAATCCTGCCCGCGGTGTCTGCCTCGTCCACGCGCCAGAAATAATTCTGCATCAAGTCCAGTTTCGGCAACGCATAGCTTGCTGCATTCAAATTCCCCTTGAATTCCGGCGACCGGGTGGTCGCGTTGGCCACGGTGTTGGAATCGGGCCCGAAAAAGAATTGGTGGGAAACAGCGTCGGCAGGGGATTTCCAGGTCAATGGCTTTTCATTCGGCCAGTGTTCCTCGTCGTTGGCGGGTACCGGCTCGATGGCCTGATGATGCGGGTCAGGCACGTCAATGGCAAAACCGTTGAGGATCAGACTGCGATTGCTGCCGGACGCTTCCGGAAGAAAATGGAGCACCACGTCCTTCCCGGCGGTCGCGCCCACTTCCAGAAAAGTGCTGGCGACTTCGTCATCGTTGGTGGCGCGATGGGTCGGCGTGAAATCCTTGATTCGCGGAGTTCCGTCCACCAACACGTCGAACCGGGCCGGCGCCAGGTTGCGCACTTCGTTGTGATACGTGACGATGGTGTGTTGGCCGGGCGTCAATCCGCTGATCACCATGTCAAAACCATCCTCGCCAGAGGAATTCCCGGTCACCATGCCGTCGCAGCCCATATGGGCGCCATAATCCAGCAGGCCCTTGAACAAGACCGGCGCCAGGCTGCCTTCCGGTGTGCGGAAAGTGACGGTGACGCTGCCAAAGGACTGCGAGCCGGACTTGCCTTCGTGCCACGCCCAGTTTTCCCAATGCGGCGTGAGCAGGTCCGTGCGCCGTTCAGGTGGATTCAAATCCACCCTTAACCTGGCTGCCTGACAGGTCACGCCGCAAACCAGCAACGCCCACATCATGGCCGGGACAAATCTGCACTTATAACCCAATAAGAAGCTCATACCAAAATCAATCCATGCTCACCAGCTTCCGGTGCGGCTGCATAACGCCATCACCGCCAACCACCCTTACCTCAAGTAAAAGCCGGGGCCAATCCCGCACCGCGGGATCAACCCCGGCTTTGCAAACCAAATCCAAGGCCGACGATTCCCTCCGCTGATTTTACGGATCGACCAGCCGGTAAAGGACAATGCCGTTGGTTATGGAGTTCGTTATTACCCGGGTCTGGTAACCCGCCGCGATGTCGGCGGCGGTGTTTGTCCATGACCCTGCAATTCGCGTCCAGTTGGTGCTCAGGCCGACCGAAACCGGATTGACCTGTGTTTCGAGCACCCAACCCGGTTGAGCTCTCGGCCAGGTGAATGTTCCCACGACATTCGTGCCCGAAACGATCGCGAAACTGTTCGTCAGATGCTGCACCGGCGTGGTCATGACCCCGATGTAACCATTCGGCCACAACTGGCTGAAATCCCAGGACAGTCCCGGACCAGGCGTGGCCGGCACAATGATGGGGTAAGAATTGGTGGACGTTCCGGTGGGAATCACATTGTCGCCGCCGAAGGAATTGCCAAAGATGTTGAACATTTGTCCCGCTGCGAATGAAGTCACGCCGACGTTCGTGATGTCGAGCGTGCAACCGTTTTGTGACTGGCCACTCTGACTCGGGCCGTAGTCCTGGAAACCGGCCCAGATCATCGTGCTGTTTGGCGAACTGGCCGGATCCACCTCCAACCGGGTCGTGGAACCGGCAAAGAGATCCAACCGGCCGGGGTTGGCCCCGTTGCCGTTGGAATAAATCCACGAGCCGTTGAGTCCGCCGCTGCCGGGGATGAACAGGGCGCCCGAGTTGATGTTCAGCCGGGTCAGGGTGAAACCAGTAGCGCCACTGTTGTCTTCCAGCGTGCCATTAACGTTTAACAGGTCACCGTTGAACGCGCCGATATTCAGCAGGGTGGCACCGGCATTGACGGTGGCCGTAGCGCCGATGGGATAGTTGACAGTGCCGGAGTTATCCAGGAACGAATTGGTTTCCAGGGTGAGCGGGCCATTGATGGTATTCAAGTTGGTGAATACCCCGCCGGCCTGCACGTCCACGGAACCGTTGATGGTGCCGGAGCTGGTACCCGTGCCGGCGCACGTGACGCCGGCGCTGGTGGTGCCTGAGAAGAGCATCGTTGCGCCGGACGAAATGACGGCCGAGTTGATGCTACCGCTGCCGGTTAACAAACCTTGCTCCAAGGCCACCGACAGGGTGGTGGTGCTTTCGATATCCAGGAAGCCCGTGCCTGTCTTGGCTAATGTGGCACTTCCGGAAATGGAACCCGTCCCGCTGATAATGTAGTTGTTGGCGGTATTGGTCATGCTCGCCGCGCCCACGATGAGGGACCCGGCCAGATTGATGTTGGTGGGAATACCGGTGGTGTCGTCAAAGGAAACAGCATCGAGATTGGCAAAGTTGGTGTGCAATCCCGTGTTCAGATCCAGCCAGTTTTTCGTGGTGGTGTCCCAATTATTGTTCACGTAGCCGCGCCACACCACGGATTTGGGCGCTCCGGTTGTAATAAAAGCATCTATCGTGTTGCCGGCGCCATTGTTGAGGAGGGTGCCGCTGTATCCCCCCGGCAGGCTGAGGGCCAGGGTGGGTGTGCCGGCGTCATATTGAATGAGCTTTACCTGCGCCGGCGTCGTCAAACTCGCGATGCCACCGATGGCGATGGTCGCGGTGCCGGAAGTCACCAGGTTGGTGACAAAAACATAGGGCGTCGTGTTGGCGCCATTGATGAAGAGTGTCAATGTGCCACCGTTCACCGTCAGGGAATCCACCTTCTTGGCGGGGCTGGCGATGGTATTGGAGACAACCAGGTCAGCGCCGCCATTGATCGTCAGGGTGTTGTTGGCGGATAAACCGGCCGGACCACCCACGGCAATGTTGTTTGCGATCAAGGTGCCGCCGGGACCGACGGTGACCTGGCCCCGGTTGTTTTGCGGGGTGGTGATGATATTGGTTTCCGCGTTGTAGCCCAGGGTCAGCGTATCGTTCACCTTGAAGGTCATGGTGTTGCTGACGATCAGGGCGCCCTGGCAATATTGGACGTTGGTGTGGCCAAATTCAGTCTGGTAACCGATGAAGGCGTTGTTCACGTCAAAGTTGCCGTGAGCCAGAATCAACGTGGACTGTGCGTTGCCGCCGCCTAATGAATTAATCCGGTCGCGCGAAAGGGCCAGTGTGTCCACCAGCGCGTCCACGGTTCCCTTGCTCAGGTCCACGGTAGTCTTGTCATTGCTGCCGGAGCCTTGCGTGGCGTCGCCCTGGCCCAAATCCGACTCGGCCCACATGCTCATCCGGTCGCCGTTGGTGCCGCGGAAAACGGCCACGGGATTGGAGGTTATGTTTGTGACGGCGGTGTTAAACTGGACCAGCGACGACAAGCTGGCGTGCGCGAAACAAACGCTGTCCACGAAAAATGCGTTCGTCGCGCCCAGGTTCAGGGTGTAAACGGGGGTGCTGGAGGTGCCGCCGAGCAGGTTGTTGCCCAAAGTAAGCGAATAATCCCGCGTCGCTGAATTGGTGTAGTCGTTGGGATCGGCATAGATGGCCTTGATAACATTGGTTTCGGCCAGGTTGACGAACGCAAAGAAATTTCTCGGGAACTGGGAGGCGCCGTAGCCGTTATCCAGCAGATTGTTGTAATTGGGATAGAGTTGGTAGTCGCCCAGACCAATCCGGTTCACGTCGGCGATGAAAGTCCCCAGGCCGGACATGTCCAGGGTCTCCTGGTTGTTGTTGTCGGACAGCATGGCAATATTGGCGTTTTCATTGCTGACAATGAGTGTTCCGCCGTTACCCGTGATATTGCCATTCATTTTTTTGGCGATGCCGAACAGGCCATCAATGTAATCACGAAGGAAACTCAACCCGTTGGTGCCGGTGACGGAAAGCGTCACCCCGGGA
This sequence comes from Verrucomicrobiia bacterium, assembly GCA_025451535.1. Taxonomy (GTDB): domain Bacteria; phylum Verrucomicrobiota; class Verrucomicrobiia; order Limisphaerales; family UBA11358; genus UBA11358. The sequence goes on from JANWKE010000123.1 coordinate 28,136, forward strand.
TTAATCAGAAGCGTTTGAAACTGGGCGTTGGTTTGGGCAAAGCGCAACGAGCCGATGGTGGTATTCACATTAACGATGCTGTTGGTAATGGCACTGTTTGTCGCGCCGGCTTCGGTGAATATTACATCGTCACCCGATCCGGGGACCGCGCCGCCCTGCCATTGCGATGTGTCCGACCAATTGCCTCCCACAGTCGTTCCGGCCCAGATCACGCCGACTTCCAGTGTGAATAGGAGGCTGTTGGACGCGCCGCCGGAGCCGTCCAGGCTGAACGTGTAGATTCCCTTGGCTACATTCGCCAGATTCAACGTTACCCAAAGATTGGTTGTCTGCGAGGTGGACGTCAACGGATTCAGGTTGTTGTCCGTGAGCGTTGCGGTGGCACCAGTCGGCAAGCCGGACACGCTCAGATTGACCGGCGACGAATTGTTAGTGTTGACAGTCACCACGTTGGTGATGACCACCGCGCCGGTGAAATTGGGCGGCACGGTCACCCGGACCCGGTTCGCCTGGAAGCGTACTTGTGCCTGCGCCGAGGTCGCCAGCACTGCCAGCAGCAGCAGGCCGCAGGCGGCGTGACTCACGAATCTCGCCGGGGCAATAGTGATTGGCTTAAGACACGCCGTCAATCCGGTGCCAACGCCGGGGTTGATGCGAAGTTTGTTCACGGGAATGGTTGGGGTCGTTTTCATTTTCGGTTTTGGGTTATTCGCGGATGGACTTGATTGCAATGCGGTGTTCAATTGGCCTGACGTTTTCTCATCTGATCTGTACAAACGGTGTTTACTGGTAGGGCATGTGGTCATCCATCCACTCGTAGTCCGGGCTGATGCCCAGATTTATCATGCCCCACGGTGAGTTGGCGCTGTTGGCGTAATTTTGATAAATGACCGGATAAACCGTCTTGAATTTGCCGCTGGTCACCACCCAACGATGAATCTCGGAGTGGCCGTCGGCATAAGAAAAATTGCATCCGTTATTGTGGTAACTGCCGGGACAGTCCTGCCAATGCTCCGAGCCTTGCGCGTAACCGGGTTTGAACATGAACTTTCCGTCGTTGATGCTGTCGCCCTGTTCGTCCAGTATCACAAAAATCATGGAAGGGCGGCGCAAGTCCGACGTTCGAATAGCATTGCTGTTTAAAGTTCCGCCACTTCCATAATAATTTCGGTTCCCGGGGGCGGTGCCCTGGACGGCAGGACCGGAGGTATTACCCAATGCGCCGTTCATGGCATAACTGCGTACTCGCGGACCAGGGGGATTTTGAGGAGAATGGTAAGTATCTGAGGGGCATTTATAGACATGGTAGTTCTTTTCATATTTCCCCAGTAAGGCTGTGGGGCCAACCAGAAACGCGGTGTTGATGTTGTCCGGTGTCGCCAACCAATCCAGTTTGCCACCCACCCAATCGCCCGAGGACACCAGATTCTCGTGGTTATCGCCGCTATATATTGCCCAGGCCAGCATCAACTGCCTCGTGTTGGACAGGCATTCAACGGCCTTCGCCCTTTCCTTGGCCGCCGCCAGTGCCGGCAGCAGCATGGCCGCCAGAATGGCAATGATGGCGATCACCACCAACAACTCAATCAGGGTAAAACCGTGACCACGGGGCTCCAGCCCACGGCCCGGCTGCGCACTGGCGCCAGCACCGCTCGAACGTAACCATCCACTTCGGGATTTATGCATATTTGTAATGCTAGGATTAGTCAAAACCTAGCACACCGGTTGGAAAGGCAGAATGCAAAAATTGTCAAATCATTTGCTAAAAATGATAAGTGCCGGAAACGGTGCGGGGCCAGCGATGGAACCGGTGAGGGTGAAACTGCGGCAGTCGGGGCAATCACACACCCGTCACGGAGTCAACATCTTACCGGATCAGGACGAGGCGTAGATGCGCCCTGCTCTCATGCGCGGGGACGTGCCTCAGATGGCCGCCTGCCGGTTATTGGTAAGGCATGCGGTCGTTCATCCATTCGTAATCCCGGCTGCCATAGATGCCGTCGAACAATTTGTGATTTCCCCACGGCGCATTGGCGCTATTGGCGTAATTTTGATAGGTGACGGGATAAATCGCGGTTTTTTGGGGGTCTCTTTCCACCCAGTGGCGAATCTCCGAATGGCCATCGGCGAAAGAAAAGCAACAGCCGCGGCTGTGGTAACTGGCCGGCAGGTTGCGCCAGATCTCATTCGCGGGAATAGCTCCGGGGCTGAACTGATACACCGCATCGTCAATGCTGTCGGCGTGTTCGTCCAGCATCACAAAGACCATGGCGGGATGGCGCAGATCTGACATTTTATTGGCGTCCGTTTTCAGAGGTGAACTACTGCTTGACCCATAATACTTTCGATGTTCCGGGTAGACGCCCAGGACGTTGGGGCCGGAACCGCCGCCGCCCAGCGCGCCGTTCATGGCATAACTGCGGACCCGCGGACCGGGACTTTGAGAATTCCGGTAAGTATCCGACGGGCACTTATAAAGAGCCGCCGACTTGACATAGTCTGCCATCAGGTTCGTGCCAACCAGCATCGACGTGTTGGTATTGTCGGTCGAGCCAGCCGCCCATTTCATCTGGCCGAAAACCCATTTATGATAGTCCATCAATTGTTCCTGACTATCGACGGTGTACATAATCCAGCCCAGCATCAATTGCCGGGTGTTGGACATGCAGCGAATCGCCTTCGCCCGTTCTTTCGCCGCCGCCAGCGCCGGCAACAGCATGGCCGCCAGGATGGCAATGATGGCAATCACCACCAGCAACTCAATCAGGGTAAAACCGTGACCGCGGAGACATTTCCCGCGACGTTTTTCCGCGCCAACGCCAGCGCCCGCCAGCAGTGAAGATTCACTTCGGGGTTGGTGCATATAATCAATAGCAGGATTAATAAATGCCAACACGCTTTTCACCAATGCTAACACGCATCAGTTCAGGAGCAATCTGCAAAAACGGCAAATCATCATCAAAAATGAGAATTGCCCGAAGGGGCGTATGATCAACGCGGGTTGGGAAAGGTGAAAGGAGGCGGGTGGTGACCGTGCTTGGTGTATTCGCAAACCGGCGCAGCCAACTCGCGCCGGTTATTGTCAGGGCATGTGGTCGTCCGTCTATTCGTAGTTCCGGCTGATGCCCGGATTTAGAGTTGTCCACGGATGATTGTTTGGCCAGACCCCGTTCACGATGGGCCGCAACCTGAGCTTTTCCGGGTCCAGCACCACGTGTTTGATCCGCTTGCGTTCCCAGGTGTAGGTGATGTGAACAAGTCCATCGCGGGTCTGAATCACCGCCGGATAAGGAAAGCCGTTGGGCGCGTTTGGGTCATCTTCCAACACCAGGGCGGCGAACCAGGTCTGGCCATCCCTGGAAATTGCCACGTTGAGCGGGCTGCGGCCCTTGTTCTTCGAACCGGTCCGGGTGTTGTGGTTGTAAACCAAAAGCTGGCGCCCGTCCTGCAATGTCACCGCATCAATGCCGGAATCCGGATTCGGCAACCCGGTCAATTTAATCTGACTCCAAGCCCTGCCGCCATCCAAGGACCAGGTTTCAAAAATCTTTCCCACTTTCGTCCGGCCCAGCGCCTGCAGCTTGCCGTCCGGGTAAAATAGAATGCAGGGTTGAATCGGCCCGATATCCGGGTCGCAAGGAACCGGCGGCGTGGCCTGCCACGTTTTCCCCAAATCACTGGACCGTTCGAAATGGATTGTGCGTCCATGGGATTCGTCGCTGCTGGCGGACAGGATATCGCCATTGGCCAGTTGCACCGGTTTGTCTTTGATTGGACCCAGGATACCTTCCGGCAACCGATGCGGTTTCGACCATGTTTTGCCCGCATTCTCCGAAGTCATCATCATGCCCCACCAGGTTGCGGGACTGGGACCGACTTTGTAGAACAACATCAACGGACCCGTTTGCGGCTGGAACAACACCGGGTTCCAACACGGGTAGCGATTCGTCGTCGACACCACGCCATCGGCCACTTCCACCGGGGGCGTCCATTGACCGTTGACATCGCGCGACAGCCAGATGCCCACGTCCGGGTTCCGTTCCCGCGTGCCGCCGAACCACGCTGCCACCAGACCCTCCTTTGCCTCCGCGATGGTCGAGGCGTGGCAGGACGGGAACGGCGCGTTGGTAAAAATGAATTCCGATTTCACCAGACCCGGTTCGGCGGGAAAACCGATAAATGAAGCCGACATAAGACCGGAAAACGCCAGGGTCAGTTTGATGTTCATGGTTTTAATCGCCGGGAATTCTCAGTTACTGCCGTTGCAGCCAGACGCTCATTTCGGACTCGCCGCGGTTGTCCCAGACACAGTACGGAATCAACCGGGTTTTGACGGGGCGGGCTTGAACGTCGGTCGCGTCGCGATAAAGTTGCCCATCCCAATCGCTCGCGGGTTGCGTCCGCAGCGTGCAGTCCAATGCCACCACGCCGCCAAGCAGCCGCCGATCATAACGGGCCGCGAATTTAACATCCGTCGGCACGCGGATTTGCATGACGCCGACGTTGCGTGGCAAGTCCGTGGATTCCAGGCAATAGACCACCGGTCCGCGTTTGACCGCCACCTGATGCAAATCATCTTCGACCAGCGGGTTCGCCTCAATTACCTCCACCGGCATCGGGAGGTCGAGGTCAACGAAGTCACCCGGTTGCCATGTTCGCCGAATTTCAAAATACGTCCCCGGCGCAGGGGAATTGTCCGCCGGTCCGTCGTTAATCCGGACCGACGCGCTTCCCGCCCAGCCGGGGACGCGCAATTTCAACGCCAGCGGCATTTCGTCACACTGATTGATGGTGATTCGCACACGGCCATTCCACGGATAGTCGGTTTCCTGGGTCAGTTTGATTTTCCGTCCGTTCGCCATCGTCGTATCAAGCACACTGCCGCCATAGAGATTCACCAGGATGGTATCGCCGGATTTGGCGTAAATATAATTCGCCGACTCGGCGATGGTGCGGACCAGGTTGGGCGGGCAACAGAACGAATTGAGGAACGGCACGCGCGTCCGCGGCCAGCGTAATGCCGTCGGCATCGTATCAAGCTGCCGCAACGGGTTGACGTAAAAATAATTCGTCCCATCGAGGCCGCCGCCGGACAACACGCTGTTATCCAGCGCGAGTTCGACCACATCCATGAACTTCGCCTGGCCGGTGGCCAGGAACATTCGCCAGTTCCACATCACATTGCCAATGTTGGCACAGGTTTCACAGTAGGCGGTGAGATTGGGCAGTTGATAATTCCGTCCGTACGCCTGATGAACCCGCGTGATCGTCTTCTGGTCTTTCGCGCCGTCCGGTGATGCGCCGTCCCACAAGGCGCCACAGCCGCCGGTGATGTACATTTTTTTTTCGACCACGTTCGTCCAGATCAATTCCAGCGGCTTCCACAACGCCGGATCGCCGGTTTCCAGGAACAAATCCGCCGCGCCGGCGTAGAGGTAATTGGCGCGGACCGCATGTCCCACGGCTTCGTCCTGATCGGGAAAGGGAACACGGTCCTGATTATCATCACCGCCGTCGGTCACCAGATCGCGCATGGCGAAGAGCCGCCTGGCGAGGGCCAGATAACGCGGATTATGTGTCGTACGATACAGCTCGACGATGCCCATGTAATGCGATGGACAAACCAGGTTACGCGCCAGCTCCGGTGTCGGATGCTGGAAGGTCCGATCAAGGAAATCCGCCGCTTTGCAGGCGATGGCGAGCAGGTTGGTCTGCCCGGTAGCCCGATAATTGACGCACGCCGCCGTCATCAAATGGCCCAGGTTGTACATTTCAAAATCATTCGGGTTCTGAAACGGCACGGCATTCGTGTCACCGTCACGCTCGCGAATCAGCGTGCCCGTTTGAAGATAACCATCCGCACGCTGGGCCTTGCCGATGACTTCAACGATTTGTTCGATGGTCGCGCCCAGCCTGGGATCGTGGGTCTGGGCGTACATCGCCGACGCGCCTTCGAGCCATTTGTAGAAATCGCCGTCATTGAACGGCGCGCCGTGATGGCGGCCCGGTTCCAGGCCGGCGGCGATGCGGAAGTTTTGATAGAATTGGGTGTAATGGGTGCCTTCCATCAGTTGCCACATCGCGGGAATCATCCGCTGACGGCACAGCGCGAAGCGCTCCGCCCATAGACCCTGCGTCCAACGGGCTTCGTCCAAACCCACACTCCGAACCTGTGCGTCCGGACTCAGACGGTCGTCCGCCACGCCGGGCTCAACCGCGGCCACGCGGTTGAGTAATAAAACGGTCGCGGCGAGAATGGCTCCCGAAAAAATATTTGGCAACCGGCGCATGACAAAAATATCCATTCTTCGATCCAAATCGGGCCTCATGATAGGCCGGATTGCCTCGGCGTAAAAACATTTCGTGCCGGCTGTCAAAAAAGACAAAATTTCTGTTGGATATCGCATTCTCGACACCCCGGGCCTGTGGACATATTTTGGTCAGATGCATTGGTGCGACAGGATCTTGGGCGCTGGGTTGAAAACCATCCGCAGGTTTCCGGCGGCCATCGCCCTCGCTTTCGTGTCCTCCGCCTTGGCCAATGCCACCGTCACGGACTTGCGCTGTGAATCTCTGGAAAACCCGCTGGGTATTGATTCCAGGCAGCCGCGGCTGGCTTGGATTCTGAATTCCGACGGGCGCAACCAGCGGCAAACAGCCTATCAAATCCTCGTGGCCGGCAGCGCGGCCAGGCTCAACGCGAACGTCGGCGATTTGTGGGACAGCGGCAAAGTGGATTCCGACCAATCCATCCAGGTGCTGTACACCGGCAAGACACTCGTGTCGGACGAACCGTGTTTCTGGAAGGTTCGCGTTTGGGACAAAGAGGGCAAGGCGTCGGCATGGAGCAGGCCGGCAGAATGGAGCATGGGATTGCTCCAGCCTTCCGACTGGCACGCCCAATGGATCGGACTGGATGGCGAAGCGGTCACCGATTACCTCGCCGGTACGGGCTGGATATGGTTCCCGGAAGGCGAGCCGGAAAAATCCGCACCGCCCGGTGAACGGTATTTCCGCCGCGTGATCGTGATCCCGTCGGATCGTGAAGTTCAACGCGCCAGCTTCGTATACACCGGTGACAACCTGTGCCGGGGCTGGTTGAACGGCCGGGATCTCGGCGCCCGCGCCAGTTATCACGTCGTCAAGGACAATGACATCACGTATCTCCTTCAGCCGGGAACCAACGTTATCGCGCTCACGGGCTACAACCGGGGAACGAATGCAAAACCGGCGGGAGTCGTCGGTTTGCTGACGGTTGACTTTGACCATGGCCCGCCGTTGATCATTCCCACCGACGACCAGTGGAAGGTCTCCGACCAGGACCCGGCCAACTGGAACATGCCTGGTTTCGATGACTCGACGTGGGTGTCGGCCAAAACACTTGGCCCGGTCGGCATGCAACCCTGGGGCAACGTCCGCACTTCCGAATCACGCCGGCAACCGGCCCGGTGGCTGCGAAAGCAGTTCACCGACGACAAGAAGATCAAGCACGCGACGGTTTCTTTCTGTGGGTTGGGCTGGTCAGAGTTGTATCTGAACGGTCGAAAGGTGGGCGACGCGGTTCTGTCACCAGCTTTTGCTCAATACAACCGGCGTGTGTTCTACATTACCTATGATGTGACCAAACAGTTGCGGCGCGGCGCCAATGCCATGGGCGTGGTGCTGGGCAACGGACGATATTATGCCGATCGCAGCAAGGTTTATACGGGCACGGCGACTTTTGGCTGGCCCAAATTGTTGCTGCAACTCCGCGTGGAATATGCGGATGGTTCAGTTTCGAACATCGTCAGTGATGTATCGTGGAAATTGACGACCAACGGGCCGATTGTGGCCAACAACGATTATGACGGCGAAGAATATGATGCCCGGAAGGAATTTCCCGGCTGGAGCCAGCCGGGCTTTGATGATTCAAGTTGGCAGCCGGCACGAATCGTTGCCGCGCCACCGGGTGTCGTTGTTGCCCAAATGATTGAACCCATGCGCGTCACGGGCACGTTCAAGCCGGTGACACTGACCGAGCCAGAACCGGGCATCTATATTTACGATCTGGGCCAAAACATGGTCGGTTGGGCGCGCTTGAAGGTCTCCGGTCCAGCCGGCGCGCGGGTGAGGCTTCGCTTCGCCGAAGTGCTCAAGCCCGACGGCACGCTTTACGTGGCGAACCTGCGCGGCGCGCTGGCCACCGACACGTACACGCTCAAAGGGCAGGGGGCCGAAGTCTGGGAACCGCGCTTTACTTCCCACGGATTCCGCTATGTCGAGGTCACCGGTTATCCCGGCCAACCCGGCCTGGATGCCATCGAAGGCCGGATCGTGAACGACGATTTGCCGACCAACGGTGAGTTCGAGTGTTCCAATCCGCTGCTGAACCGGATTTATCGTGCGGTCGTCTGGGGCGTGCGCGGCAATTATCGCAGCATCCCGACCGACTGCCCGCAGCGGGACGAGCGCCAGGGCTGGCTCGGCGACCGCTCGGAGGAATCCCGGGGCGAAACTTATTTATTCGACAACGCAGCGCTTTACGCCAAATGGCTGCAGGACATGGCCGACGCCCAACGGCCCAACGGCAGCGTGCCGGATATTGCCCCGACCTTCTGGCCCATTTACTCCGACGACGTCGTCTGGCCGAGTACATCCATCATCATTCCGGAAATGCTGCGGGAACAATACGCCGATACGGAAATCATCGCGCACCATTACGACAGCGCCAAAAAATGGATGGAGTTCATGGGCGGTTTCGTCGCCAATGGCCTCATCTCGAAAGACAGCTACGGTGACTGGTGCGCGCCGCCGGAGGACCCGACGCTGATACATTCCCGGGACCCGAATCGAGAGACGGACCGGACGCTGCTGGCGACCTCGTTTTTTTACCACGATCTCCGGTTGATGGAACAGTATGCGCAGATGCTTGGAAAAACCGACGCCGCCCGGCAGTTTCACGACCAGGCGGAAAAGATGAAGATTGCGTTCAACGACCGGTTTCTCAACCGGGAGCTGGGCCAATACGACAACGGCTCCCAAACGTCGTGCGTGCTGCCGCTCGCATTTGGCCTGGTACCAGACGACCTGCGTCAGCGGATTTTCAATCATCTGGTGGACAAGATCGTGAACGAAAGTCACGGCCACATCGGCACGGGCCTGGTAGGCGGCCAATATTTGATGCGAGTGCTGACCGACAATGGCCGGCCCGATGTGGCCTATATCATTGCCACGCAAAAGAATTATCCGAGCTGGGGCTACATGATCGAACAGGGGGCAACCACCATCTGGGAACTCTGGAACGGCAACACTGCGGACCCCGAAATGAATTCCCGCAACCATGTCATGCTGGTCGGTGACCTCGTCATCTGGCTTTACGAAGACCTCGCCGGTATCAAACCCGATGCGGCTGCGCCCGGTTTCAAGCACATCATCATGAAACCGCATCCGGTCGGCGGCTTAACCTTCGTCAAGGCCGCGCACCGCTCGCCTTACGGTCCGATTGTGAGCGATTGGAAAAAGAACGGTGAAACATTCGATTGGCAGATTGAGATTCCTGCGAACACCACGGCCTCGGTTTATGTGCCGGCAAAAAATATTGATCAAGTCTTTGAAGCGGGCAGGTCTGCCGCTGATGTCCGCGACCTGAAATTCCTTGGCATGAATAGCGGCTACGCCGTGTTCGATGTCGGCAGCGGTAAATACCGTTTCACCAGTGAACGCTATTCGGCCGGTGAATCAACTTCACGGTGAAACATCCGTCAGCGGTTTGCTGGTGAGCAAGCCGATGCCGCGCCCGCCAGTGATGACGCCTTTCTTGCCGGGTACAGCGCAGTAAAATAGATAAAACGTGTCGTTCCTCGGATTGTACACCAGGGAAACCTTGTGGGCGTACTGCTTGTCCAGCCCACTGGGATTGCCGCCGCCCTTGTAAAGCGGGTCCGGGTCGGCCGTCCAGTGCATCAGGTCGCGCGAAAACGCAATCATGATGCTCGCCGTGCCGTGGCCTACCCCGAAATAAAACATCATCCAGTGGTCGCCATCCCGATAAACCTTCGGGTCGGAACAAAATCCCGCGTCAAAGCCGCCGGGCCGGTTGCGAACGATCGGGTTCGCCGGGTAATGAATCCAATGGGTCAGGTCGGTTGAAAACGCGACGCCCGTTTGCTCGTGGCGTTGGTGCGCCGCGTTGTAGAAGTCGAAAAAGCGCCCGTGGAATTCCATGAGCCACGGCATGTAAATGCGATCGCTTTCCCAATCGCCACAGTCGGGGTCGCGGATGGAAAGCACCGAGGAGTCCTGCGCCGGACGCCAGGTCAAACCGTCGTCACTGACGGCCAGGCCTTGCCCGTCGGGGTGAAGTTCGTAACCGCCTTGCTGCACATACGCACCGTAAAGCGTCCAGAATTTTCCATCGCGTTTCTTCAGCACGCGCGGCGCTTTCAGGTCGTAGGACTCCAGCAGAAAACCGCCGAGGGTCCGGCCGCCATGGTCAAATTCACCCTCCGGCCCATAGCCCATCGCCAGCCGGTAGTTGCCCCAATGCAACAAATCCGTGCTCTCGGCGACATACGACTGGTAACCCTTGCCATCGAACGCGACAAAGCTCATATACCATTTGTCGTCGCCGGGAATCTGATAGACCGTCGGAATGTCCGTGCCGATGATATTGGTCGCGCCGGGCAGCGGCGGGTTCGCCGGAATCACGTGCGTGGGCCAGTAATGCCAGTGACGGAACGGCGCCGACCATTGCGCGAGCGTCGCCGCGCTCAAAGGCTGGCACGGGTCGGTCGTCACATTGGTTTCGGCACCGTGCCCGATTGCCGGGACCGCCAAAGCCATCAGCATCGCCAGCCCGGCCTTGAAATATTTACCCGGAAGTTTCATTTGTAATGTGCCCGCCGCGTGAAATCAGACTGATGATGGTACGCTAAAAGTTAAGGGACAATCGGTGTCGGGACCGGTACCGGTTTGGGCCCGCCGGCATACTTGATTCGCAATGCCATGTAAGGTTTGCCAGGTAATTCGACTGACCGTCCGTCGCGGTCCACAAACGAGTAGCGATCCTCCCGTTTCATTGTGAAAAGCCCCTCCACCGGCGTGATGGTCATGTTCCAGGTGTCAATGACATCCACATGAAACTCCATGCCGTTGGTGAGACCTTCTTGCGGCAGCACGAACTTCCAGGACGCAGGATCCGCTTTGCCGAAATATTTCAGATAATATTCCCCGGGCGTTCCGCCCATCCCCGAGTCGTGATCTTTGTCAATCGGATCAAGTCCGTAGCCGGGCGCGGCTTCAATAATTTTGCGCAGGAACGCGATGCGCGGCGGGCTTTGACCGCGCAGGACACCGCCGTAAGAAAGCCACGTATCGTTGGTGTTCAAATAACATTCGCCATGTCCGACGTAGGTTCCGGCGATGAACCCGTTCCAGATCCGGAAAACCATCTCCTGGGCGGAGAGATGTCCCCAGCGCGCGGGTTCATCTCCTTCGGACCCAACCTCGACAAACACCACCGGCTTGCGCCAGACGTCCCGATACAGCAGGGCCCGGCTCGGGTCCTCCACCGCTGAATCCATCTGAATGCTGGCGTGCGTGATCCAGGGTTGGCTGTTGTTGTAGATGAAATAACCGTTGTGAACCGAGCGGAGGTGATGGCAGGGATCGGCGCTTTGCACGATTTGGAAATACCGGTCCCAATCGGCTGAAGTCTTGGTGCGCAGAAAATCATATTCGTTGGCCATGGACCACCAGACGTTGCGGTAGGCTGAGAGGCGGGCCACGATGTAGCGGAGGTAACGTTCGTCTCCCTCCCGATCCATCGTGTCGAACCCCCACCGCTTGCCGTAGGGATTGAACAGGATGATATCGGCCTCGACGCCGAGGTCGCGCAGCTGGCCGACGCGTTGTTCCATTTTCTGGAAGAAGGCGGGGTTGAAGCGCGTGTAATCCCAATCGTCCGGCGGCGTGCCGGCGAACGGGAAGAGCGCAGGCGGCGCTGATTTCTTGAAATCGACGTTTTGCGGGAAGACGAGAAAACGCACTTTGTTGAACGGCGAATTCGCCAGCGTCTTGAGCGTCAGTTCCTGCCAGTCATCCGACGCCTGCAGCCAGTTGTAGCACGTCGTGCCAAATGGATAATACGGCGACCCATCGGCGTATGCGAAGTGATACGTGTCGTGGACGCGCACCGGGCCGTGATTGTTGCCCGCGGCGGAACTCACGGTAAACGTGCCGAGATGCTTGGTCAGCGGCCAGCGGTTGGCACGCGTTTCGTAATGCCAGACGCCGGGCGCGTCGGGCATGAACCGCACGCGATAGATGCCGTCGCCGTCGTAAAAACCCGGCACTTCGACCGTCTTTGAACCGTTGCTGAACGCCGCGGAAAATCGCACGTCGAGAAACGGGTTTCCGTTGGTCGGGCCATTCAAGGCAACTTCGTAAATACCCCATTGCTCCACCGTGCTCGCCGCGCCGAAGCCGGAAGGCGAAGGCGGGTCGGCGGCGGCGGCCAATGAAACGAGGAGGGAGGATAGAAGATAGAGCATGGCGGAATACGCCAGGGCGGGGACACCGAACGCTGAAAAAAGCGTTTTCATGGGAATTCTTTTACAGTAGCGGCGGACGTCAGTCCGCTCTGATTCCGTTGGAGAATGGAGCCGACTCACGTCGGCTGCTTTCGAATTTTTCTCTGGTTTCATAAAAACGATTTTCTTTTGTTGGGTTTAATCTTTCCAGCTACTTTCGAATTGGTAGGTTCCCGATTCCGCTTCACAGACCAGGAACTTGTCTTCGCGACTGATAACGCGCAAACCTTCGGCTTCTTCAACCGGCGTGCGGTTTTCGGTCACAGCCGTTCCCGGTTCGCTGGGCACGTAGACGCGGGCGGTGGTATTGGCCGGAATACGGATGGTCCAAACTAGTTTCTTCCCGGCGCATTTCCAATGGCTGGCAATTTCCCCGTGCATCGAGCGATAACCGGCACGGGCGAAACTGAGGCCCGGCCCAATGAAAGGACGCAGCACGAACCGCTGGAAGCCGGGCACGTCGGGATCGAGTTCAATGCCGGCAACGTGCCGGAACAACCATTCGCCCACCGAACCCAGTGAGTAATGATTGAACGAATTCATCTGCGGATTGAAAAAACCGTTTTCCTCCGTCCAGCCGTTCCAGCGTTCCCAGATGGTCGTCGCGCCATGTTTCATCGGATACAACCATGACGGATAATCGTCGCGCAACAGCAACCGGTAGGCGACGTCGGCCCGGCCCGCCAGCGTCAGTTGCGGGTTGAGATGACTGACGCCGATGAACCCGGTGCTCAAATGCCAGTCCCGCGCCTTGATATTTTCGACGAGCCGTTCGGCAGCGCGGGGGCGAACGTTTTCGGGCAGCAGGTCGGCCGCGAGCGCCAGCAGGTAAGCGGTCTGGGTCTCGACGGTCAACCGGCCGTCTTCGCAGAGGAATTCCTTCTGAAACGCCGCGCGCACTTTCTCGAACATCGCCTGAAACCGCTTCGCCTCCGCCTCACGACCAAGCTCGCGCGCCATGCGGGCCATTTTCGCCGCATCATCGGCCCAGTAAGCGGTCGCCAGCAGATTTTTCATTGGCGAATGGGTGCGGAAGGTGGTGTCGCTCGGAATGCAGAGCCAGTCGCCGTAATTGTTGCCGAGTTCGCGCGTGCGCAAGCCGTCGGGGTTGTGCCGTTCCACCCAGTCCAGCCACGACGTCATCGCTTGCCAGTGACGCTCGATAATCCGCTTGTCGCCGTAGACCCGCCAAATCGTCCAGGGCACGATGATGCCGGCATCGGCCCAGCCGGCGGCGCCGCCCAGGCCATCCAGCCCCGTAAAGTTCTTGCCTTCGCGCAGGCGCGGCGCGGTGTCGGGAAAAATGCCGTCGGCAGTCTGCGCGTCTTCCACGTCAACCATCCACTTGGTGAAAAACGCGGCGACGTCCATGTTGTAACTCGCCGTGCGGAGAAACACTTGGGCATCGCCCATCCAGCCGAGGCGCTCATCGCGTTGCGGGCAGTCCGTGGGCACCGATAGAAAATTGTCGCGTTGCGACCAAAGCCCGTTCAGCCAAACCCGGTTCACGCCGGCGTGGGAACTTTCAAAACAGCCGGCGGGCGTCGTCGCGGAGTGAGCCACGCAGCCGGTGACGGCGTCCTGGCCGGGCGCGGACGGCCCGCCTCCGCCACTCGGCTTCGGCGCGGCAGGCAATCCGGTCAACTCGACGTATTGGAATCCGTGAAAGGTGAAGTGCGGTTCCCAGATTTCCTGGCGGCCGCCTTTGCAAATGTAAACGTCGGTGGCCTTCGCCCGGCGCAGGTTCCCGGTGTAAAGTGTGCCGTCGGGATTGAGCCGTTCGCCGTGCCGAAGCTGGATGCGCGTGCCGGCCGGCGCTTTGACCCGAAGTCGCACCCAACCGGTAATATTCTGTCCGAGATCGTAGATGAAAACGCCGGACTGAATTTTTGTTACCGAAACGGGCGTGATGGTTTCGGTGATGCGCACCGGTTCGGAACGCTGGGCAACCAGCAGCGCACGAGGGGCAACCGTTTCCCGGGCCGGAATCCAGTCTTTACCCGCAAATTTGATGCTGTCCCAACCATTGCGTTCGCGCCGGGCGTCGTAGGTTTCACCCATCATGAAATCGGAACTGAGAATCGGTCCGGTGTTGCACGTCCAGGTCTCGCCGGTGCCGACGAAAACAAGTTTGCCGTTGGCCAATGCCACTTCCAGTTGGACCAACAGGCTGTTTTCCAGATTGCCGTAGCGCCCGCGCGTTTCCTGCCAGCCGACGTAACCGCTCCACCAGCCGTCGCCGAGGACGGCGCCAATGACGTTGCTGCCACGAGAGACCAGATTCGTGACATCATAAGTGCGGTAGTGGATCCGCCTGTCGTAGTCGGTCCATTCCGGGGCAAAGACGTCTTTGCCAACTTGCCACCCGTTGAGGCGCAACTCGAATAAACCGCGCGCGCTGGCATAGAGCCTGGCGTGTTTGACGGCGCCGGCGACTTTGAATTTCTTGCGGAAACAAACCGGCGTGCCTGGGTCCGTCCGCGTCGGCGCAATAGCGTCCCGGTCGCGCTTGATGATTTCAGGGTTCGCGGCAATCCAGCGGGCGCGCCAATCGGTTTTTTTCAACAACCCCATCGTCCAGAAGGAGGGCTGGGAGCGGGCGGTCTTGCCGGTTTCGTCCCAAATCTGAACGCACCAGTGGCACACGTCGCGCGAACGCAATTTCCGGCCGGCATAAACGATATGGGTCGTTTGATTGCTCTCCACGCGGCCGCTGTCCCATAAGTCACATTGGTCCCTGGCCAACTTTTCGCCGGTACTGGCGACGCGCACGCGCCAGGCAACCTGCCGGGCGCCGCGGCGACCGGACTCGATGGCCCAACTCAGGCGCGGCTGGCACTCGTCAATGCCCAGCGGCGCGACGAGGTATTCGCAGCGCAGGTGAGCGATGCGGATGCGATTGAGCCGGGCGGACGAACTCATGGGCGGGCGCGCTCCACTTCGATTTGCTCCAGGGTTTTGCCGGAGGTGTCAGGCATGAAAAAGAACCCAACAGTACCGCTGATAACCAGGAACAACGTCAGCAGCACGGCGACTGGACCGATGCCGGCCTTTGCCAGCGTTGGCACGAAGAAGCTCCAGACGCCCAGCAAGGTCCGGGCAACGCCAAAGGTAATGCCCTGCGCCGTCCCGCGCAGCATCGTGGGGAAGAGTTCCTGGCTGAAGACCTTGTAGAACGCCTCGCCTGCCAATGCGCCACCGGCGGCGAACAACAGGATATTGGCGATGATCGTCGGGATATTAAACGGCAGGACGAGAAACAGTCCGTAAGCGATAATTTGCATGACGGCACCCACGCCCCATAACCATCTCCGCGTTGCGTAATTGCGATCGGAATAAGGCATGAAGACGGTCACGGCGACGATCATAGCGATGACAAACGCCGAGCTGTACATTCCGACGCTCGCAGCCTGGCTGCCGGCGTGGAGTGTGTTGATAAAGTAAGGATTGAAAATTCCAGCGGTGCCGGCGGCCAGGTTCCAGAACAGGTAAATGGTGGCGGTCCACGCCAGCGCCCGCAGGTTGGCGCCTGAAAAGAGCGCGCGCACGTTTTGGCGTGCCGCCGTCGATGCGGCCACCCAGCGGGTGGATTCGGCGAGACCGCGCCGCAGCGCCCAGGTGACGAGGGCGACAACGAGCAGGTGCAGAAAAATAATGCGGATGCCAAGCAAGCCCAGCGGCGCCAGCAACACGGCAAGCCACAGCACGATGGTCGGCCCCAGACACCAGGCCACTTGCGTGAAGCCGAGTAATTTGCCGCGCGCTTTGGCCGGCGCCAGTTCACCGACCAGCGCGAGCGAGGTCGGCACATCGGCACCGACCGCCACGCCGACAACGAAAGTTCCGATGAACAGCATGGCCGCCTTCACCGCCAGGGCAATGCAGAGAATGCCGGCAGCATAGACGAGGAGATCATATTGATAGATGCGCTTGCGACCCAATTTATCACCCAGCCAACCGCCGGCAAAGGCGCCGAGGGCGCAACCGATGGCGTTGGGGCCGAGGGCCGCCAGCGCGCCGACGGCGCCGCTGCTTAAATTGAGTTGGCTTTGAAACAAGGCCAGCCCGGCGCCGAGGGCGACGATCGAACCGGCATCCAGGTACGAAGCCATGCCGGCGAGAGCGGACCATTTCCATTGTTGCCGGGTGACGGTGGCAGCATCGGAGTCAGGCTTAATCGAAGGGTGAGCTTGGGTTGACATGTTTATGCAGGGTTTTGAGGGGCCAGCTGTGCCTGAACCGCAGCGACAGCCGGTTTTTTCCACCAATAATTGGCCAGCACTGAGCCGGAGACATTCATCCACGGACTGAAAATCGCCGCCGCGAGCCCGACTGTGCCCAGCTTGCCCATGGTTCCGGCCAGGCCCGACGCCATGCCACCGTTCTGCAGTCCGACTTCAAATGCCACCGAACGCGCGGAATTCTTGTCCAGACCGGCTGCGCGGCTCAACCAGTAACCAAAAACGTAGCCCGCCGTGTTGTGCAGTATCGCCACGATGAACAGGAGTACGCCGATCTGGAGCAGATTGTCCCGGCCGGCGGCGGTGGTCACCGCCGTGAAATAAACAATTCCGGCCATCGACGCCAGTGGCATCCAACGGTCCAGGCGCGGAAACCGGCGCGTCAGACTGTGATAAACCACGCCGATAACGGATGCGCTCAACAAAAAACCGGCCACGCCAACCAGTTGAAGCGGCGTTTCCGCGAGGTTGGCACTCAAGAGCGACCAACCACCTGCCGCCAGAAATATCAGCCAGGCGGCGCCCGTGGTGGCAATGAGCAGTACCGTCTTCCGGCCCGTGGACGAGGCGTGCTTGAGGTAATCGTGCAACAGCGCCGCGCCGATCGGCACGAGGACAATCTTGATGATGTCCGTCATCATTTTGAAGGCGCTGATTTGAACCAGCGTGCCGGCCAGCAGTTTCATCCAGAACGGAGTCATTACCGGCGCCAGCAGCGTGGTGACCGCCGTGATCGTGACCGACAAGGCCAGGTTGGCCTGGGCCAGATACGCCATTACATTCGAGGCCAGCCCGCTGGAGCACGAGCCGATCAGGATGACGCCCGCGGCGATCTCGGCGGGGAAATGAAATAGTTTAATCAGCGCCCAGCCCGCCAGCGGCATCACGGTAAAGCGGCCGACAGTGCCGATCAGGACGCCGCGCGGCGAACGGGCGATGCCGGCGAAATCCCGAAGACTCATCTGTGTGCCCATCCCGAACATCACCATCTGCACCACCAGCAGGATCAGCCATTGGTTGTTCAAGTCCAGGCTGCCCCATCTCAGAAACGCCGCCGGATAAATCATCGCCGCCGTTACCGCCGCGATGATCCAGGCCGTGAACTGGTAGCCGCGCAATCCGGCAACGAAACGCAGCCCAATCGCCAGAGCGACGGTGAGGACGACCAGAATGGGCTGCCAGACTGAGTTCATTTTAATTTCGTGTTTCAGAGTATTGTTGCCAGGTAATCCACCGCGATTCCCGGGCTGGCCAGAATCGGCACGCTTTTGTCCGTGTCGGCCAGGCCCTCCACCACCCGCGCCATCGAAGCCTGCGCCAACACGATCACGTCCACCCGCCGTGACAACTCCTTCAAGGCGATAGCCACCATGGCATCGTGTTTGGCCGCATCACCACTCATCAACGCCTCGAACGCGCCTTCGCACAGCTGCGACGTGAGTTCGATTTTCTTTCCGGCTTTGTCCGCGCGGCGTTCG
This sequence comes from Verrucomicrobiia bacterium, assembly GCA_025451535.1. Lineage (GTDB taxonomy): Bacteria > Verrucomicrobiota > Verrucomicrobiia > Limisphaerales > UBA11358 > UBA11358. The sequence goes on from JANWKE010000123.1 coordinate 46,424, forward strand.
ATCAAATCCGCCGTGGGTTCAAGCGTGGTCCGCAAGGTGGCGAGGACGCCGATGCGTTTCCCCCTCTGGACCGCCTGGTCTGCCATCGGCTGGTCCACACGCAACACCGGCACGCCGAGGGACGACGCGGCGGCTTCCACCGCCGGTCCGATGGACGAGCACGTCACCAGGATTTGATCCGCGCCGGCGGATTCTGCGGATTTCAAATAGTTCGCCACCCGCGCGGAGATTTGCGGTGTGATGCGGCCCGCGGCCATGATGCCTTTCACGAGGCTGTCGTCCACGATGTTGAACATCTCCACGTCCGGCAGTTTCGCCTTGCACAATTGCGCGAACACCGGCACCAGCGTGGCCGAGGTATGGACCAGACCCAGTTTCTTTTGTTTCATAATTTTTCGAAAAGGCGGAACAGCAGCTCCGCCCTGCCACAATCGGTAGGGCTGCGCTGCCGCGCGGCCACCTTCACAATTTTCCACGTTTCACGATTTCAATATAATTTTCAGCGCCGACCTGTCCGCCCTTGAACACGATTTCGCAACCATCCACTGGCGAATTTGGCGCGTGAGCCCGGCACAACGGCGCACCCGGGGTAAGCGGCATAATCATTTCCAACGCCTCAATTCCCATGGCGCGGGCCGCGTAGCTCGACGTGTCGCCGCCGGCGACGCAAAGCCGGCGTACCGGCTTTTGCGCCAGCGCATTCCGCAGAATGGTACCCAGCGCCGTGCCCAGCACCGGCGCGGTCCGGCCTTTCAATTTCGCTGCGATTTGCCCGACAGAACCCGCGGAGATTGTGTGAACTATGACGCTGCTGCCGGTTTGCAGGAATTTTGCCGCTGCTTCGCTGGCGCGTCGGATTTCCGCTCCAGCTTTTTTGCGCGACGCCAGTGCCGCCGCGTTCAGTGCGATCTCGGCGAAACCATGCTTCCGTGCCCAGGCGATTTGACTTTTCGTCACCGGCGAGCAACTGCCGGAGCCGATGAGGATTTGTGTGGCAGGGTCGGCGCGCTGCGCCGACCGGACGCCGCGGCGCCGCGTCCCGACCTTTATCCAACGCGCGCCCAGGGCCATGTCGATTCCGGACGAGCCAACTGAGAACAAAGGGCGACTGGCACTGGCAAAGCTGTCGACCAGTCCGCCGATGGTTCCGAGATGTTCCGGATGAAATGCGTCAAATAAGACGATATCCGGTTTTTCGGTGAGAATTTGCCGGAGCGCCGTGCGGGCTTCCTTCGCCGGCAATGTGACTTTCAAAATATCGAACAGTGCAACTTTCCTTTTCGTCTGTTTGGCCAGGTGCAACCGCAGATCCGCCTCGGTCATTGGCGTGACGGGATGCCGGCTGGCGGATGGATGCCGGTCGAGCCGGTGAATGGCCCCGTCGCTGCCAATACCGAAGCGGGCAAACAGATTTCCGAAAACGCAATAGCGTCCGAGCGATGGAGCGGCCACGAGCAGAGGCACGAATGGCGGATGAAAAACTTCCATCCCCACGTCAATCGCGCACCCAATGCTGCCCACTGCGGGCGACGAATCGAACGTGGAACAAACCTTGTAATGAATATGCCGTGACTCCAGGGCTTTGAGCCTTTTGAACGCCGGCCGCAATTCCCTTTCCATGGCAGCGGGAGGCAGCGACCGGGTAAAGCCGGCCACGCCGACCGCCTGGAGCTTCGGGAAACGTTTCAATTGCGCGGGCGTCGGCGGTTCGGTGAACAGAGCCGTGCGAACGCCAGCCAGCGTGAGTTGTTCCAGCGCATCGGTCGAGCCGGTGAAATCATCGCCGTAGAAAGTGAGAAGGAGTTTGTTCATGGCGCGAACCGGGAACCTTCCATCCCACCTGGCAGGACCCAACGTTCAACGTTCAATGAACAGCGAGCGCAGCCGGCGTTGGATGTTCGGCGTTGAACGTTGAATGTTGAATGTTTCATACCGCTTTCCCGAATTTCTCCAGCGACTTTTTCAACTCCGGATATTTCGCCACGGCCTGCTCCATCGTCAGTCCTTCCGCCGCTGCCTCCCACCACCGCCGCAGCGAACGCACGCCCGCGGCCGCTCCGTCGGGATGGGCCATGATGCCGCCGCCGGCCAGGTAAAGCAGATCCACAGTTTTTGTCCGGCGATAGGTTTCCAGCGCCTGGCCGCCCCATTGACCGGAGGAAACAACCGGGAGAACAGAAAAACCGCCGATGGTTGTAGCAGCGGACGTGAGTCCGCTCTGACTCTCGCGAAGTTTGAGCCGACTCACGTCGGTTGCCACGGTATCTGGAAACAATGGTTTCAGGCATGACTCGATGGAGCGCGCCACCGAATCGTTGCTTTCCCAGAATTTGTTCCCGATGCCGTTGACGTGGATCTGGTCCACCCCGGCCAGCCGCCAGAGTTTTTGATAAGCCGGAAATTCGATGCCGAGCACCGGATGCCGGTTTAACATGCCCCAGCCGTTGCGATGCCCGTGAATTGCCAGCGCGCCGAGGTCGCAGATTTTTTTTACGCCGGCGAGGCCGACGCTGTTCAGGCTCACCATGGCCGCCGTGCCTCCGGCGGAAACGATTTTCTCGTAGTGTCGCAGCATTGGCTCCAGCTCATCGCTGAGGTTGAATGCGTACATCACCTTCTTGCCGGTGCGATCGGCGTGCGCGTTGATAACGCGCATAACGGCGTCCACGCGCTCGTCGAAGGGGGAGTGCGGCGGATCGGCCATCAATTCGTCGTCTTTGATGAAATCGATACCCGCCTCGGCCAGTGTGCCGACCAGCTCCGCGGTTTGTGCCGGCGTCAGGCCGATGCTGGGCTTGATGATGGTGCCAATGAGCGGCCGGCCTTCCACACCGGTCAATTGTCGCGTGCCGGCGATGCCGAATTTCGGGCCGCGAAAATGTTGCGCAAACGAGGGCGGCAATTCCAAATCCATCAGCTTCAACCCGGAAAACTGGGACAGTTCGTACAGGTTGCCCTGATTGGTTGAGACCAGCGTCGGCAGATTGTAACCCATGTTTTCGACCGGCCACGACACGACGAGTTCTGCCCTCTGAAATGTTCCGCTGTTCGAGTGGCAGCCGGGCAGGGCGGGGGAGTTCACCGTTTCCAGCAGTGTGATTTTTTCGACCCGCGCGGCGAAACGTTGCTTCAACTCCTCAGTCTCACCCGGCACGGCGATGAACGTGCCCGACGATTGTTCGCCCGCCAGGCTGGCGGCCGCCAGTTCAACCGGCAGCGGTGTTTCGATGAGGTAAGTGGCCGAGATGCGATCCATTATGGTGCGTTGTCAGCGTAGGTTTCCTCCCTGCCAGCGCACAATAAAAAAACTGATTCCCGATTTGTGTTTTTTGCCGAAAGACTTGCGAGTTATGGCCGGGCGATGATGCCGGCTTGATCTTTACGCCCTCCGCCTCAACACTCCGGCTCCACATTGCCTATGAGGAAATCATTCCGTCGAGCAATGACCTTCGCGCTGGCGTTCGCGTTAGGCCGGGCTCTTTTGGCGTTCGCCGGCACCGACACCGAGCGTCTTTACCTTTCCGGCCATGGCAAGGACGATGCCGTGCCATGGCAATTCATGTGCACGTCCGGCGCGCAATCCGGTTACTGGACCAATCTGGTCGTGCCGTCGCAGTGGGAACTGCACGGTTTCGGCACGCTGCATTACTTCAAGGACCTGCCGGAGGCCTGGAATGAAAAGGGCCTTTATCGGCATGATTTCAGCGTACCCGCCGACTGGGCGGACCGCCGTGTCTTTCTCGTTTTTGACGGCGTCATGACGGACACCAGTGCCGAACTGAATGGCCAATCAGCCGGGCCGATGCACCAGGGCGGCTATTACCAATTCCAATACGATGTGACCAAATTGGTAAAGTTCGGGGAGACCAACGACCTCGAAGTTACCGTTGCCAAGCATTCGACCAACGAATCGGTGAACCGCGCGGAACGCGACGCGGATTACTGGATGTATGGCGGCATTTACCGTCCCGTCTATCTCCAGGCGGTGCCGCAGCAATTCATCAAACGCGTGGCGATTGATGCGGAAGCCGATGGGAATTTTAACATGGACGTTTATTTGGACGGCGTCACCCGTGCCGATAGAATCGAGGCGCAAATCCAGACGCTTGATGGGAAAAATGTGGGCAAGACGTTTGGAGTTCCGGCTTTAGCCGGCGCGAACCGCCTGAAGGCGGAACTCCAAACGAAGATCGTTTCGCCCCGCGATTGGTCGGCGGAAACGCCGAATCTATACCTCGTTCAAGTCTGGCTTAAAGACGGCGACCGGGTGCTGCACCATGTCCAGCAACGGTTCGGCTTTCGCACCATGGAAGTTCGCGATGGTGACGGACTTTATGTCAACGGTCACCGAGTGGTTCTCAAAGGTGTGTGCCGGCACTCGTTTTGGCCGGATTCAGGCCGGTGCCTGAGCGAAGCCGTGCAGCGTCTCGACGTGGAAACAATCAAGGACGCGAACATGAACGCCGTCCGGATGTCGCATTACCCGCCGGACAAGCAGTTCCTCGAGTTGTGCGATGAAAAAGGTCTTTATGTCCTCGATGAGCTGGCCGGCTGGCACCATTACTACGACAACACCGTTGGTCCCCCGCTTGTCCAGGAAATGGTTACGCACGACGTCAATCATCCCTGCATTCTCTTTTGGGACAACGGCAATGAAGGCGGCTTCAATACCAACTTCGATCGCTTGTTCGGGCAATATGATCCGCAACATCGCCGGGTGTTGCATCCGTGGGCTTCGTTTGACGGACTCTGCACCGCGCATTATCTGGCGTATGACAAGGCTGAAATCGCCTGCACGGGCAAGTCTGTCTATTACCACAAGAATCAGGAACTCGTCGCTACCAACGACCTGACGCAATACATTTATATGCCCACGGAATTTCAACACAGCCTCTTTGACGGCGGCGGGGGCGCGGGTCTGGCGGATTTCTGGAACCTGATGAGCGCCAGCAAACACATCGGCGGCGGTTTCATTTGGGCTTACCTCGACGAAGGCGTGAAACATCCCGATACCGGTCAGGTTGACGTCGCCGGCAATCAGGCGCCGGACGGCATTGTCGGCCCCTATCGGCAGCGCGAAGCAAGCTTTTATGCCATCAAGGAAATCTGGTCGCCGATTGTCATCACGCGGGATTCGGCCGATACGTTCCGGATCGAGAATCATTACAGCTTTTTGAACGCCAACCAATGCAGGTTCACCTGGCAGTTGCGACAGTTTCCTCAACCCGACCAGAACACCACCAACTTTGTCGTTGTCCGCGAAGGCGTCGTCGAATCACCTTCGATCCTGCCGGGTGGCCGGGGCACGCTCAAATTCGATCTGCCGAAAACCAATGGGCGCGTGGATGCCTTGGCCCTGCGCGTGGACGATCCGTACGGGCGCCGGCTGTGGACCTGGGTTTGGCCGACCACGAGCGGGAATCGGTTTGGGTTTGGTTCCCTTCTCGACGCGCCTACAACCGTCCAGGTTGAGTCCATAGCAACTCCGGATGCCATTGAACTGAAGGCCGGCGATCTGACTGTCGGTATCAGCAAACAAACGGGTTTTCTGACGGATGTGCAACGCGGAACGCAACATTTCTCGCTGGCGGACGGTCCGCGGCCGGTGCCGGGTAATGCCAAGCTTGTGAAATTGAGTCTGAAACAGGAAGGATCCGATCGGGTAGTAATTGCAAAATACGATGGCGACTTAAAATCGGCCACTTGGCGCCTGCACGCCAACGGCTGGCTGCAATGCGATTACACCTGTACTGCAACCGGTCCGCAGGATTATTACGGTGTGGCCTTTGATTACCCGGAGAAACTAGTGCAAGGAAAGAAATGGCTCGGCGCCGGTCCCTACCGCGTGTGGAAAAACCGTCAACAAGGCGTGACCTTCGGCGTTTGGGAGAATAATTACAACGACACCATCACCGGCTGGCGCGGCTGGATTTATCCGGAGTTCAAAGGTTGCTTCACCGGCGTGCGTTGGCTGCAACTCGACACAGCGGAAGGGACAATCACCGTTGTGCCGGAAAACGTTCCGTTCACACAAGTGCTCACGCCTGAATTTCCGCCGGCCAATCTGGCGGGCGACACCGCTCCGCCGGTGCCGCGTGCCGGGCTGGCTTTTTTGGAAGCGATCCCGCCGATGGGCAGCAAATTCAAACCTGCCTCGGCCCTGGGCCCCCGGAGCCAGACCAACCTTGCCACCGGCCAATACTCCGGTTCGGTGAGTTTTTATTTTGGCGAACTGCCTCAAACCCATCCCTCTCGACTAAATGAATAATCCCATCAAAACCAAAACAACTGACTTCCTCGTATGAACACAAGGTATTTGCTTTCAGGTATTTTGTTCCTGGCTGGTTTCATTTCTGCCGGCGCTTTGGCTGCGCCGATGGAGGCGCCACCACTGCCGGTCATTCCCCACGCAACCTTCGACATCACCCGCTACGGCGCCGCCGGTGATGGCAAGACCATGGACACCGCGGCCATTCAAAAAGCCGTTGACGCGGCCTCGGCGGCCGGTGGCGGCATCGTGCGGGTGCCGTCGGGAAAATTTCTCACCGGTCCGTTCAGGCTGACCAGCCGTATCAACCTGCATCTGGACGCCGGCGCGGTGATTTTGATCAGCGATGACATGGCGCATTACCCGATGGTGGCCAACCGCTATCAGGACAGCATTACGGTTTCGGATGCGCAGGATGTCGAGATTAGCGGCGACGGAACCATTGACGGCCAGGGGGCGGTCTGGTGGTCGGCCTTTCGCTCCAACCCGGCCATAACGCACCGGCCGTACATGATCAAATTGGCCAACTGTACCCGTGTGCTCGTCACCGGCGTGACGCTGCAAAATTCACCCATGTTTCATCTGGTCCCTCAGAATTGCACCGACGTGACCATCCGGGGAATTCACATTCAAGCACCCGCCAAAGCACCCAATACTGACGGGATTGATCCCTCCGGCTGGAATTTCCTCATCACCGGCTGCGCGATTGACACGGGCGACGATAACATTGCCATCAAACCCGTCGCCACGCGCGTACCGGGAAACAAAAACTACCTGATCCAGGACTGCACGTTCGGGCACGGCCACGGCTGTTCGATCGGCTCGGGCACCGTCGGCGGGATCGAGGACGTGACGGTGCGCAATTGCACGTTTGATCAGACGGATTCGGGCATTCGCATCAAAAGCGGGCGCGACCGCGGGGGGTTGCTGCAAAACATCACCTATGAAAATCTCAAAATGACGGCGGTCAAAAACCCGATTTACATCATTGATTTTTATCCCGAACGAACCGCGCCCAAGGACCCGGCCACGGAACAGCCTGAACCGGTGACGCAACGAACGCCCATTAACAAAAACATCATCATCCGCAACGTGACGGCGACGGATTGTCCGACGGCCGGCACCATTCGCGGCGTGCCGGAAATGCCCATTGACGGCATGACGCTCTCGAACGTGAACCTCTCGGCGGAGACAGGCTTGAAAATTTATCACGCCCGCAACATCCGGTTTGAGGATTCAAAAATTACCGTTCAGAAGGGAAAGTCGTTGATCCCCTACGATGCCCAAGTGATCGGGCTGGAGTAGTCCGCGCCTGCGCTACGCTGCGGCCGGTATAATACACGCCGTCGGGTCACAACGCGGATTTAAATTCGTACCGGCCTGATTGCACTGCGAACACGGCGCAGCCGTTAGTCATCCGCAGGAATTGCACATTCTTGCGTTGCGTCGCGGTCCGGCCGTTTTCCGTGACTGACTCCGCTGATTTTGCCGGAAGATAGATCGTTGCGGTAGTGTTCGCAGGAATCGCCACCCGCAAAGTGAACTTGCCGTCGCGGCTTTTCCAGTCGCTGACAATCCTGCCCCGGATGGAATTATAGCTGACCGTCACCGACGTCACGTCACCAACCGGCTGCGGGCGGATGATGATTTTCTTAAAACCCGGCCCGGCGGGGTCGCACCCGATGCCGGCCAGGTCGTGATAAAACCATTCCTGAATCTGGCCGAGCATGAAATGATCTTGCGAGTGAGATCCATCCCAGCCTTCGGTCAGGCTGGTTGCACCTTTGGCCAACTGGTACCCATACCCGGGTTTGTTGGTCTGATTGTTCATGTCAAAAATCA
>JANWKE010000124.1 GCA_025451535.1 Verrucomicrobiia bacterium
CGCATACCCAGCCACGCAAAAAGCGCAACTCGTCGAAGGTGAACCTGCTCATCTCGTTCACTTTCCACGCGCTCATCGTGCTGGTGGCGATCTACTTCGCCGCGCGCGGGGGATTACTCGGCAAACAAATCCAGAAAATTTCGGTGGAGATGGTTAAGGAAAAACGACCCGAAAAGCCCAAGCCGCCCGAGAAACCAAAGGTTGAACCGCCCAAGGAGCAACCCAAAATCGTTGCCGCGCCCAAGGTCGAGCCGCCCAAGGAAACGGCGCCCCCGGCGGCGAGTCAGCCCACGGTCGCGCCCCCGGCGGCGGAACTGCCGTCCTTTGTGTTCGAGGGCGGCAAGACGGTGGAAACCAGTTCCGATCCCGTGCAATTGTACAAAGGATTGCTTGAATATGCCTTCCATTCAAAATGGGACCGTCCCCGGAACCTGCACGATGATGATTACGTGGCGGAGGTGAGGGTGACGGTGGATCACCAGGGGCACATCAGCAATGTGGAGTGGGTTAAAGGCTCGGGCAACCCGCGTTGGGATGATTCGGTTCGCCAGGCCGTCAGCGCCGTAAGGAAACTGGACAGCCCACCGCCCACCAATTTCCCGCCCGACATCGTCATCCGTTTCGACGTACAACAGGAAACGGAACCCGTCCTCCAGTGATTTTGTGAAAAAAACGTCGCACAGCCATCACAGTTCGCTCAGTGAGTTGAATATCACGCCGCTGCTGGACCTGGTGTTCGTGCTGCTGGTCATTTTCATCATCACCACGCCGCAGATGATGAACAATTTGGAGATGACGCTGCCCTCGGGCAAACCACCGCCCAAGACCAATCAGCCCAAGCCCAAAATCAACAAGATCGTGGTAGATGCGCAAGGGCGGACATTCTTAAACGACGAATTCGTCACCATTCCGCAGCTCAAGGACAAGCTGGAACAATTACAGGCCGACAATCCGGATCTGAGCGTGGTGGTCAAAGGCGCGGATGCGGTGGATTACCAGAACATGATTTACGTGCTGGACGTGCTTCGCCAATTGGACATCACCAAGGTCGGTCTGGCCACCGAGGCGGCGGCAAATCCTTAAGGGAACTGCCTCACCAGCCGCTCTGTTGGTTCACGAGCAGGCGTCAATTCTCGATGTTGAACCGCATCGGCTCAAAGTGGTCCGCCCCTTTCACAGTCAACCGGCCGTTGGCGAAGGACCAGCCGGAAGTTGAAGTCGTTATGGTGTCCGGGGTCAAATGGGGCAGCACGGTTTTTTGAGACGGACCGGCTCCGATTTCGAGCGAAACATTTTTCGGTTCATCACCACTCCACAGTTCCAGCACCAGACTGCGCGCCGCCGGGCGATACGAGCCTTCCGGTGCGGAAATTTCAATCGTTGTCCGCTGGCCATCGCGAACCTGGCGGAACTGGCGTTTCATGGAATTGCCGTTGCGATAGGCAAGACTTTCTCCGTCGTCTTCGTAAAGCGTGGATTCGGATTCCTTCGCGGGCGCGACCAGGACTTCCAATGCGTTTCCCGGCATTTCATCGGTGGACTGAACCACCGGCTGGCGAAAGATGAAGCCGCCGCTGCGTACGAAAATGGGGATTGAATCCAGCGTGACTGGCACATGAATGGCCCGGCCGCCCGCGAACTGGCGGCCCGTCCAGTAATCATACCAGTCGCCCGTCGGTAGATAAACCTCGCGCTCGGTTGCGCCTTCGTGCAGGACCGGCGCCACCAGCAGGTCGTCGCCAAACAGAAATTCATCATCCAGTCCGGCAACATGCTCGTCCTCGGGAAATTCAAGAAACAACGGGCGCAGCGCGGGCACGCCGGTTTCGCTGGCCCGTTCCATCACATTATAAATGTAAGGCAGCAATTCGTAACGCAATTCGATGGCGCGTTTGTTAATGGCCTCGTATCGATAACCAAACGCCCACGGCTCCTTGCCCGGCGACTTCGAATCGCTGTGCGCACGCATGAACGGAGAAAAGACGCCGAATTGCAGCCAGCGGGTGTAAAGCTCACCCGAAGGCGCGCCGGCAAACCCGCCGATGTCGGAGCCGACCAACGGAAAACCGGAAAGCCCCAGCCCCAGCAACGTGGCGACGGATTGCCGCAACGATGACCAGTCGGACGTGCTGTCGCCGGTCCAGATGGCGGCGTAACGCTGGCCGCCGGCGAAACTCGCCCGCGTGAGCACGAAGAGCCGCTCGTTCGGACGAAGCCGGGAAAGCCCTTCAAACGTCGCGTGGCTCATCAACTGGCCATAGACATTGTGAATTTCACGGTGGGTCGTCGGCTGACCTTCATTGTCAAAAACCACGTCCAAAGGCATCGTGCCCGTCGGTGTGTCAAATACCGCCGGTTCGTCCATGTCGTTCCAAATCCCCGCGATGCCGACATCAATCAATCCCCGGTAAAGCGAGCCCCACCATTGCCGGGCCGCCGGTTTGCTGAAATCCGGGAAGACACTCGGGCCGGGATTTTCCCTGGCCTGCGACGGCCAGACCGGGGCCTCATACACCGAACCGTCGGGATTTTTCACAAAATAATTCCCCGCCATGCCTTCATCGTAGGGTGTATAGCCCTTCTCCACTTTAGGATGCGGATCCAGAATGGAGACGACGCGAAAATGCTGCGCGCGCAAATCTGAAATCATTTTCTTCGGGTCGGGAAAACGTTCGTGATTCCAGGTGAATGGCTTGTAGTTGTCGAGATAATGTATGTCCAACCAGATGACGTCGGCGGGGATTTTCTCCTCCCGGAACGTGTCGGCCACCAGCCGCACGCGGGACTCCGGATAATAGCTGTAACGGCACTGGTTGTAGCCCAATGACCAGCGCGGCGGCAACGGCACCCGCCCCGTCAGTGCGGTGTAGCGCTCAATGACTTTCTTCGGGTCCGGGCCGTTGATGAAATAATAGTCCAGATCGCCGCCCGCTGCGCCAAAGGTCAACAAGCCTGCCTCTTCGTGGCCGACGTCAAAAAAGCTGCGCCAGGTGTTATCGAGAAAAATGCCATGCGCCTGGCCCTGGCGTGTGATCAGACAAAATGGCACCGAAACATACATCGGGTCCGTGCTGGCATCGTGGGCGTAAGTGTCCGAGTTCCACATGACCAGATCATAACCGCCGAGTTTCCAGCCGCGCTTGTCCAGCTGGCCGGCTTTTTCGCCGAAGCCATAAACATGTTCGTCGTCGCGCAGACGCTTGGCGACACGAAAAGCGTCTCCCACGAAAACGGTGCCGTGCAGCGCATCATCGGCATCCAGGCTTTCGCCGGCAGCGTTGGCGAAGGAAATCCGCAGGGGATTTTGCCGGATCAGCACCGTGAGCGTGGCCGTCTGTAAAACGGTTGCAGCGGCGCCAATTTTGGCATTGGCCTTCGCTGGCCCGAAATCACGATTGATGACGGCGTAAGAATGGTCGCGCCCGGCCGATTTTGCCCTCGTGAAATGCACCCGCACTATGTCATCCGACAAAACGGTGACGGCCAGCGTGCCCTGGTCGTTTTGAAACCGCAGCGTCTTTTCATCCCAAACCGGAGCCGGCATCGCACCCAACGACGACCAGCCAACGGTAGCAGTGGCTTCCTTCGAATTCACCGCCGGCAGCGTCCCGGCCCGCAAAATCATTCCCGCCGCGCTCAGGCAAAATCCCATGGCCACCAGTTTTGATATCAACCATGAACGATTCGACGTTCCGGATCTTTTAATGGTAGCAGGCATTCGGCGTGGTAATGAATTCGATTGAATTTAATGAAAAATCAACGGCAACGTAAAAGGAAATTTCCAGGGGTCACCATGAAATGCGTTGTCATGACTCGGGCGCTTCAACCCCGGGGTGCTTTGGACGGAGATTCTGCATCTCGCGGTCGCGCTAAAACGCAGCTGCGCCACCCTGGTTGCCGTTCCGGCGTTCCCAACGACGCGGTGCGCGTTCCGGGGGCGAGGTATCCACTTTCGCGTAGTAGGTTTCCTCGCCGAAACGTGAATCGACGGCCTGCTGCAGTTCCAGCGAAGGCGTGACGCTGAACCGCTCGTTGGTGTCCATGAAGACGACCCCGCCGCCGGGCTGCATGAAACACAACAGCAACGGACATTTGCCCGGGTGGGCGGCGACCAGTTCGCGCACGGAATCCAGATGTTCCGTTTTCAAGTGCGCGGTGTGCAATCGCAGGTGGACTTGTTTCGTGAATTTCTTTGGCGCGTCCGCCAGCGGCATGATTTCCTGTGGAAAAATCTTCGGCCGTTCGTCGCCGGTGTTGACCTCACCCACCACGAGGATGGCCATGTTCGGTTTCAGCAGCTCCCGGTATTTCTCGTAGTTCTCGTTCATGCAGAGCACCTGCACGGAGCCTTCGAGGTCTTCGAGGGTGACCATCGAATACGGCTTGCCGCTCTTTTTGGACACGCCGTTCTGCACGGCCGCAATCAACCCGCCAATGCGCGTCAGGCTGCGGTTCGACAACCCGGCCAGCTTCGCGGTGTTGGTGAGCGTGTATTTTTCCAGAATTGGCGCAAAGGGCGTCAGGGGATGGCCGGTGACATAAAAACCGAGCAGCTCTTTCTCGTTGGCAAGCAGCTCGTGCTGCGGCCATTCGGTCAGGTTGCTGATGGCCTCCGGCATCGGCGGCGCCTTTTCCTCCAGCGCACCGAAAAGCGAACTTTGTCCTTTCTGCCGATCAGACAGAATGCTGGCCGCGCGCGCGAGCGTGCGTTCGATTTGCGCGAACAAGGTGGCCCGCGTCTGGCCGAAGCAGTCGCACGCGCCGGATTTGATGAGCGCTTCGAGGATTTTCCGGTTCACCGTCCGGCCGTCCACGCGTTCGCATAAATCGGAAAGGGAAGTGAATTTTCCCCCTTCGGTCCGCGCTTTCAAGATGGTTTCCACGGCGGCTTCGCCCACCCCTTTGATGGCGGCCAGACCGAACCGGATGGCTTTGCCTTCGCGCGCCGGCGCGAAGTAAACCTGGCTTTCGTTCACGTCCGGGCCGAGGACTTCGATATTGAACGTGCGCGCCTCGGCGATGTATTGCGCGAGCTTGGCGGTGTCCGCCATGTCGTTCGTCATCATCGCGCAGAAAAATTCAACCGGATAATTCGCCTTCAGATACGCGGTCTGGTACGCAACGATGGCGTAGGCGGCGGCGTGCGATTTGTTGAAACCGTAGCCGGCGAACTTTTCCAACAAATCAAAAATCTCGTTCGCCTGCCTTTCCGGGATGTGATTCTTCTCCCTGCAACCCTTGACGAAGACGGCGCGCTGCTTGGCCATTTCCTCCGGCTTCTTCTTGCCCATGGCGCGCCGGAGCAAATCCGCGCTGCCGAGCGTAAAGCCGGCGAGCACCTGCGCGGCCTGCATCACCTGCTCCTGGTAAATCAGGATGCCGTAAGTTTCCCTGGCAATCGGCTCGAGCAGCGGGTGCTCGTATTCAATCTTCACTTCACCGTGGCGGCGCCCGATGAATTCCGGGATGAGTTCCATCGGGCCGGGCCGGTACAACGCCACGAGCGCGGTGATGTGCTCGACCGAGCTGATTTGAAATTTACGGCACAAATCGCGCATCCCGCCGGATTCCAATTGGAACACACCAAGCGTTTCGGCCCGGTTAAGCAGGTCGTAAGTTTTTGCGTCGTCGAGCGGCAGATGGTCAATCGGCACCTCAATACCGTGAGTGCGCTTGACCATTTCGCACGTGTTGCGGATGACGGTCAGCGTTTTCAGCCCGAGAAAATCCATTTTCAACAGGCCGAGATCGCCGACCGGGTTCATCGCATATTGCGTAACCAGCGTGCCACTGTCGTCCTGTTTGAGCGGAAGCAGATTCACCAGCGGCTGATCGCCGATGACGACGCCGGCGGCGTGAACCGAGGCATTGCGCGTGATGTCCTCGAGGATGAGCGCCGTGTCAATCAATTCGCGCGTCACCGCCTCGGTTTCATAGGCCTCATTGAATTCCGGCGATTGCTTGAGCGCTTTTTCGAGCGTCATCTTCAACTCGAACGGAATCATCTTGGCCAGCCGGTCGCATTCGCCGTAACTCAAACCCATCACGCGGCCGACGTCACGCACCACGGATTTTGCGCCCATGGTGCCGAAGGTGATGATTTGCGCGACCGCTTCGCGGCCGTATTTTTCCCGGACGTACTCAATCACGTCCGCGCGCCGGTCGTCGGCAAAATCAATGTCAATATCCGGCGGATTGACGCGCTCGGGATTCAGGAATCGTTCGAACAGCAGGCCGTAGCGGATCGGGTCCACGTTGGCGATTTCAAGCAGATACGTGACGAGCGAACCGGCGGCGGAACCGCGCGCCACGCAGGCGATCCCGTGTTCCCGGCCATACCGGATGAAGTCGGCGACGATGAGGAAATAACTGATGAAACCCGTTTTCTCGATGACCGCGAGCTCCAATTTGAGCCGGTCCATGACCACCTTGATGGCCGCTGCGACGGCGGGGTCGTTCACATCGTAGCAGCCGACGTGAGGAGGTTCATTTTTCGCTCTCGAATTTGATTTGAGCCTCGTTACCTCGGTTGCTGCGGGATCTTGATATGTCGGCAGGCGTTTCGGGTCGTCAATTCCCGTGACGCCAAATTCCTTCCCCTCGGCTTTCGCGTGGATGGTATAGCGCCGAAACAATCCGTCCGCGAGCAGCTTGCGCAAATAACCTTCGCGGGTGGAAGATTCCGGCGGCGTGAAGACCGGATAATGCAGCTTGCCGAACTCGATTTCGACGTTGCATTTCTCAGCGACTTCGAGCGTGTTCCGGACGGCTTCAGGCGTATCGGCAAAACGCGCCTTCATTTCCTCCGCCGTCCGCAAATAAAATTGCTCCGGCTCGTAGCGCATCCGTTTGGTGTCCGCCAGCAGTGTCTGGGTGCCGATGCAGATCAGGCAGTCATGCGCGTGCGAATGGCTTTTCTCGATGTAATGGACGTCGTTCGTGGCGACGAGCTTCAGGCCAAACTCTTTTGCCCATTGGATGAGGTGCCGGTTGACCTTGGCCTGTTCGGCGATGCCGTGGTTCTGGAGTTCGAGGTAAAAATTGTCCGCGCCGAGCGTTTGTTTGAACCAGTCAATTGCTTCGCGCGCTTTCGGCAACTGGTCGCGCATGATCCAATCCGGTATTTCGCTGGCGAGACAACCGGAGAAGGCAATCAACCCCTCCTTGTGCGCCGCCAGCAGTTCCTTGTCGATGCGCGGCTTGTAGTAGTA
>JANWKE010000125.1 GCA_025451535.1 Verrucomicrobiia bacterium
CTCGTCTTAACATCGCTCATTTCCTTTTGCTCAATTCTTTACGCTGCCCCGCCCGCTGGTGTGGTTATCGGTTGGGGATTTAACGGCAATGGTGAAGTTGGCCAGATCAAAGGCGCAACCCAAATATCTTCCACTAACGTGATATTTTTTCAAACGAACTCAACGGAAACACATATTCCGAGGGAAGGGTTGATGAGTATGTGGACATATTACGAGACTTCTTCACCATTTTCGATTGGTGTAGTAACTATCGAAGGGAAAATTCTGACAAATGCCGTCGCAGTTTCAGGCGGTAACGGACACGCGCTGGCTTTGAAAAGTGATGGAACAGTTGTCGGCTGGGGATTAAATAAATATGGCCAAGCCACCGGCGTTCCATCGGAAAGTCCTACGAATGGTCAAGTCACTATCGGAGGAATCATTTTAAGCAATGTGGTAGCAATTTCCGCTGGTTATTACGATAGCTTGGCACTTACAATTAACGGAACAGTCGTTCGTTGGGGAGGTCAACCCGTTTACCCGCCTCAAATTTTTCCAAAAGGATTTGGCGACTTAAAAACTATTGCTGGTGGGTTTGGTGTTGGCTTGGGAATCAAGAGTAATGGCGTGGCGGTGGGATTGGATTTCAGTATTCCTGAAGGTGTTAATTCCCCAGTGTCGTGGGCACGTTTACCGAGTGGCGGCACTTTGAGTAATATAGTTGCTGTTGCTCCTGCGGGAGATGGTTATCCCGGATTAGATAGTTTGGCTCTAAAAAAAGATGGCCTGTAATTCAGTGGGATGGTTTTGCTGGAAAGCCTAGTTTTCCCAATGTGAGCAATGTAGTTGCGATTGCAGTTGGCGCGGGAAATTATTTGGCACTCAAAAAGGATGGCACTGTTTTTGGTTGGGGAGAAAATCACTATGGGCAAGCCACAGGTATTCCAACGGAACAGACTTCGAGTGGGATTGTTACCATTTGCGGCACAGTGTTAAGCAATGTCGTGGCTATAACTTCTGCTGGCCGACATGAATACAATATCTCGCATAGCATGGCGCTCAAGCGTGACGGCACAATTGTCACTTGGGGAAATTTTGGACGCTATCACATTGCAAATGTTCCAATTGGTTTGAGCAATGTTGTAGCTATTGCTTCAGGAGGCAACGATTCAAGTGGATTTTGCTTGGCAATCACTACGAATTGCCCATCACTTTTGCACTTGCAGCCGCATTAAATCTCCACCCCCGTTTGTATTCCGGTACGATGACTTTGGCCCTCGGCCTCATCGCTTCAACGTTCTTACTTTCTTCGGCTTCACCGCTTTTGCGTCGCCCCAGAGACCTTCTAGATCGTAACGTTCACGCACATCCTGCCGCATGACGTGCACAATCACGTCGAAATAATCCAGCACCACCCACGCGCCGTGCACCGTGCCATCCACGGCGCGCGGGCGCACAGCGTGCTCCTGGCGCAACTGGTCGGTGATTTCCTCCACGATCGCACGGAGGTGCGGTTCACTCGTGCCAGACGCAATTACGAAATAATCCGTCACCGACGATATTTTCCGCACGTCGAGGATGACGATGTTCTCCGCCTTTTTGTTGTCCGCGAACTCGCGGCAGAGCAAAGCCAGTTTTCGGGAATCCATTTGTGAATTTATGATTTACAATTTGCGATTGACGAACCGCCACCAACTTGGCGAGTAAATCGTATATCGTAAATCGCAAATTTGTTCAAAGGTAAAGTTTCGCCGCGCGGATGGCCTCGGCAACGGCTGGTGGTACCAGTGGTTCAATGACCAATCCGGCTTGCACCCGCGCACGGATTTCCGATGATGATACCGCCAAGGGAAAACCTTTCAGCGTCCGTCCGCGAAATGGCGCTGGAAAATTGACCGGCGCTTCCCCCGGCCGCGGAGTGACCACAAACTGTGTCAGCCGGGCCAATTCGCCGGCTTCGCGCCATTCATTGAGCTTCGCCGCGTTGTCGGCGCCGATGAGATAAAACATTTCCGCCTCGGGAAAACATTTCGCATAATCGCGCACGGTTTCGATGGTGTAGGACACACCGCCGCGCCGGATTTCCTGGTCGTCAATCTCACAATTCGTCTTGCCGGCGAGCGCGAGTCGGAGCAGTTGCAGCCGGATAGCTGCCGGAGCGGGCTGGTTGGCCGGCTTGAAGGGCGATTGCGCCGCCGGAATGAAGAACAGCCGGTCCAGTCCCAGTTCCTCGATGGCCACGTGCGCGACGAGCAAATGGCCGAGGTGAACCGGGTCAAACGAACCGCCAAAGAGTCCGAGTCTCATTTTTTCTGGAGGGCACTGCTTCGTCAGTACCCCATTCAATCAAATCAGTGCATCGACGAAGCGATGCCTTCCAAAACCTGCTTCGTCAGTGCCCTGACATTTACCTTTCATGCCACGCCAGGATATGTATTTCGCCAGCATAAGGCCAATCCTCCGGTTTTGCGACCAATCCTTTCCGGACAGGATTGCGCCAGACGTAATCCCATTTCTCAACATAATTTTCATCACGCCGCAACTGCGTGTCCCAAAAATCGAGTTGCCAGATGGGTTGTTCCGTCGAACGCGGCCAGCGGAGAGAAACCTGGCTTTTCCAATACTTCATCCAACGTTTCAAGTTTACTGACCGATCGCGAGGCGCGCAAAAAAAGTGAATGTGATCAGGCATGATGACATAACGTCCGACCAGCCAGGTATCTGCTTCACGCCAGGCTTTAAGAACTGCTTGCACCGCATCCTGCTTAGCCAGAATCGGCTTTCGTTCATGCGTGTTGACTGTCACCAAAACGATAATCGCCTGATTGCCTGACTCGACCGCAGGGTTATGAACCGGGTGCTTGCGCCAAACGTGCCAGTATGAACTCTGTTCGTTTATCGTTTGGATTGGAGGGTAGCGCTTCGTCGCTACCCAAATTCTTTGATTGGAGCACTGACCGGTCAGGGCACTGACGAAGCAGCGCCCTCCATGAATTGTGTCAGCAACATCGCCGCACGCCTTTGTATCGTTCTTCCGTAACGGCGACATAAATTTTTTGGAGGGAAGCGCTTTGCCGCTTCGCTGACTCCGCCCGTGGCGCCGGTCTATGGGATTTTGTTTCAGTCAGGGCATTGACGAAGCAATGCCCTCCACACGGTTGTTGTGCGCGTTCAAAATGCGATTCGCCGGACCATTCTTTCACCAGGCCGAGCGCAATGACCGCCGCCCCGGCCGCCGTCCGAAAATTGGGCCCGGCTTCCTTGACGGCATAATCCGGCAACCAGACCGGCTCGGTCTCGTGCAGCACCGCCTGTTTGCGCCGGGACAGGAGCAGAATCCACTCACGCACGCTCACAAAAATGATGGCCGTGACCAACACCAGAAAAGTCCCTGCCACAGCGGCGTCGAGCACGTTATTGAATTCCAGCATCCGGTTGGCACGCAATGATTCTTCAGCCGCATCAATGGCGGTTACATCGCCACCTGATCTAGCGGCAGTCAGATTTGCTACCAATCCCGGAGTCTTTTGATGCAAGACGCCTGCTTGGGCCAAAAAACCGATGCGCGGATCGGGATGCCAGATTTTTTGCACGCTGGCGGTGAACGTTACCGCCACCAGCCACACCAGCGGTATCAAAGTGATGAGCGCGAGTGCTGGTTTTCGTTTCGGAGGGGCGAGTTCCACGGGCCCCAAATTGTCAGGGCGTCGTGCAACTCTGCCCTCCGGCTGCAATTGCATTTTTAAAATAATCGTCGTGCCGAGGCATAGCGCGATGGCGGCCAGCATCTGGTTGGCAATGCCGAACAGTGGCCAGAGCGAGTTGATGCCACCCAGCGGATCGCGCACCCCTTGAATCAGAAAATAGCCCCACGCGCCGACCATCAGCGCGGCGGCTACCGGCGTGGCGAAGAAATTTTTCGGATCGCCCAACGGTTTCCAGGCACGACCCAGGACGCTTTGAATCAGGTAACGCCCCACGCGCGTGCCGGCGTCAAGTGTGGTCAGAATGAACAGCGCCTCGAACATGATGGCGAAGTGGTACCAGAGGTCGAGCCAGCGGCCGTTGACGGCCTTGGAAAAAATATGCGCCATGCCAACAGCCAGGGTTGCGGCGCCGCCCGTGCGGCCAAACAGGGTTTTTTCACCAAGCTGGTTCGCCAATGAATGCATTTGATCGGTCGTCACCGGGAAGCCGAGGGCAGTGACCTGGGCCACGGTCGCGGCGGGGTCGCCTTTGACGTTCATGCTGAAATAGACGCCGGGGTCGAGCGCGCAGGCGGCGATGAGCGCCATGATGGCCACGAAGGATTCGCAGCACATCGCGCCGTAGCCGATGTGCCGCGCGTAGCTTTCGCGCGTAATCATTTTCGGCGTCGTGCCGCTGGCGATGAGCGCGTGAAAGCCGGAAACCGCGCCGCAGGCAATGGTGATGAAGCAAAACGGGAAAACTTTTCCGGCAACCACCAGGCCGGAACCGTCGGTGAACCGGGTGAGCGCCGGCAATTGCAGTACCGGCAACACGAACAAAATGCCGAAGGCCAGTGCCACAATCGTGCCCAGCTTCATGAACGTGCTCAAATAATCGCGCGGCGCGAGTAGGAGCCATACCGGCAGGCTGCTGGAAATGACGCCGTAGCCGATGATGGTCCAGGCCAACGTAATGCCGTGCAGACTGAAAAATTGCGACCAGGTCGGGCTTTGATAAACCAGCTTGCCGCCCCAGACCGCCAGCAACAGCAACGTGATGCCAAAGGCCGACGCTTCCAGAACCTTGCCGGTGCGCACAAAACGCATATAACAACCCATCGTCAACGCAATCGGAATGGTCGCGCCGACGGTGAACACGCCCCAAGAACTTTCCGCCAGTGCCTTCACGACCACCAATGCAAGCACGGCAAGCAGGATTATCAAAATTGCCAGGATGGCCAGCATGGCCACCACACCCGCCGGCGAATTCAATTCCTCCTTGACCATCTGCGCGAGCGATTTGCCATCGCGGCGGACCGAGCAAAATAGAATGACGAGGTCCTGCACTGCGCCGCCGAGCACCACGCCGATCAGAATCCACAATGTGCCCGGCAAGTAACCGAATTGGGCCGCGAGCACCGGACCGACGAGCGGTCCCGGTCCGGCAATCGCTGCAAAGTGATGGCCAAAAACAATGAATTTGTTCGTTCTGACGAAATCCCGGCCGTCGTCGTGGACCACACAGGGTGTGGCCCGGTGATCATCGAGGGCAAGTATGCGCGCGGCAATCCACCTGGAATAAAACCGGTAGCCGATGGCGTAGGTGCAAACTGCCGCGATGACGAGATAGGCGGAATTGATCGGCTCATTCCGGCGCAAGGCGAGGGTCGCATAAGCCGCGGCACCGAGCAGCGCAACCAGCAACCAGAAGAAAGCAGCAATGGTTTTTCTCAATTTATGATTTGTGATTTACGATTGATGATTTGAAATGGCATTATTGGCGGCGCGTCAATCATAAATCATCAATCATAAATCGTAAATGACCCGTCACTGCCATAATTGCGGTGAACCGTGGACGTTGAACGGCCAGCCGGGTCGCGGCGAAATTTGCATGAAATGCCGGGTGGACCTGCGGGTTTGCCTGAATTGCGCGCATTACGACCCGCGCGCCGCCCACCAATGCCGGGAACGCCGGGCCGAACCGGTATTGGAAAAACACGTTGGCAACTTCTGCGAATATTTCGAGTTTGTCCTGCGCGAATGGACGCCGAAAACCGGCGGCAATCCGCGCGAGGCCGCCGCGCGCGACAAATTGAAAAAATTGTTCGGCGATTAAACGGGAGCGCCGGCATCCTGTCGGCGCATTGCCTGCCAGCGTTTTCCGCAAACACGCTCCTGCAAACGACGACAACGGCATCTGTGTAAATTCCCGAAACCTTGGCGGGTGATTTTTGCCCGGCTGCGCGACAAAGCATTCCATCCGGCGACGGTTACCAAACTGTCCTTTCTTGCGAGTGAAATTGGGTTTATGCTTAACTTTATGGCAATGATGCAGCAATCCAGAATTTTTGTAGCGGGACATCGAGGAATGGTTGGCAGTGCGGTTTGCCGGGAGTTGCAGAAGCAAGGCTTTCGTAATTTGATTTTGCGAACACGGCAGGAGGTTAACTTACTTGACACTGCTGCTGTTCAGAAATTTTATCAGGAAACCGGACCGGAATATGTCTTCGTCGCCGCAGCAAAGGTCGGCGGCATTCTAGCCAACGACCGGCAACCGGCGGCGTTTCTCTATGAAAATTTGCAGATTCAAAACAATGTAATCTATGGTGCCTGGGCGGCAGGCGTTAAAAAATTGTTGTTTTTTGGCAGTTCGTGCATTTACCCCAAATTCGCTCCGCAGCCGTTAAAGGAAGAATCTCTCTTGTCTGGGCCGTTGGAACCGACAAATCAATGGTATGCCATCGCGAAAATCGCGGGGATTAAACTGTGTCAGGCGTTGCGGCAGCAATACAGCTGCGATTACATCAGCGTGATGCCAACCAATCTTTACGGGCCAAACGACAATTACAATTTGGAGACATCTCACGTACTGCCGGCGCTCATCCGCAAATTTCACGAAGCTAAAGTTTCCCGCACGGAACAGGTAGTTTGCTGGGGGAGCGGCTCACCTTCGCGCGAGTTTCTTTACGTGGACGATTTGGCGCGCGCCTCAGTTTTTCTGATGCAACGGTACAGCGAAGAACAATTCATCAACGCTGGTTGCGGCTCCGACTTGACGATAAAAACGCTGGCGGAGATGGTTAAGCGGATTGTTGGCTTCCAAGGCGAAATTGTCTGGGACACGAGCAAGCCCGACGGCACGCCCAAAAAAACGATGGACAGTTCCCGTTTGTTTGCGCTGGGATGGAAACCGGAGGTGGATCTCGAAACGGGAATCCGCCTGACCTATAAAGATTTCTTGAAATTCAAGACAAGCTGAGATTCAACCGCGCATTTGAGTTTTGCCTGCGAGGTGAACCTTCAGTTTTTGAATGTCCGCGTCCACCATCAGCTTGACCAATTCAACGAACTTTGTTTTCGGTTCCCAGCCCAGTTTTTCACGGGCTTTGGAATAATCGCCAAGTAATAAATCCACTTCCGCCGGGCGGAAATAGCGCGGATCAATTTCCACATGTTTATGCCACTCCAACCCTGCATGGCCGAAGGCTGTCTCCAGAAACTCACGAACGCTATGGGTTTCACCGGTAGCAATCACGAAATCGTCCGGTTTCTCCTGTTGAAGCATCAGCCACATGGCCTCGACATATTCCTTGGCGTAGCCCCAGTCGCGTTTAGCGTCGAGGTTGCCGAGAAACAACTTGTCCTGCAAACCGGCCAGAATGTGCGCCACTGCCCGCGTGATTTTCCGCGTGACAAAAGTTTCACCACGACGCGGGGATTCATGATTGAACAAAATGCCGCTGCTCGCATGCAAACCGTAGGACTCGCGATAATTGACCGTAATCCAATGAGAAAAAGCTTTGGCGCAGGCATAAGGGCTTCGAGGATAAAACGGCGTGGTTTCCGTCTGCGGCGTCCGTCGGGCCATGCCATACATTTCACTTGAAGAAGCCTGATAAAACCGGGTCTGGATGCCGGTTTCCCGGATTGCCTCCAGCAACCGCACTGTACCGGTGGCGGTGATGTCCGTAGTGTATTCGGGAGAATCGAAGCTGACACGTACGTGGCTTTGCGCCGCGAGATTGTAGATTTCATCCGGCTCGATACGGGAGATTAACCGGGCCAAAGCGCTTGCGTCGCTCAAATCGCCGTAATACAATTTTAATGCGGTCTGGTCGGTGTGCGGGTCGGCATAGAGATGGTCCAGACGATTCGTATTGAAGGTGCTGGCGCGCCGGATTATGCCATGAACCTCATATCCTTTCTCCAGTAATAATTCCGCCAGATAAGAACCATCCTGCCCCGTTATGCCCGTGATTAGTGCTTTCTTTGCCACATGACGTGTGACCAGAATTGTCAATTTCGTTCCGTAAGGCAAGTTAAACCACTGCCGGCTTGCGGCGTAATAACGCCCAAGCTGAACCGGCCTTGGAAAAGAGTGCAGGCAATTTCTGTAATACTTTGAATTCGCCGTCCGGGCCTGGACACCGAGGGCCGGCGGTAACCAGCACGAAGCGTCTGCACGCGGGCAGTTGAAAAGATTGTTCGGCGATTGAACTCATGTTTCGTTAAAGCGTTGAAGGGTTAAATCGTTTAAGCGGATTGAGCCGCTTTAACGCTTCAATGCATCACGCTTCGATGTTTCAGAGCTTGAAACTTGGCAGTTGAAACTTGAAACTTTGCCGATGAAAGTCAGCGGGTTCACTTTTTTGCGCAACGGGCACAAGCTCGGGTATCCGTTCATCGCGTCCATCCGCTCGACTCTGCCGATCGTGGACGAGTTTGTCATTGCGCTGGGGCCATGCGATGACGACACGGAAAAAATGCTGCGCGGGATTGGCGATCCCAAAATCCGCATCATTCCGACGCAATGGAATGAACGCATCCAGTCCGATTACAGTGTCAAGGGTTTTGTCTTTGGCCAGCAGAAATCCATTGCCTTATTCAACTGTACCGGTGATTGGGCGTTTTACCTGGAAGCCGATGAAGTCGTGCATGAGGATGACCTTCCAAAAATTCGCGCGGCGATGGAGAAATACCTGGACAATGCGCGCGTCGAGGCCCTGGCCTTTGATTACCTGCATTTTTACGGAAACAAAAACACCATCGCGTGGTCGCCGGGCTGGTATCGCAGCGAGGTGCGCATCCTTCGCAACACCATTCCCGCGTGGTCTAGCGAGTCGCTCTTTTTCAACGTGGTCGTCAGCCACAAGCAATCACGCCATCCGCGCGCGGCACACACGGGCGCCACAATTTATCATTACGGCTGGGTGCGCAGCGAGGCGCAGATGAACTTGAAAACGTCCGAAATCTACCAGCATTGGGTTGAGAAACCGGTGCCGCCCGTGGATTACACCCAAATTGACCGGGCAGCGTTGAAACTCTTTACCGGCACGCATCCGAAGGTTGTGCAGGAGTGGCTGCCCAAGGCCGAAGGAATTTTTCGTGCCGACCCGAATCACCAGTTGACTTCGCGTGAAAAAAAACGTCGCCGGATGCTGTGGCTGGAGAAAACCTTCGGGCTGAAGTTTAACAAGAAGCATTATCGGTTGATTCGCTGAAAGCCTGCTCTGTTGCCGCCACGACATCGGCCAACGTAATGGCGGCGATGCCGGTTCCCGGTGCCGTGGTGACGACCCAATTTGCATGTTGAACCGGATAGGTTTGACCTGTCGCCGTCATCAGCATCAATACACGTTTTCCCATCGCCACCGCGAGATGAAGCAGGCCCGTGTCGCCGCCGATAACCAGCCTGGTTAGTTTTGTCAAGCCGGCGGAAACAAGCAGCGGCACGCCGGCAGAAACAACAAAACCCGCCACGCGTGCCGGCTCCAAGGCGGCGTGGTCCGCGGGGCCGCCCCCAAAGATGATTTGCGCGCCCTGCGACTGAAAGTGCCGTGCCAGTGCCAGAAAATTCTTCAGCGGCCAGTTTTTATGCGGTGTGCTGGTGAAGGGCTGGAGAAACAAGGTCGGTCGGGACGAGTCCAGTTGGTTTTCGGTGAAGAATTTTTTTGCCTCCGCCAACGCGTCCTCGGGCAAGCCAAATTCGTTGCGGATTTCGCCCACCCGCAAGCCGCTTTGTTGCAACAGCGATAGATTTCGATCAACGTGATGGATGCGCTCATTACGTTCCACCCCACGGGTATAAGCCCATTGCCGCCCCTGGCCATATACATTGCCCCAACGCTCCGGCGCGCCACTCCACCACGACAGCCAAGCGGTTTCACCGTAGCCTTGAAAATCCACGACCAGCGAAAATTTTCCCGCGCGCAAATGGCGCAGCAGCCGGATAAATTCCGGCGCGGCGCGCAGTGGATTCTTCAAAGCGGCGCGGTTGAGCGCGATGACTTCATCCACCTCGCGAAACCCTTGCAACAACGGCGCGTTTTCGCTGACGGTGAAAAACGTGATGCGCGAGTCCGGGAAATTTTCCCGGACGGCATGGACGGCGGGCAGTGTCAAAACGACATCGCCGATGGCCTTGAACCGGATGAGCAAAATGTTTTTGCGCAGATTCACTTTTGAGCGGCCAGCGCGGTCTCGACGGCGGCGACCAGCGCGGAACGGAACGCATCGCGCGAACAATTTTTGGCGTAAGCCTGCGCGCCGGCTTGCCATTTGGAAAGCTCGTCGGCGCTGGTGGACGCGGCGCGGACAATCACCTCCTGCAATTTCTTCACATTGCCGGATCTAAAGAGCAGTCCCATTTTATATTGGCGCACGATCTGCCCGATGAAGTGTTCATCGGAAGCGATGACTGGCCGGCCCGCACCGGCAGAACAGGAAAGCACGCCGCTGGTGCCATGGTGATTGAGGTAAGGGAGCAGAACCGCATCGCTCGCGGCAAATAACTGCTTCTCTTCTTCGGCAGAAACGTAGCGGTTCACGATTTCGGCGCGGCCTTGCGAGCGGAGGACAGCGAGATCGCCAGCAAGCCGTTCGTTCTTCGGCAGCAAACCGGCGCAAAGCATAAACGCCCTGCCAGGCGCGGACATTTTGAGCATCGCTTCAACGGCGAGATGCAGGCCCTTTCGTTTGTAGTTGCCGCCGTAAAAAAGAAAAACAAACTTGTCGTCCGGCAAGTTGAACTGCTTCCGCGAAGCCGCACGGTCGGCGAAAAAATTCTCCGGATACGGATCGGCGAGAAAAGAAATGGGTGCCCGGGGATATTTTTTGCGGGCAAGCTCACAGAGCTGCGGATCCGGCAGCAGCAGCGGATTCAGCCAGTCGTTTTGGACGAGGCGGCGGAAGCCGATTTTTTTTATCGCTTGGTTGGGTGATAGTGCGCTGGCCTCGAGAAACTGCGGCCGAAGATAAATGCCGCCAAGCCATCCGCGCAAACTGGCGTCGGGCATCCATCGGAACGCGGCGCGGCGCAGCAGCGTCGAGGCGATGTCGTTGAAGTGGGCCAGAAATACCCGCGCGGCGCCGGATTTTTTTAGGCAGGCGGCGACATGGGTGGGTGAAGTGGTTTTGGCTTCATCCGATTGTTCGGCGATGGCCGGAATGATTTTCAAATGCGGAATGAGATCGGCCATCTGGCTTTCAACTCGCTTCATCGCGGCCGGCCGCGTGTCCAGTGCCAGCGTCAGTTGAAAACCGGCGTTCAGCAAATCATCGGTGATGAAACGCAGCCAGCCAACGTGGTGACCATCCACGCTTGGTTCATAAACCAAAACATGCCGCGGGTTTTGAGTCAGGCTCATGACATTTCAAGGCTGAAACGAATTCAATCCACTCGCTTCTTTTCGTTTTGTACCTGATAAACCTTTAAGTACCGCAGAAAGGTGTAGATGGCGATAATGCGCGCGATGGCGAGTCCCTGCCAGCCGTCCAGAAAGCCACGCCGTAGAAAATAGGAGCGGACGAAACGCCACCAGGGATGAAACAGGACTGTGGTAAAACGAATCTTCCTTTTACGCTCCGCACATTCCTGCACGAAATAATCCACGGATAACATGGTCTTTTTCATTTCGTGTTCAAGTGATTCCATGCTGTAGTGGAGCAGGTTGTTTTTTAAATCACCAGTAGAGCCGCGCACAACGAGCGATTCGTGCAGTCGCTTGTCACCCCAGTCGGCTTGGTCACGCTGCCAGAGCCGCACCTTGCGGTCGGGATACCAGTCACCATGGCGAATCCAGCGGCCATGATAAAAGGTGCAACGCGGAAAACGATAGGCCGCACAGAGAGGATTGAATTGATGCTTTTCAAACAAACGGATGATTTCATCGCGCAATTCCGGTGGAATGACTTCGTCGGCGTCAATTGCCAGCAACCAGGGTTGGGTGGCGTGGGTGGAGGCAAAATTGCGATGAACTGCGTGGCCTCGCCATGGCTGGCTGACGACACGCGCGCCATAGGATTCGGCAATCTTGTCCGTGCCATCCGTGACCTTGTCGTCAATGGCCAGAATGATTTCACTGATCCAACCATGCACGCTGTCCAGTGCATGGCGGATGCGGTGCGCCTCGTTTCCAGCAACCATGCAGACGGAAATGGGCAGACGGGATGCGGCCATGATTTTACTGTCTTTCAAAAACCAGGATGAGCGAGCGGCTGAACAACAGCGGCAGCGAAAACAAATCTTTGATTTCCTTTTCGCAATCTGCCGCGGGCTTTTCCTTTTGCCGCTTCACCGCGTATCGCATCCAAACCCAGCCGAGACCGACGAACGGCAACAAAAACGGAATAAGCCACTTTTTCTTCCACCGGTCACCGGCCAGTTGCGTCAGCCGCGCGCCGTAATTTTCAAACAGGTAAGCGAGTTGCGGCTGGCTCAAGGGAGCGATGTGGCCGCGGTCAATCATTTCGCCTGGCTTCAATTGCCGGCGGTTCCACGGCACGAACTGGTAGAAACAGCCGGTGTAGAGAAAATGGAAGCGGGAAAAAAGATTCTGGATGTTCGGCAGTGAAACGATGATGCGCCCGCCGCTTTTGGTGATACGGCAAAACTCGCGGATAATGGCTGCCGAATCCACGACGTGCTCAACGCCTTCCAGGCAAATGCAGGTGTCGAACTCGTCATCGGCAAACGGCAACGGTTCGCTCATGTTGGCATAAACATAATCGGCGCCAGCGCGGTTGATGTCGGCGGAAACCGCCTCGTGCCCGCGCTCGCGGAGGAGGGCGGTCAATTTCCCGTTGCCCGCGGGGATGTCCAGGATTTTTTGGCCGCCTTTCCGTTGCTCGACCAGGCGGACGACAATCTCCATGTAGCCGGTATATTTGCTGCCGTGGGAAAAGTCTTTTTCAAACATTATGATCGTGGTGTTGAATCTTCAGGTCGTGACAGGCTGGACGACGCCATTTCTACTGACAAGCGCATTCCTTGCCGAGAGCAGGCTCGTCAGCGGTAACCCCACTTTCCAGCGATGCGCGTTTCATGGAGCGTGTGCCCGTAACGGAGCCGCTCCGAATGCTTCCACCAGTTCACCCGGATGGCCTGCCTGATCTGGTTCAATTTTCGTTTGCCCCAGGTCTGCCCGGTTTTGCGCCGGTAATAAGTGCGGTCGCCTAAGCTCATGTTGGGCCGGTTCAAGGTGTCTTTGATGCTTTTCTGGGTGATGCCGCCGAAGTGATGAAGAAAAGCTCCGCCGGTGACCGCCATCTGGAAACCGCCTCGGCGGACGCGCCTGAAAAATTCGTCGTCTTCATAGCCCCACAGTTTGGGATCATCATCGAACAGACCGAGCGCGTCGAACACGCGGTGGTGAACCATGAAACAGACGGCGAAAACCACCCCCCCCCGGGTGGCCCGGGCCATCACACGGACGAATTTTTCGGCGTGCGGCAGGAAATCGTAGTCCAGCTCCCCTTCGCACATGGCGGGGCTGACCATGTCGAAATGGCCAACCTCGGCAAATCGCAGCAGTTCGTGCAGCGCGTCCGGCGCGATGACCACGTCGTTGTTGAGCAGGATGGTCCAGGTGGTCTGGCGGAGTTTGAGAGCCTGATTCCACGAGAAGGCGCAACTATGGTTTTCCGGGTTGTGGATAGCCAAAATTTGCGGTCGGCTGGCCAGATATTCCGCCGTCCCGTCGGTCGAGGCGTTGTTGACGATGGTTATCTGCTCGTCGGCGATACCCGCGCGGTTGAGGCTTTCCACGCAGTTGGCGGTGTAGGACAACTGGTTGAAAACCGGAATTACGACCGTGATGGTGAAAATGTTTGGTGCTTGATTCATGGATTAGGAAATGAAGATTTCCTGTCGTCAACGCGGGTATTCATTCCGAGGCGAATTTAGCTGGTTGCCTCAAATATGAAAACAGATCTTTTGCTTCGACACGAGGGCATTTTATTTCATCCAGATCCAACCAGGGATAGGCACCGTCAGTTCTCGGGTATGGATTCGGTTCCCCGGTAAAGCGAGCGGAATAAGGGTGTGGGTTCCGTGGTTTTCTGGAGCACCACAACCATAGAATACCAGTGAATCGCGGCGATATCCTGTTGAAAGGCGCTGGGCCGCGCCGTCAAATCTTCACCGCGAATGACATCGGTGAGATTGTGGTGGTTGATCAACCCGCCGACGTAAGTGGTGAAGCCCTGATGCGCGTGATGGACATCTTCGCAGAGATAGACGCCGCCCGGGCAGAGGTGGGGAAGCAATTCTTCCAGCGTCACGATCTGTTGTTCGGCGCGGTGCCCGCCGTCATCAATGATGACGTCAAATTGGGACTCCAGTTCCTTAAACCGTTGCCAGAAAGCCCGGTCCGTCTGGTCCCCGATGTAAATGCGGAATCCGTCCTTTTCGTAGGCCTTGCAGCGTGTATCAATGTCCATGCCCACCACCGTGCATTTTTTCCCAAAATAGTGCCGCCACATCTCCAAGCTGCCGCCGGCGGCTATGCCTATTTCCAGAATCCGAACCTCCCGGCCCCGGAACTGGGCAAAATGCCGGTGGTAGATTTCGAAGTAATGCTGCCACTTGCAAATTATTTTTCCCGTCCGGTGTGAATCAAAATAATCCCACAGCGGATTGGGCTCGGCGGGAGCGGCCATACTCCCGGCGGCGATATTCGACTGGCGGCCCGGTTCGGCCCTCCAGCGCCTAGCGTAAGCGAAACCGACGGTCCCAAAGGGAACCGTCCGCAATATCCCCAGCAACTCTAATGGCCGGCGGAAGGAACGGCAAACAATCCTGAACCGCTGGCTTAGAACGGCATATTTATATTTGGCATAGGCTAAACCCTTCATTTTTGAATATTGAACCCGCCCAATTATTCCACCTTTAAAGCCTCGGTCAATCCTCATTTGGCGGACGGTTCGAGGTACGGCCCAAAGCAGACAAGCTTCAGCAAATCTACGTCCAATCACCCAAGACGTGTTATCCTTGGAGCATTTTCCATTTGGATAGACGTGATGATGATTATTCTCCTTTTTATGAGAGGAGAATGATGCGGCCGTTGAGCCAGGATTTGCGACAGCGGACCTGGAGCAGCTCGTGCAGTTCGGCCATTCTACGCTGCCACTCCTTGGCCTCATCGCGCCGGATTTCAATTTGGAATTCTGGTATTTTCAAATTGGTCGTCACGCCTCGAAGTGGAGCCGCAGTCTTGGAAAATTCCGCCGTCCGCACCCGCGCCACTGTGCTGCCGTGGCGGAAATGTCAGGCGCCGGCGCGAGAGTTCCCGGCCCGGCTCAAAACTATTTTCCAGGTCGCCCCAAGTAATCTCAGGCTTGTCCGCAAACAAAACTCTCGCTTTCTTCCGTTGACCGCCAACAATATGTCAGCCGCTAATGACAAAGTTCCTGCTCAGAGTCTGGGGCCTGGCCAAACCCTACCGGCTGCGATTGTCCCTCGGGGTGCTGACCGGCTTCCTGGCGGGGGTGATCTCACCGCTGGTGATCGGGACCGTCATGTTCGTCTACAGCGCCGTCTTTCCAACGCCCGGCCAATCGGGCGTCGCGCAGTTGCCGCTGCAACGGATGCCGGAGTTCATCCAAAACTGGTTCTACGCCGCGCGTCAGGCCCTGGAACAAGGCGTGCATGCACATCCGTGGATCATCGTGGCATTGATTGCCGCCATTCCCGTCATCATGTTGTTCAGCGGCATTCTGGGGTATCTCAACGTCTATCTCCTGCAGTGGGTGGCCAGCCGTGCCGTGGCCGACATGCGGGTCCAGCTTTTCCGGCATTTGCTGGATTTGTCCGCCGGGTTCTACAGTACCAATTCTTCCGGCCAGCTCATCGCGCGGGTAATGAACGACACCAACGCGCTGCTGAACATTCTGAACAACGCGGTTTCCGTGGTGGTCCGCGATCCCGTTTCGCTGATCAGCGTTTTGGCGTTTCTGCTTTGGCAACAGCCCAGGTTGACACTCATCACGATGATCGTCCTGCCGGCGGTGATGATTCCCATCCTGGTTTACAGCCGCAAAATCCGCCGGTCCAGCCGCGAAGCGCAAACGCTGCTGGCCGAACAGACGCAAATCATGTCTGAGGCCTTTACCGGCCACCGCGTCGTCAAGGCCTACGGTTTGGAGCCGATCGTGGCGGAACAGTTCCGGAGCGCCGCGCGCCGGTTTGTCAGCCAATACATGCGGATCATCCGCGCCGGCAGCATTCCCGGTCCACTCATCGAATTTTTTGGCTCCTGCGGCGTGGCGTTGTTGCTGGCCTATTTGATTTATGGGCGGCAAGGGCATCCCAATCCCGCGGCCTTCCTGCAATTGATTGGCAGTGTCTTTTATATGTATCGCCCGCTGAAGAATCTCGCCCAGTTGCAGAATCAGGTCGTCCAGGCGCGCGCGGCCAGCGAGCGGGCCTTTGCGCTGATGGATACGCATACCACGGTGATTGAACCTGTCCGGCCCAAAAAGCTTCAGGCCGCCGGCGCAAACATCCAATTTGACCATGTCCATTTTTCCTACGGCGAAAAAATCGCGTTGCAGGACATCAACATGGAAATTAAATCCGGCCAACTGGTTGCGCTGGTCGGCGCCAGCGGCTCCGGAAAAACCACGCTGGCCAATCTGTTGCTCCGTTTCTACGATCCGGCCCAGGGTGCCATTCGTATCGGCGGCGTGAACATTCGAGATGTCTCCACGCGCGACCTGCGCAACCAGATCGCCGTCGTCACCCAGGAAATCATTTTGTTCGACGATACCGTCCGCCGGAACATCGAACTGGGCCGGCCCGGCGCAACCAACGACGAAATCATCGCCGCCGCCAGGCATGCCTACGCTTACGATTTCATCATGCAGAGACCGGAGGGTTTTGACGCCGTGATTGGTGAAAAAGGCGTGATGCTTTCCGGCGGCCAGCGTCAGCGCATTGCCATTGCCCGCGCCGTCGTTCGCAATGCTCCGATTCTTATATTGGACGAAGCCTTGAGTGCGCTCGATTCTGAATCGGAACGCATCGTGCAAAACGCGCTGGACGAATTGATGAAAGGGCGGACGACCATCTGCATCGCGCACCGGCTCTCGACCATCCTGCATGCGGATCTGATTGTCGTGCTCGACCAGGGCCGCATCGTGGAAACCGGCCGCCATGAAGAGCTCGTCCACCGCGGCGGCGTTTATCAGAAACTTTACGAACTGCAATTTCAGTCGTGAGCGCGCGGCCTGAAAAAATCCTCGCCCTGCAATTCAAATATTTCGGTGATGCTGTGCTGCTCACGCCGGTGCTCCGCACCCTGCGCGGCCATTTTCCCGACGGCGAATTGCATCTCCTCGCGCCGGAAGAAATTGCGCCGTTGTTCCAGCATCTGCCGTATCTCAGGCAGGTCTGGCCGATGCCGCGCAAGCGCGGGCGGGCGCGTTTCAGCCAAAGCTGGCCGCTCATTCGGGCGCTGCGCCGCGAACATTTTGACCGCTCGGTGGATTTTGCGAGTAATGACCGCGGCGCCATCTTGAGCCGGCTCATCGGCGCGCGCCGCCGCCTTGGCTGGGATGAGCGCGGCGGATTCTTCGGCCGTAAGTTTTGCTACACCGACCGGGTTCTGCCGGAGACAAATCGACAGCACGAATCCGTGCGTTTGGCGCAGCTTTTGTCCGGCTGGCAAATTCCGCCGCCTCCTTCGCTGGAAGCCGAAATTCGCGCCGATCCGTTGCTGGCCGATGCCGCAAAAGAAATTCTTCCCGGCGAACGCGCGGTCGTTTGCCATGTCGCCTCCAGCCAGCCGAAAAAAGAGTGGCCCCGGGCGCATTGGGCAAAGTTACACCACTTGGCCACCAAAGCCGGATTCCCGGTCATTTTTACCACCGCACTGGGCGAACGCGAGCAGACCTTGATGGCGGAGCTAAAAAAGTTTGCGCCGGACGCATTGATTTTGCCGCCGGTGCGGGAACTGCCTTTGTTTCTAGCCGTCCTGGCGCGGGCCGCTGTTTTTATTTCCGGCGACACCGGCCCGTTGCATTTTGCGGCCGGCCTGGGCGTGCCAACGGTTTCGCTGTTCGGTCCAACGTCAGCCGCGCAGTGGGCGCCCGTCGGCAAACACCATCAGGTTCTGACGGGAAATTCCTGCGCTTGCGACGGCAACCTGAACTTCTGTCAAAATGCCAATCACTGTCTCGTGGCTATCTCACCCGAACAGGTTTTGGCTTGTTTGCGGACTGTTTCGGAGGAATCCAAACTTCGCAAAGGCCCGTGAGTTATCTGCGCCCCAGCCGTTCCAACAACTTCCCGTGAATTCCGCCAAACCCGCCGTTGCTGAATACACAAACAATGTCGCCCCCTTGCACGCCCCGGGCCACGTGCGAAACGATTGCATCGACGTCCGGCAGATAGGCGGCATTTTTGCCGGAGGTCTTCAGATCCTGCATGAGTTTTTCGGGGTTGAGCCGTTCGTCCGCGGCGATCTGCTCCAGCCGCGCGACTTCCGAAACCACGACCGCGTCGGCGTCAGTGAACGCGCCTGCCAGTTCGGTTTGAAAGACGTTCCGCCGGGTGGTGTTGCTGCGCGGCTCGAAGATGGCCCAGATTTTTTCGCGCGGATATTTGATGCGCAACGCCCGCAAGGTTTCGCGAATGGCCGTCGGGTGATGGCCGAAATCATCCACCACCGTCACGCCGCCGGCGACGCCGCGGACTTCCATCCGGCGCTTGATGCCTTTGAACGTATCGAACGCCGATTGGATCTGGTGGTTCTTTAATCCGCAATGCTTGGCGCAGGCGATGACCGCCAGCGCGTTCCGGACGTTCAGTTCGCCAACCAGGTTCAGGTGGAACTTGAAGCTCGGGATTTCAAACTCGGTCGCCGTCGGTCCGTAGCGAATATTAAACGCCCGCACCTTGTTGTTCTCGCCGAGGCCAAATCGCTGGACCGGACAATGGGTCACATTCAACAGTGGCGCGAGGTTCGGGTCATCGCCGTTGCCCAATAACAGGCCGTTGCGCGGCACGAGCCGGATGAAATGGGAGAAGGTTTTTTCGACGGCTTCCAGGTTTTCAAAAATGTCCGCGTGATCGAACTCGAGGTTGTTGACGATGGCAACCTCGGGCAGGTAATGGACGAACTTGCTGCGTTTGTCGAAGAAGGCGGTGTCATATTCATCGCCCTCGACGATGAACCAGTCGGAGTCGGTGAACCTTGCGCCCTGGCTGAGATTGTTCGGGATGCCGCCAATGAGATAGCTTGGATTCAGGCCGTTGTGCTCAAAAACCCACGTCAACAGCGAGGTCGTCGTGGTCTTGCCGTGGGTGCCGGTGACCACCAGCGGGCGTTTGCCGCGGATGAAAAATTCCCGGAGCAGTTCCGGCAGCGAGCAATAGCGCAGCTTGTGGTCCAGCACAAACTCCGCCTCCGGGTTGCCGCGGGAAACGGCATTGCCGATCACGACCAGGTCGGGTTTGTGCGCGAGATTCCGCTCGGCAAAACCGTTCATCACCTGGATTTTCCGCTCCGCCAGAAACGTGGACATCGGCGGATAAACATTCTGGTCCGAGCCGGTGACCTGGAACCCTTTCTCCTTCATGGCTTCCGCCGCGGACGCCATGGCCGTGCCACAGATGCCGACAAAATGCACCGATTTGATTTCCGATGAAAACATGCCGGCGCATTAAACCATGAAGCTACAGCCGCACAATGTTTTTTGATTTCTCAATAATCACGCAGGCCGTCATAAGCAACATTTCGAGAACGCTATTGGGTTTTCAACTCGCAATTTCCCGCTACACTGTCGCCAATGCACTGGCTGCAAACGCTCGACATCGCATTGTTTCATTTCATCAACGGCTCGTTGCGCAATCCGTTCTTCGACCGGCTGATGCCGGCTTTGAGCGGTGGCGATGGCGTCATGCGCTGGTTTGTCTGGTTTGCCGTGGCCGCCATTGTCGGCACGCTCTGTTTCGGCAGCGCCCGGGCACGGCTGTGCGCTTTAATGATCACCCTCGTTGTCGCGCTCGGCGATCCGCTCGTCGTCAATACCATCAAACACCTCATCGACCGGCCGCGCCCGTTTGTCACCCTGCCGGACGCGCGGGTGTTCGGCGTCGTCGGCCAAGGCTACGTTCCGCCTGAGGAAATGACCGCCAACACCCCCGGCCTCAACAGCATGCCGTCGGCGCACGCGGCCAACTGGTTCGCGATGACGATGGTGATGTTCCTGTTTTATCGCCGCAGTCTTTGGTTCATGTTGCCGATGGCGCTCGCCGTTTCATTTTCGCGCGTCTACAACGGCGTCCATTATCCCGGTGACGTGCTGGCGGGCATGATTCTGGGCGCGGGTTACGCCGCGGCCGGAGTGGTGGCGTTCCAAACCATTTGGAATTGGGCCGGAAAGAAATGGTTCCCCCTCTGGCACGCCAGCATGCCATCGCTTTTAAGTGCAAAAGGCAGAAGGCAGAAGGCAGAACCGGATACTCAAAGCTCTGCAAAGCCATCAACTATCAACTATCAACTATCAACTGCTGACTCCCACTGGCTCCGCCTCGGCTATCTTGTGACCCTGGTCATGTTGATGGCGGGCTGGGTGTACCTCGCCAGCGGCACCATTCAGCTCAGCCAGGACGAAGCCTACCAATGGGTCTGGTCCAAACACCTCGCGCTGTCGTATTACAGCAAACCACCGGGCATCGCGCTGATTCAATTTGCCGGCACCTCGCTCTTCGGCGACAACGAATTTGGCGTCCGTTTCTTTTCGCCTTTGTCTGCGGCGATTCTAAGCCTGATGGTGTTGCGTTTTCTGGCGCGCGAAGCGGGTGCGCAGCCGGCTTTCTGGCTGTTGCTCATCGTCATTGCCACGCCGCTGCTCGGCCTCGGCACCGTCCTGATGACGGTTGATCCGCCACTGGTGCTATGCTGGACGTGGGCCATGATCGCGGGTTGGCGCGCCGTGCAGCCGGACGGTCAAACGCGTCATTGGCTCGCCGTCGGCCTGGCCATGGGGCTCGCCTTTCTTTGCAAATACACCGCCGTGTTTCAAATCATCTGCTGGGCCATTTTTTTCGTGCTGGCGCCGAAGGCGCGCAACCATTTGCGTCGGCCCGGCCCGTGGCTGGCGCTGCTGGTGTTTCTGCTCTGCACCTTGCCGGTCGTGATCTGGAACTCCCAGCATGCCTGGAGCACACTGAATGACGTGGGTGGCGATGCGGGACTGCATTCACACTGGCGGTTGACACTGCGTTATTTCTGGGACTTTCTGTTCTCGGAAGCAGCATTGTTGAACCCGATTTTCTTCATCGGCGCACTTTGGGCAATGATTGGCTTTTGGAAATGGCGACTCGAGCGCCCACTGTGGTTGTATCTTTTCAGCATGGGCGCGCCGGTTTTTCTGGGCTACTGGCTTTACTCGTTTCATTCACGCATCCTGCCCAACTGGATTGCCGTCGCCATCCTCCCGATGTTTTGTCTGATGGTCGCTTATTGGAATGAACAGCGGCGCGTGGCGAGGCCATTTCTGGCCGTTGGCCTGGCGCTCGGCTTCTTTGTCTTTGCCTTCATGCACCAAAGCAAGCTGGTGGGAAAGCTCACCGGCGACGACTTGCCGCCTGCCAAGGACCCGACCCGCCGCGTGCAGGCCTGGAAACAGGAAGCTGCGCTGGTGGAAACGGAAAGGGGAAAATTGCAGCAGGCAGGCAGGCCCGCGTTCATCATCTGCAGCCACTACGGCATCACGGGATTGTATTCGTTCTATATTCCCGAAGCGAAAGCGGCGATAAAATCCGACGAACCCCTGGTCTATGCCATGGATTCCGACGAGCCGCACAACCAATTTTATTTCTGGACGGAATACAACTACCCCGAACATCGCCAGGGCCAGAATGCCATTTTTGTCAGCGAAGTGGATCCCTATCCGTTGGAAGCAGGCTGGTTCTGGAAATGGCTGAATCACGAACAAATCAACTACGGTAAAATTCCATCCCCTGCGGCCGCGCCGGAAAAACTGTTACAGCAGTTTGCCGCCGTTACCGATTTGGGCGAGCACGATATTGAACTTGGCGGCCGCGTGTTCCATCGCGTGCATCTCTGGGCGTGCTACGATTTGAAATGAGAAGTGTGAAATGCGAAGCGGGACAAACCGGTGGTGAATTGATAACGGCAGAAATCGCCGACGCCGCCTCTGCTTCGATTGTTATTCCCGTTCGCGATTATGATCTGGCGGCCACCCTGGATTCAGGCCAGGTCTTCCGCTGGCAGGAACATCAGGGCGGCTGGAACGGTGTCATCGGAAAACACCGGGTCTGGTTGACCCAGGTCCGTGACGGCATCCGGGCCGAAACCGCCGGGCCGGTCGAAAACTGGGACTGGCTGCGTGATTTTCTGCAAACCGAAGTTGATTTGGGTGCGATCCTCAGCACCTTTCCCGATGACCCGCCGATGCGCGCGGCGGTGGGCGCTTGTCACGGGTTGCGTGTGCTGCGGCAGGATCCCTGGGAATGTCTCGCATCGTTCATTTTGTCCTCCACCAAACAAATCGTCCAAATCCGGCAGATCATCTCGCTGTTGTGCGAAAGCTTTGGGGAACCCCTCTCTAGCGGCGGTCTGCGACCGCCGCTAGAGGATGGCTTAGGACCGGCGGTCATAGACCGCCGCTACAACGCTTTTCCCACTCCCGCCCGCCTCGCCGCGGCAACCGAATCCGAATTGCGTGCGTGCAAGATGGGGTTTCGCGCGCCGCATCTGCTGGCCGCCGCCCGGCAGATTGCCGACGGCCAATTTGATTTGGATCGGCCGCGCCAGTTGCCGCCGGCCGAAGCGCGGGCGGAGCTGATGAAACTGCGCGGGGTGGGCGGCAAAATCGCTGATTGCGTGTTGCTGTTCGCCTACGGGTTTGACGCCGCCTTTCCGGTGGACGTCTGGGTGGAACGCGCCTTGCGCCAGCTTTATTTCCCGCGCCGCCGCGTGACGATGAAACGCCTGCACCAGTTCGCCGCCACGCATTTCGGACCGCACGCCGGCTGCGCGCAGCAGTATCTTTTTCATTACAGGCGGACGAAAATGAAATAACCTTCCGGCCGAAGCATGAACATTGAAGTGGTCCTGACGCCGGCGGAGCTGCCCGCCCTGAAACAACGCGATTTGCGCGACGCGGCGTGCGTCGTGTTCGACGTGTTGCGCGCCACCAGCACCTTCGTGACCGCATTGCACCATGGCGCCAGGGCCATCGTGCCGGTCGGCGAAATCGCCGAAGCCCTGGCCGTGCGACAAAAGCAGCCGGAGGTGCTGCTGGGGGGCGAACGCGACGGCGTCAGAATCCGTGCGGCGCAATCCGGCGGGGTTGATTTTGACCTCGGCAATTCGCCGCGTGAATTCACGCGGGAAAAAGTCAGCGGTAAGACCATTGTCTCCACGACCACCAACGGCACGCGCGCGTTGCGCGCCGGTGCAGGCGCCAAAACGGTCCTGGCCGCTTCCTTTTTAAACCTGGCGGCCACGGCGAATTTTCTCCGGCGACTTTCGCCCCTGCACCTGGTATTGGTCTGTGCCGGGACGCGGGAGAACACGGCGCTGGAAGATGTGCTGGCGGCTGGCGGCCTGTGTGAAATGTTGGAGGCAGGGCCATCGCGCCGCGATGACCGGATGGCGCAGCGCGCCGTCCCCACCCGCTTTTCGGATTCAGCGGAAATTGCCCGATTTACGTATGCACAGGCCAAATCCGATCTGACGGCGGCGGTTCACACTTCGGAAAACGCGCGGCGGTTGCTGGCGATTCCCGAATTGCGCGATGACGTTTCGTTTTGCCTGCAACCCGACATTTTCCCGCTGGTGGCCAGACTGGAAACCGATGGCGCTATCCGTGGTGAAGCATCAAAATGATCCGGCCTTGCACAGTTTCCGACGTTCCAGACATGTTCACCATCGTTAATGACGCCGCTCAGGCCTACAAAGAGGTGATTCCCACCGATCGTTGGCATGAACCTTATATGCCGCTCGCAGAGCTGACGGAAGAAATCGCAGCGGGCGTCAAATTCTGGGGCTATGTGGAGAACGATCGGCTGGTCGGCGTCATGGGCATGCAACCGGTCAAGGACGTCACTTTAATCCGGCACGCCTATGTCACAACGGCGATGCGTAATCACGGTTTCGGCGGGAAACTGCTCAGTCATTTGCTGGAGCGGATCGAAGGCGAAATTCTCGTTGGGACCTGGCAGGCCGCCCGTTGGGCCGTCAGTTTTTACCAGAAGCACGGATTCCAATTGGTTGACGAAGCGGAGAAAAACCGGTTGCTGGCGACTTATTGGGAAATACCCCAACGGCAAATTGAGACCTCCGTGGTACTGGTTTATAACCGGCCTCGTTCGTTATCGGGCAAAGTTTAAAACAAATCTGCTTAAAGGAAAATCGGAGCTGTTCCGTTTGCTTGTGCTTTTAGAGCACTTACGCTTCCAGATTGTATTGACTCTCAATCCAGATTGCCGGACCCAATTGCTATCCAATGTAATCAACCTGAACGAATCCGACGATTTCATCCACGTTAAAGGCGGCTACCACCGTCTCCCCCTCCCAGAAAAAAATGATCTTGTTGCCATCCCCAACGGTAGCGGTCTCCGCTTTGACCATCAGTACGCCGGTTTTTGTGACCAGTCGGTAGGTTTTCATATAATTATGGTTTAACCACTTCGGATAAAATTCACAAGCTTTTCTCCATCACAAAGTAATCCGGCTTGGATTACAAAGCCCAATCCAGTACAACCTTGTCGAAAAATCGAATACCGGACAGAGCTGAACAGGCCCCAACTGCATGGCATTTCAACCTTAACCATTTATGGTCACCACCAATATCTCCAACGCTCCGGTTGCCTGGTACATTCGCGTGCTGCAACAACCCGTTACCTCCTTCGGCCTAGCCGCCCTTTGTCTCGCCCTTGATTTTTCAACGGAACCGTACATTACCTTCCCGATTACGTTCATTATTCCCGTGGCCATTGCCGCCTGGTTCTGTCGCTCGCCGTATGCCTATTCCCTGGCGATTATCCAACCGCTGGTGCGCCTGAGTTTTACCTGTCTCCGGCATGCTCCCGGAAATATCAATGATTTGATCGCCAATTCCGGCATTCGCGTCGTCGTCCTGGTGCTTCTGGCCTACTTAATCAGCCGGACCGCCCGTCAGACGCGTGAGCTGGCCAAACGGGTCAACCTGTTGGAAGGCATTCTGCCCATTTGCAGTCTGTGCAAAAAAATCCGCGACGAGCGCGGCGACTGGCAGCCGGTGGAAATTTATGTTTCGAATCGTACGGATGCCCTGTTCAGCCACAGCCTTTGCCCCGACTGCCTGAAACGCGATTACCGACACGTTCAAGTCGAGGGCTGATATCCACGGTGCGGCTGGAACATCGGTTCCGCTTTTGAACCGGCAACCCTTCCCATCAGGTCCGCCAGGCTCAAACCACAAATTCCAGTTCCTGCCGGTGCGGAATCAGTCCGCGCTCGAAGGCCCGCCCCAAAAAACGGCGGATGGATTCCCGGCCCCGCTCACCGTAATCGAGCGTCCAATGATTTACGTACATGCCGACGAATTTGTCGGCGAGGTCGCGCCCCATGTCGCGGGCGTATTGCAGCGCGTGTTGCACCGCCTCGGCACGATGCTCCAGGCTGAATTGAATGCTTGCGGCCAGAATCCCGGCAATGGTTTGGCGCACGTCCGGCGGGAACTTTTTGTGGATGACATTGCCGCCCAACGGCAGCGGCAGGCCGTCGTTTTCCTTTCCCCACCAGGCGCCCAGGTCTTCACACACCGCCAGCCCCTCGTTTTGATACGTCAACTGGCCTTCATGGATGATGAGTCCCACCTCGGCCGCGCCGGAGCGGACGGTCTGGAAAATCTCGTCGAAGGGCACCACAACGTAATTGAATTCCTTCGCGCCTTTGCCCAGCCAGAGTTGCAGCGCGAGGAAGGCGCTCGTCATTGTCCCGGGCACGGCGATTCTTTTCCGGGCAACTTCATCCCGAGAAAACTTTTGTTTCGCCACCAGCATCGGGCCGTAACCGTCGCCCATGCTGGCGCCGCTGGGCAACAGCGCGTATCGCTCGCTCACATAAGCATAGGCGTGCAGGCTGATGGCGGTGATGTCCAGCTCGCCGCGCGTGGCACGTTCGTTCAACGTCTGGATGTCCTGCAAAATATGCTCAAAACGGAAACCGTGCGTCGGAATCAAGTCCTTCGCCAGCGCATAAAACATGAAAGCGTCATCCGGATCAGGCGAGTGACCCAGCGTCAACGTCGTCGGTTGCATCGGCGGAAACTAATTCAAACCCCGCGGGCTGTCACGACGAGAAGGGTCATGCGGCAGAAATTTAAAAACGGTGGGCCGGGCGGGCTCATGCGCCCGCCCCACCCCACCAACCCATGTTACTCCCCGGTTTGTATCAGGATTCGAACTTTGTTCGTTTCACACTCTT
Source organism: Verrucomicrobiia bacterium (assembly GCA_025451535.1). Taxonomy (GTDB): domain Bacteria; phylum Verrucomicrobiota; class Verrucomicrobiia; order Limisphaerales; family UBA11358; genus UBA11358. The sequence goes on from JANWKE010000125.1 coordinate 26,393, forward strand.
GATTAACTTTCAGTTTCGTCTGCACGCGCGTACGCGCTGCCCGGCCCGGCCGCAACCAAAATTCACCTCCTCTTTCGCAATTTGCTTTGCGGGCAAACCCGACCGGCGCGCACGTCGTGCTCCTCCACCGACCAGCAACCTCTGCCCCTACCTTTCCAAAGACCAACCCACTCACCCTCACCCCCACCTTGCGATTGCCCGGGGCTCCCCACCCACATCACTTCTCTGCGACAACCGCTTCCCACCACCGCGCCCCTTTAAGCACTGCGCGTGCCGCCCGCGAAATTCTCAGAAATTTTGTGGAAATCCGTTGTATTTCGTGAACCTGATTTCGTGAGCGGGTCAAAGTGCTGTTGGTTTTTTCTCAAGGTGACCAAAAACTTCCGCGCCGGATTGTTGCCGGGGGCACCGACGCCTTTCCGACACTTTCCTCTTCCCTTCGGAAGTGGTTGTTATAATCTCCGGCCCCATGAACCCGGAAGCACGCTATTTCCGCCATGCCTGGCTTGAGGCGGTTTATCCGCATCTCCCGGCCCGATTCTTCTGTAACCCCGATTTCACCGGTCTCGTCTGTTTCTCAACCAAAGATGGACTCGAATTAACCACAACCTGAACGCAAACCATCCCAGCCATAGGAGTCATCATGAACAAACACCTCTCCCTTCTCGCAGTCGTCGCCGTGGCCATGCTCAGTGCCTGGCCGGTGATGGCCCAACGCAGCCGCGTGAGCCCGCATGAAACCATCAGCGGCGTGATCGACGGCAACCGGGTCACCATTACTTACGGCCGTCCCTACACCACCAAACCCGGGACGACCGAGGCCCGTAAAATCTGGGGCGGACTGGTGCCCTATGGGGAGCCCTGGCGCATGGGGGCGGACGAGGCCACGACCCTCATCACGCAAAAGCCGATCGAATTGGGCGGCAAGACCATTCCCGCGGGGGCTTACACCCTTTACCTGGTGCCGGAGGAAAACGGGGCGTCCCAACTGGCCATCAGCACGCGCCTCGGCGGCTGGGGAATCCCAGTGGACACCTCGCACGACGTGGCGCGGGTTGACCTGAAAAAGGAAGCATTGGACAAGCCGGTGGACCAATTCACCATGGCGGTCGCCCGGTCGCCGGGCGGGGGCGGCGTCTTGAAGATGATGTGGGAAAACACCGGATTTTCCGTGCCTCTCACTGTGGCAAAGTAATCCGACATATTCCAGCCATCGAATCCATGAATACAAAACCATTGCTTCGCTCGCTCACCCTGGTTTGCGGGCTGGCCTTTGTGACCGGCTTGTCGGCACAGACGCCGGGGATTGAATTCCCCGCCGCCAGTCCCGCTTGCACGCTGAAACAGCGCGTCGGCCTCACGGATATTCAAGTGGATTATTCACGGCCCGGGGTAAAAGACCGCACCATCTTTGGGGGCATTGTGCCCTACGGCCAGGTCTGGCGCACCGGCGCCAATCAGGCCACCAAACTCACCTTCAACACGCCGGTCAAACTCGAGGGGCATGAAATCCCCGCCGGCACTTATGCGCTTTTCACCATCCCCGGCGAGAACGAGTGGACCATCATCATCAACAAGGACGCGAACCAATGGGGCGCCTTTCAATACAACGAGAAGAATGACGTCGTGCGATTCAAGGTGACGCCGGCAACGTTGACGGATACGCACCTCGAAACCTTCACCATCGAGCTGAACCACATTCGTGACGAATCGGCGGCGCTCATGCTGGTTTGGGACCAGACCGTGGTGCCGATCCGGCTGGAGGTGAATGTCGCCGACAAGGTCGTTCCGCAAATTGAGGCGGCCCTGGCGAAGCCCGGCAAAAAATCGGACGGGTTTTATTTTCAGGCCGCCACGTTCTACTACAATCACAACCTGGACCTGAAGCAGGCCCTGGATTGGGTCAACGCCGGCCTGGCGGACAATCCCCGGATTGCCTTTGAAATGTTCCACTTGAAGGCTCAGATTCTGGCGAAACAGGGAGACAAACCGGGCGCGATCGCGGCAGCCAAGCAATCCACCGAATTGGCGCTGAAGGCTGAAGGCCCCGGCAGTTCATTCCCCAAAATGAACCAGGACCTCATCTCCAGCTTGCAGGAATGATGTCCACTGCGTCCATTGCCGCACCTGCGCTGCGCTCACGTCGGGCGCAGCGTTTCCTTTTCAGTCTGGCCTGTGGCCTTGTGATGCTAAGTGTGCCACGGGTGGCCGGCGCCGCGCCGGCGCCCGCTTCGTTGATTCTCCAGGACCTGTACAACTTCGACACGGTAGGCAATGTGCTTTACGTTGCCGCGCATCCCGACGACGAAGACACGCAACTCATCACCTTCCTCGCACGCGGACGGCATTACCGCTCCGCGTATCTGTCAGTCACGCGCGGCGACGGCGGCCAGAACGTGCTCGGCCCGGAATTCGGCCAGGAGTTGGGCGTCATCCGGACCCAGGAATTGCTGGCGGCGCGCCGGTTGGATGGCGGCGAACAGTTCTTCACCCGCGCGATGGACTTTGGCTATTCCAAGGATTACCGCGAAACGCTGCGCATCTGGGACCATCAGCAGGTCCTTTCCGACGTGGTGCGCGTCATCCGCACCTTTCAGCCGGACGTGGTCATCGCCGGTTTTTCCACGAACCAAACTCCCGGCCAGCACGGTCATCACGTCGCCTCCGCCATCCTCGCCGGGGAAGCGTTCAAACTTGCCGGGGATCCGAAGGCGTTTCCCGACCAGCTCGATTATTTGAAGCCGTGGCAGCCGAAGCGCCTGCTGCAAAACAACCGTTTCGGTGGACGCGGCGGCGGCAATTCCGCCGGCGCCCCGCACGTCGAAATCAGCGGCACCGACCCGGTGCTGGGCATTTCCTTCGGCGAACTCGCCGCGCGCAGCCGCGCGATGCACAAAACGCAAGGCTTCGGGAATTTCGGCGGCTTCGGCGGCGGCGGCGCCCGCACCGCCAGCTTCCTCGTGCTCGCCGGCGAGCCGGCGACCAACGACATCATGGATGGCATTGACACCACCTGGTCGCGCGTGCCCGGCGGCACCCAAATCGGCAAACAGGCGGACGGAATCATCGCGCATTTTGACACAAACAATCCGTCCGCGAGCGTGAATGCGCTGCTCGCGCTGAAAAAAAATCTCGCGGCGCTGCCGGACAGTCCGCGGGTTGGACTGAAACGAAAGCTGCTCGATAAGATTTTACAGGAATGCCTCGGCCTCTCCGTTGCGACGACCGTTCCGCAAGCCGAAGTTGTTGCCGGCGAACCGTTGAAACTGAATTTCACCGTGAATCTCGCGTCAAGCCAGCCGGTGCATTGGATTGGAATTCGTTTCCCCGTGACCGGCCGTGAAATTTCCCTTCCGGACAACGCGCCCATGGGCAACGAAACGGATCACGGGAGACTCACTTCCGAAGCCACGGAAACCCTGCCCGCCACGTTGCCCTTGAGTGAGCCGTATTGGCTCCGCGAAGAGCCGACCGTCGGCATGTTCCGCGTGGATGATCCCAAACTCATCGGTCAGCCGGAAAGCCCGCCAGCGTTTCCCGTCGAATATGTTTTCCGCGTTGGCGATCAAACGCTTGTCGTCGCCGACGAACCTGTTCAAGCCGGCACCGAGTCCGGCAAATTTGAAGCGCGCCGGACGCTGAAAGTCATTCCTCCGGTTTCGCTGCGATGCGAGGACGAAGTGAGATTGTTCAAGCCCGGCACTGCGCGGAAGGTGATCATCGAGGTCACCGCCGCCCGCGCGGATTTGCAAGGCGAACTTTCGCTCGACCCACCCGACGGTTGGAAAGCCACGCCGGTAAAAAGAGAATTCTCATTTGCTTCCGCGGGGGCGCGCAAGGAATTCTCCTTCACCGTCACCGCGCCTCCCCAAGCCGCGACGGCCCAGATCACCGCCCGCGCAAAAATCGGTGACAAGGTTTACGACAACCAGCGCATCGAAATCAGTTATCCGCACATTCCGATGCAATTGCTGCAACCGCCGGCGCGCATCAAAGCCGTCAGCCTCGACCTCGCGATCCGCGGGAAACAAGTCGGTTACGTTCCCGGCGCGGGCGACAGCGTGGACGATGCCATCCAGGAAATGGGCTACGACGTCACGCTGCTCACCGGCGACGATTTGACCACAAACCGTTTGAAAGATTTTGACGCCGTGGTCATCGGCGTCCGCGCGTTCAACGTTCGTACCGACCTCGTTTCCCATTTGCCGGCCTTGTTCGCTTACGTTGAAGCCGGCGGCAACGTCATTGAACAATACAACCGGCCGGGACGCGATTTGAAGACCGACCAGCTGGCGCCCTACAGCCTGCACATTTCGGGCGAACGTGTTACCGACGAGACCGCGCCGGTGACGTTTCTTGCGCCCGATCATCCGGTGCTGAACACGCCCAACAAAATCACCAGCGCCGATTTCGACGGCTGGATCCAGGAACGCGGGATTTATTATCCCGACGAGTGGGATGACCATTTCACGCCCATCCTCGCGTGCAGCGATCCCGGCGAAGCACCGCTCAAAGGCGGACTGCTCGTCGCCTCGTATGGCAAGGGCCATTTCGTTTATACCGGCCTGGTGTTTTTCCGGCAACTGCCCGCGGGTGTGCCCGGCGCCTACCGCTTGTTTGCCAATCTGGTTTCACTCGGCAAATGAAATCTTCGGAGGCCAACACCGCATCCGTTGACGTGCCTCCGGATAACAGGGACGAATTGACCAGCCTGCCCTGGCTGCGCACCTGGCGCGGGGTTTACCTTTTTGTCTTCAGCTGTTTCGTTTTGTGGGTGGTGCTCCTGCTTGCGTTGACGATGAGTTTTTCATGAACCCCCTCGATTTTGTTGTCCTGATTGGCAGCATGGTGGCCATCGCGGCTTACGGCGCCTGGCACACGCGCCGCCATCGGAACCTGAACCACTATCTGCGGGGCGACGAAACCGTCGGCTGGCTGACCATCGGGATTTCGGTCGCCGCCACCCAGGCGAGCGCCATCACGTTCATCTCCACGCCCGGCCAGGGATACGAAAGCGGACTGGATTTCGTGCAGAATTATTTCGGCATGCCGCTGGCGCTTATTCTCATCGCCGCGGTTTTCCTCCCGATTTACCGGCGGTTGAATGTTTATACCGCCTATGAATATCTGGGGCACCGGTTCGATGCCAAGACCCGCTTGCTGGGGGCCGCCCTGTTTCTCGTGTCGCGCGGCCTGGCCGCCGGCATCACGATTTACGCGCCGGCCATCATTCTGTCCACCGTGCTCGGCTGGCGGCTGGATCTCACCATCATTTTGAGCGGATTGCTGGTGATCATTTACACCGTGGCCGGCGGCAGCCAGGCGGTGACGCTCACCCAAAAGTGGCAAATGGCCGTCATCTTCGGCGGCATGGTGGCGGCGTTTGTTATTCTGCTGGTGAAGCTACCGACCAGTCTCGGGGACGCCTTCACCGTGGCGGGCGGATTCAAAAAGCTGGATGCGGTGAGTTTCTCAACCGACATCCACCGGCGTTATACGTTCTGGACCGGCTTGCTGGGCGGATTTTTTTTGTCCCTGTCTTACTTCGGCACCGACCAATCGCAGGTGCAACGTTACCTTTCCGGCTCGTCCCTGCGCGAAAGCCGGCTGGGCTTGATGTTCAATGCCGTGCTGAAGATTCCGATGCAATTCTTCATTTTGTTGCTGGGCGTGATGGTGTTTGTCTTCTACCAATTCGAGCAGCCGCCGGTCTTCTTCAACCACGCCGCCTGGCAACAGGCGGTCCAACATGATCCGGGCGCAAAACTCCAGGCGCTGCAACAGGAATTCACCACGGCTTACACGCAGAAGGAACAATGGATTCACCAATGGCTCGACGCCAAACACGCGGGTAATCTTGAAGCCGGAGCCGCCGCACGGGCGCAGGCATTGGCCGCGCTGGAACACGTCAACGCTTTGCGCGACGAAGCCCGGAACGTGATGCAGAAAGAAGATCCCGGTGTGACCAGCAACGATGCCGATTACGTCTTCGTCACGTTCGTTTTGGACCATCTGCCGCACGGCTTGATCGGGCTGTTGATTGCGGCCTTCTTTGCCGCTGCGCTCCAATCGAAGGCCGCCGAACTGAGCGCGCTCGGTTCGACCACGACGGTTGATTTCTACCGGCACCTGGTCAAACGCGAAGCCAGCGACGCGCATTACGTTTCCGCCTCAAAATGGTTCACCTTGTTCTGGGGCCTGGTGGCCATTGCCTTTGCGCTGTTTGCAAACCTGGTCGAGAATTTGATTCAAGCCGTCAACATCGTCGGCTCGGTTTTTTACCCCGTGGTGCTGGCCCTGTTCCTGGTGGCGTTTTTCATCAAACGTGTCGGCGGCACGGCAATGTTTTGGAGTGCTTTGGCGGCGCAATTGCTGGTTCTGGTTGTTTACTCTTTGCATTACCGGTTCCCGGAACTCGATTTTTCCTACCTCTGGTATAATTTCATCGGCTGCGCCGCCTGCGTGCTGTTAAGCTTGGTCATTCAGGCCGTACTCGGTTCAACCAACAAGCTCAGAACTGTGACGAGTGACAAGTGACATGATAAAGCAACACCACGAACAACTTTCCCGGTCTGGTGACCTGTCACCTGCCACCTGTCACGTCCGATGACTGCCGCTCCGGTCATTTGTTTCGGCCAGCAACCGTGTGGATTTTTTCCACGGCGCTTCCTGGTTGCCAAAATCCAGACGGCCCGGCGACTCCAAAAGGAAATCGGCGGCGAAATCATTTACTTCTGCCACGACAGCGACCATGACCCGCGCGAGACCCAGACCATCCTGCGCCATCGCAAGACCAATGAACCCGCGCAACTCAACTTTGCGTTCCCGAACCGGGTTCAGCGGAAATTTTCGCCGCAATATCGCAAACAGATTGCCGCCGGCTGGCAGGATAAAACGGCGCTCCAGTTGCCGAATTACGTCGGGCATCCGTTGATTAACGTTTTCAAAACAATTTCCACCGCGAACGTCGCCGATTTCTGCCTCGAGATATATCGCGGGATGGGCTTGCTCGACGGCATCCGGGTCGTGCGTTCGAGTGATCCCGCCGTGCGCCGCGCAGCGTGTGACGTGCCGGAATTTTTCGTGGATGTTCCGTTTGAAGGCGAAGTCGTCCGCGCCCGTTTCGTGAAAGGCGCGTTCCAACTCCACGAAGGCGGGGATTCATTTATTACACTCTCTCAGGCCGCCTTTTCGAGGGAACAAATCAGCCCGACGCGGGACACCCGGTTACGCTGGATGCAATCGGTCGTGCATTGCACGCATTACGTTGCCGGGCCGGGCGAAACGGCCTATCTTCGCCGGGAAGAAACACCGGAAATCACGTTTATCAACCGCGACACCATTGAACGGTCCGATGAGGCCTACACCGAAATCTGAGGCCGCGCCGATGCTGGCTTTCGGCGCGCATCCCGATGACATCGAATTCGGGTGCGGAGGCGTCATTGCAAAAGAAAGCCGCACTGGTCGCACCGCCCATTTCGTCATTTGCTCGCGCGGAGAATCATCGACGCACGGCACACCGGCACACCGGGTGATCGAGGCGAACCGGTCCGCCGCACTGTTGGGGGCCAGGCTCGAATTCATCGAACTGGACGGTGATGCGCATCTTGAAGTCCGTACCGCTCACGCCATCAAACTGGCGGGCATCATCCGCCGGGTGCGACCGGGCGTCGTGCTCGCGCCGAGCCTGGTCGGAAACCAGCATCCCGACCATGCGCAGCTGGGGCAACTTGTGCGCGACGCCTGCCGGCTGGCCCGTTACGGCGGCATCAAAGAATTGCGCCGCGCGCCGGTTCACGCCATTGAACAACTGTTTTACTACGCCGTGACGCCGGAAGCCGAGCCGGCCGACCTCACGCCGGTGCTGATTGATGTCTCCGCGCCGGATGTTCTCAAGGCGTGGACCTCAGCGATGGAAGCGCACGTTTCACAGGCCGCCACGCGCAACTATGTGGAATTGCAGCTTACCCGGGCGCGACTGCGCGGTTTGCGTGCCGGTGTCGGCCACGCCATCGCGCTGTTTCCCAACGACCCGCTGGTGCTGGACTCACTCGCGCAAGCCGGCCACGCCGCAAGGCGGTTTTAGGTTTTAACGCAAAGACGCAAGGGCGCGGAGACGCAAATGAAATTCTATCAAAAAGAATACGGGGTTGAACTCAAACGCCGTGCCTTGGCTGTTTCGCCGTAAAACACGAAATGCAAAAGGAAAACACTATGAACGAGAATGAAATCGGCAAAGTAATTGTTGATGCAGCCATCGAAGTACATCGAGAACTGGGTGGTCCTGGATTGGTTGAGGACGTTTACGAGGAAGCACTTGAGGAAGAACTTCGTTTACGCGGCGTTTTGGTCGAGCGTCAATTGCCTGTTCGTATTGTCTATAAAGGCCGGTGTTTGCGCAAACCGCTGCGCCTGGACATGAAGATTGAGAAATTGGTTTTGGTGGATAACAAGGCTGTTACCGAATGGAACCCGATTTTCGAGGCTCAAATGCTGACTTATCTCCGGTTGACCGACCTCAAACTGGGTC
>JANWKE010000126.1 GCA_025451535.1 Verrucomicrobiia bacterium
CCACCGTGAAATTCAAGGCCGGCAAGGAAATGCGCGCCGACGTCTTCAAGCTGTCGCCGAAAACACAAGCGCCAGCCGCCGCGGTTTGATGTATCAACAGGGCCGGGCGCGCGCGCGCCAAGGGGGTTGTTGATCGGACTTTTCAAAAATCCGCAAAAGATTTATTTAAGTTTTGCGGATTTTGTGCTTTTTTGCGGCTGACTTATGGAACGACTGCCCGGTTTCCGCGATTTTTATCCCGAACCACTGCCGTCCCGCGACGCGGGATGGAGCTTTGACGCCCGCCAATACGTTTTCGATAAATGGCGCGAAACTGCCCGGCGCTATGGCTTTCGCGAATACGACGGCCCGCCGCTGGAATCACTCGAACTCTTCACCACCAAAAGCGGCGACGAAATCGTCGGCCAGCTTTACAATTTCACCGACAAAGGCGACCGCGCCGTGGCGCTCCGGCCGGAAATGACGCCGACGCTGGCGCGGATGGCCGCCGCGCACGAACGCAATTACAAGAAACCCCTGAAATGGTTCGCCGTCCCGCAACTGTTCCGGTACGAACGGCAGCAAAAGGGCCGGTTGCGCGAGCATTTCCAGTTCAACGCCGACCTCATCGGTGAGACCGATCCGGCGGCGGACGCGGAACTGATTGCCCTGCTCATTGACACGTTGCGGTCGTTCGGGCTGACCGAACAGGATTTTGTCATCCGCTTGAGCAGCCGGAACGCCTGGCACGATTTCTACCAGCAGGGGAGGGAAGGCGTGTCGCCGTCCCAAAAATCGGACGAATACAATTTTTTCCAGACGATTGATAAACTGGAGCGCACGGCGCCGGAAGAAAGCGAACAGAAGCTGGCCGCGCTCGGTTTTTCCCTGGCCGGCGTGAACCGGTTCATCGAATCCGGCAAACCGACGGCGGAGTTGCAGAGCATTCTGAACAATCTCGCCGCGCGCGGGTTGCACAATTTTGTGAAGGTGGATTACCATGTCATCCGCGGGCTGGCGTATTACACCGGCGTGGTATTTGAGGCGTTTGATGCCAAGGGCGAGTTTCGCGCCATTGCCGGCGGCGGGCGTTACGATAACCTCGTCAAGCTCGTCAGCGGCGGCAAGGTGGATTTGCCCGCGCTCGGCTTTGGCATGGGCGACGTGGTGTTGCTGGAACTGCTCAAGGCGCGCGGTCGGTTGCCAAAATTCGACGCCGTCACCGATGTTTTCGTTTTGATTGAAGACGAACAACTGCGCTCGCAATCGCTCAAATTGGTCCACGAATTGCGGGCCGCGGATTTTGCCGTGGAGTATCCGCTCACGCCCGCCAGGCCAGACAAGCAATTCAAGCGGGCGCAGGAATTGAAGGTGGGTTTCACCGCCCGCGTTGAAAGCGACGCCTACGTCCGCATCCGGAACCTGAAGACCCGCGAGGAAATCGTGGCCGGCTTTGCCGACGTGGCGAATCATCTGGGATAAATGAACCATACCCGGCCGCTTTACATCGAATCCGGTGGAGTTAAGGCGGCATGATTGATTCGACCCAACGATTTTCCAGCCGGGTGGAAAATTACCTCAAGTACCGGCCCGGTTACCCACCGGCCATTCTGGATCTGCTCAAGGACGAATGCGGGCTGACGGGCGCTTCCGTTGTGGCGGACATCGGTTCGGGCACGGGCATTCTGACGGAACTGTTCTTGCGGAACGATAATCCGGTTTTTGCCGTGGAACCCAACCGTGAAATGCGCGGAGCCGCCGAGCGGCTTCTGGAGAAGTACTCGAATTTCACGAGCCGGTCCGGAACGGCCGAAGCGACCACGCTGCCGGAGCAAAGCGTGGACTTCATTACCGCCAGCCAGGCGTTTCACTGGTTTGAGCGCGAGCCGGCGCGCCGGGAGTTTCTCCGTATTCTCAAACCCGGCGGCCGGACGGTGTTGATTTGGAACGAGCGAAGTATGGGCAGTCCGTTTGCCAAAGCTTACGAGGATTTGCTCAGGACGCACGGAACGGATTACGAAGCGGTGAATCACAAACACACCGATGCCAAAATGATCCGCTCGTTCTTTGGTGTGAACGGCTATGAACTGGCCCACTTTCCGAACCGGCAGATTTTCGATTGGGAAGGATTGAAAGGGCGGCTGCTGTCTTCATCCTACGCGCCGGAACCGGGTCATCCCCGACACGCTCCAATGTTGAATGCGCTGAACGCGCTCTTTTCCGGGTATCAGACGAGTGGAACAGTTGTCTTTGAATATGACACTCTCGTTTATTACGGCCAGCTTTCGGCCTGAAAATTATTCCGGTTACGCCAAAGCATTTCGTGGGTTTCGGTCCTTTCGACGGCATTATTTTTGCTTTCATCTGCTTAAAATCAACAGGAATAACGTAATGATAGTCGAAGACAATTTTTTCCCCGATCCCAAGGAGCATCCCCCCACCATTACGGTGGCGGAGATTTGCGAGCGATTCAACGCGGCGGGCTTGCCTTGCAAGGCCGAGCGCCAAAACGACAACGTGAAGGTTGTTTTCAACGGTCGCAAATCCAACCTGCTTTTTACCGTGAATCCGTCGGGAAACCTCCTGACCGCCACCATGCCGGAGGAGTCGGATTACAACGCGGACTTTGCCTGCCGCCTTTTCGAGGTTTTCGACAGCATCGGGTGGAGTTACGAGCCAACCAATGATTGATTGAGGGGCGTTACCGGCCGTGTGCCCGCTCCGGCCTTCAGGAGGTTCTTGCTGGCGATTTGCCGAAACGGTTTTCAGCCAGGTTTTTCCGGCTTCACCACGGCCACGACCAGTCCATCCGGCCTGAGATATTTTTGCGCGACGGCCTTGATTTGTTCCAGGGTGACGGCTTCGTATTTGGCGTCGTCAAGTTCCGTGCGCTGGTAGCCGAGGCCGTAAAGCTCGTCGAGCGCGGTCGCGGAGGCGAGATGGCCGAGTTCCTGCCGCGCGATCTTTTTCTGGCCGATGATTTTGGCCTTGGCCCGTTTGAGTTCCTCGGCGGTCAAACCTTCGTCGCGCAGGAGCCCGGCTTCCTTGAGCAGCTCCTTTTCGACCAGTTCAACTTTGGCCGGCTCGGTCCCGGTGTAAAATGCGAAATAACCGGATACGAGTCCGGCCAGGTTCTGCGCGCCGACATAGTAGGCCAGGCCGAGCTGTTCGCGGATGCGCAGAAACAGCCGTGAGCCGAGGTCGCTGCACGATTCCTGAATCAACTCCAGCGCGTAACGGTCGTCATCAAACATCGTCGTGCCGGGGAAGCCGACGACCAGCACGGCCTGTTTTTTGTCGCGAGTTTCCGTGACGTGTTTCGGCGCAGTCAAGGCAGGGCGTGTTGTCGCTGGTGCACCGCCGGACGGCTCGCCGGGGACGGCGAGCCCTGCCGGCTTCCAGCCTCCCAAAACCTTCCCGACGGCGGTTTTGACTTCCTCCGCCCTGACATCGCCATAGATAGCCAACACGCAATTGTCCGGCGTCACGAGCCGTTGGTGAAATGATTTCAAATCATCGGCCTGGAGTTTCCGGACCACCGCTTCCGTGCCGAGCAAGTCGAGACCGTAACCGTGGTCACCGAACAGCGCGCGGCGCATGACCAGGCTCGCGCTTTTGAGCAAGTCATCCTTTTGCGCATAGATGCCGGCAATCTGCACGTCGCGTTCGCGTTCCAGTTCGCCGGGAGGGAAAATCGAGTTTAAGAGGACATCGGAGACAAGTTCGAGGCCGGTTTCGAAATCACTGCTCATCACCTCCGCGTTGATGCCGAAGCTGTTGTTGCCGCCGTAACTGTCCATGCCGCCGCCCACGGACTCGATTTCCGTAGCGATCTGGGCGGCCGTACGGCGTTTGGTGCCTTTGAGCAGTGTTTTGGCGAGCAACTGGGTGATGCCGTTGTTCTCGGTGGTTTCCACCAGCACGCCTCCTTTCAACGCGGCGCGAAATTCGACGAACGGCAGGCGATGATCCTCCTTCACGAGCAGGCGCAGGCCGTTGGGCAAATCGAATTTCTGGATCGGGTGATCCTCTCCTGCTTCAACCGCGGCTTTGGATTTCGGCGCGCTCTCATCGGGCAGCAACGCGTAAAGCGTGCGGTTCTCCGGTGTGAGATAATCGCGGGCCACCCGCTGAACGTCCGCCGGAGTGACGAGTTTGACGACGGCGAGCTGGCGTTCGGAAAAACCGAGGTCACTGGCCACAATCCAGTTTCCGCCGAGGTCGCCGGCCTGCCCATCCATGGTCTTGCGCGTGGCCAGCGTGGCGGCGACGAATTGTTTGACCGCCTTTTCCAGCTCGCCGGGCGACACCAGCCCGCCTTTCATTTTTTCCACTTCCGCCAGCATCGCTCCGCGCGCGTCGGCAAATCTGTCTGCGTCGGCGATGGCGCTCATGCCGAACAAACCGGCGTTGCCGGGGCTGTACGTCCACGCGTCCACATGATGCACCACACCCTGCCGTTCGCGCACTTCCTGATAAAGCCGCGAGCTGCGCCCATGACCGAGCAGCACGGCCAGGACTTCCAGCGCCGGCACGTCGGGATGACGGATTTCGGGGATGTGCCACGCGAAATGAAAATGGGCGAGTTCGATCGGCGCTTCCTCAACGATTTCGCGCGGCGCCGTCTGCTTCGGTTCCTCGGGCAGAACCATCGGCGGCATTGGTCGCGCTTTGGATTTTTCGTAGGCGGCGCGGATTTGGGCGATGACTTCGTCATTTTTGATGTCGCCTACGACGACGTAGAAAACATTGTTCGGGGCATATTTCTCATGATAGTAAACGCGGATGTCGTCCGGTTTCAGTTCGTTGAAAATGTCGGGATAGCCGATGACGGTGAAGCGATAGGGACTGCGGGTGTAGGCGGTTTCGAACAGGCGGCGGCCGGCCCGGCGGCCCGGGTCGTCCACATTCATATCCATTTCGCGGCGGATGACATCCTGCTCCTTGGCCAGTTCATCGGGTGGTAACGTCGCGTTTTGCATGATGTCGCACAGGATGTCGATGGCGACACGCGCGCCGGTGTTCGGCACGTCAATGTAAAACACCGTGCGGTCAAAGCTCGTGTAAGCATTCATGTATCCGCCGGCTTCCTGCACTTCCTGGTCAATGCGGCTGCCGGGCCGGGTCGTGGTGCCCTTGAACAGCATGTGTTCGAGCATGTGCGACAGACCAGCGCCGAGCCAGCGGTCTTCGTGGATGCTGCCGGTCATGCACCACGCCTGCGCGGACACGACCGGCGCGCTGCGGTCTTCGCGCACGATGATGGTCAGGCCATTGTCGAGCGTGGTCAGGGTGACGCCAGCGGGCGGCGACGGGGTTTGCATGGCCAGGATCCGGGCTGAAAAAGCGGTGTCACTCATACACAAGTTGGACAGGCAGGATATGTGGAAATGCGTTTTGGGCAAACCAATTTGGTGGGGCGAACCGGCTGCCAACGGGAAGGCAGGGCACGTCAGTCCGTGCGCGGCGTGGTTTTAGAACCTGGAAACCCGGGGATAAACCGGCGAACTTTGTGTCTTCGCTCCCGGATGACTCAGTTGGCCACCGGGTTCGTTTCTGAATCCGATTTATTTTGCGGCCAGAACGGTTTGCGAAAGACTTCTGTGAAATCGTAGCCGTTTTGAAAATCGTCGCGGGTGTCCCGGTCGGTTTTGGCGAGCAAGCCGATTTCCACCATATTGAAAACAATTTCGCCGAAGTCGCGGCAGTTGCGCACGCCCCATTCCTCGAACACGGTCACGACCATCGGGCCGAATTGCTGGAGCGCAAACTGCCGGATGCCATCGAGCAGTTCCTGGCCGCTGACGTGGCGGATCTGGCCGTGGGTTTCCTTGCCGATCAGCTTCTGCGTGTAGTCGAGCGCTTCGCGGACAAACAAGTAGGCCTCGCGGGAAAAGCGCGTATCCCGCGTGAGAATCAATTCCACCGCTTCGTCGAAGTTAATTTCTTGCATCTTTAAGGTTTGGGCTGCTGAGTTGCCACCGGCGCCGGCGGCCCTTCTCCCGCCATGGCGGGATTCGTCCCCGCCGGGTGAGCGGTGCGATACGTTTTGACAGCCCAGCCGGTCAACAACAACCCCAGAACGATACAAAGAACCAGTTGTTCCTGTTTCGTCAGGCGGTTCACGTGAGTAATATAGCGGAAATAATGCCAACAGCAACAAAGCTTCGTTATTTACCATTCACGGTTTGCGCTTTACGATTTGTGTGTCGTTGGCGCGGGGGGCTTGTGCATAAATCGTCAATCATAAATCTTAAATCATAAATGACTATGGCTGCCATTGGCCGATTTCAGAAGGGCAAGGAGATTTTTTACGCCAAAGTGGTGGACGGCGAGTTGTTCCGGTTGCGCGGTGACGTCTTCGGCGCGCCGTCGTTCGACCGCAAACCCATCGCACGGAAAGGCGTGAAGACATTGGTGCCGGTCGTGCCGTCCAAAGTTATCGCCGTCGGTCTTAATTACATCGAGCACGCGCGCGAAACCGGCAAGCCGCTGCCGCGCCTGCCGTTATTCTGGCTCAAGGCGACCACGTCGTTGATTCCTGACGGCGGGAAGATTGAGATTCCCTTTCCGCATCATCGCACAGATTACGAGGCGGAACTGGCCATCGTCATCGGCCGCAAAATCCGCAATGTCACGTCGGCGTCGGCGGCGCGCTACATTTTCGGCTATACCACCGCGCAGGACCTCAGCGACCGCACGATTCAAAACGCCGAGAGCCAATGGACGCGCTGCAAATCGTTCGACACGTTCACGCCGCTGGGACCGTTCGTGGACACAAAGCTGGACCCTAACGGTTTGACCATCCAACTTTTCCAGAATGGCCATTTGCGCCAGAACTCAAACACCAGCCAGCTCATCTTCAAACCCGCCGACCTGGTGAGCTTTATCTCGACAAACCTGACGTTGTTGCCCGGTGACGTGATTCTGACCGGCACGCCCAGCGGCATCGGCCCGATTCAAAGCGGCGATCGGCTGGAGGTGCGCATTCAAGGCCTCGCGCCACTGGTCAACGTCGTGAAGTAGGAAGTCCGAAGTACGAAGAGCGAGCAGGCAACATTAACTACTTTACTTTATGTTGTTGTATTGTTAAGATGCGCGCATGAATTGGAGTGGAACGTTGTTCCCGCCTTTCGGTAAAATTCCATTCGATGCTGGAAACCTTTTCCATAACTCCTCCACACGCATCGTTTACTGGCTGTTGACTTTCCTGTTGACGGCACCGGTGGTTCTCAAAGCTGACCAATACGGCGATTTCACTTATTCGACGGATGGCACCAACGCAACCATTACCGGCTACACGGGTCCGGACGGCGTCGTGACCATCCCCGACACGATCGACGGTCTCCCCGTCCGTTGCATCGGGGAATTTGCCTTTGATACATGCCCTGGCCTGACCGGCGTTGTGATTCCCGACAGCGTCACCGCCATCAGCAATTCGGCATTCATGGGTTGCTGCGAATTGACCAACATCAATATTCCCCGAAATATCACTTACATCGGCCTTTCAGTGTTCCTTTTCTGCTCCGGTTTGCAGACCATCACTGCGGATGACTTGAACCCGGCGTATTGCAGCGTGGATGGGGTGCTGTTCGACAAGAGCCAGGCTACGCTGGTTGCCTACCCCCCCGGGCAAACCGGGCAGTTATACGAGTCCTGACGGTGTTACCAGCATCGGGGTTGAGTCATTCTCTTTTTGCACGAACCTTACGGACGTGACCATCCCCGACAGCGTCACCCTGATCGGCCGCTCCGCATTTATAGGGTGCTATGCTCTGACCAACGCTACGATGGGTGATGGCGTAACCAACATTGGCGACTCCGCTTTCGCTTATGGCGCCAACCTGGTCCGCGTTACCATCGGCAACCGCGTGGTCAACATCGGCGATTACGTCTTCGAATCCTGCCCCAAACTGGCCACTGTCGCCATCCCCGACAGCGTGGTGAGCATCGGCGACAACGCTTTCGTCTCCTGCACCAATCTGGCTGCCGTCACCTTCGGCGATGGGGTGGCATCCATCGGAAACGGTGCATTCGCCGGCTGTTCGCGCCTGACCAGCATCGTGATTCCTGACAGCGTTACCAATCTCGGGTCCGACGCGTTTGACTCCTGTTCCAGCCTGACCGACGTGGTGATCGGCAACGGCGTCACCGGCATCGGCTTTGGCACATTCGCCGCCGATACCAATCTCGTTTTGCTTTCGCTTGGCACCAACCTTGCGTTTATTGGACCTGCGGCGTTCAGCGGATGCACCGAATTGACGAGCATATCGATTCCCAACAGTGTCACCACTGTCGCAGACAGAGTGTTCTTTTCCTGTTCCAGTCTGACCAATGTCACAATTGGCAGCGGCGTCACCAGCATCGGGGGCAATACGTTCTGGGGTTGCGCCAGCCTGACCGGGATAACGGTGGATACAAATAATCCTGCCTATTCCAGTCTGGCTGGAGTCTTGTTCAACCAGACTCAGACCATGCTCGTCCAATATCCGATGAACAAAGCCGGTAGTTACACGATCCCCAAAAGCGTGACCAGCATCGGATATTTTGCGTTCGAGTACTGCTGGCGAATGACCAATGTCACCATCCCTTATCGCGTCACCAACATTGAGGATGACGCATTCGTGGACTGTTCAAATTTAAAAGGAATCTTCTTCGCCGGCGACGCACCCAATCTTGACGGGACAGCTGTCTTCGCGTCCGACTCCAGGGCAACTGTTTATTACTTGCCAGGAACAACGAATTGGAACGCGACTTTTGGTGGTCTTCCGACGGCGTTGTGGAATCCACGCGCACAAACCGGCGATGGCAGCTTCGGGGTATCGAACAATCAATTCGGGTTCAACATCACGGGCACGAGCAACATCCCCATCGTGGTGGAAGCCTGCACAAATCTGATTAATCCCACCTGGATTTCAGTGGAGAGTTGCAAGCTCGCCGACGGTTCGGTGCATTTCGGCGATGCGCAGTGGACGAATTATCCCTCGCGTTTCTACCGCATCCGCTCGCCGTGACATGAGGGCGATCTGGAGGGCAGCGCTTCGCCGCTGCCCGAATTTCAGGGCACTGACGAAGCAGTGCCCTCCACGCAGTAGAAAATACTTCGTTCCTGCGTTCCTTTGTGGTTAATCTTTCCGCCACATGTACTGGACCAAAACCTTGATTCCGACTCTCCGTGAACCTCCTGCCGAGGCGGAAATTCTGTCGCACAAACTGTTGTTGCGGGCCGGCCTGATCCGCAAGGTCGCCGGCGGGGTTTACACCTTTCTGCCGCTCGGCCTGCGTGCCTTGCACAAGGTCGAACAAATCATCCGCGAAGAAATGGACCGCGCGGGGGCCATTGAAGTCCTCATGCCCGCGATTCAACCGCCGGAAATCTGGCAGCAGAGCGGTCGCTACGAAACCGCGCGCGACGTGTTGTTCAAGGTCAAGGACAGCGGCAATCGCGAATGGGTGCTCAGCCCGACGGCCGAGGAAGTCATCACGGGTACGGCCGCCGCCGAGATCAATTCCTACCGGCAGTTGCCAAAGAATTTTTACCAGATCAGCGTCAAGTTCAGGGACGAAATCCGCCCGCGTTTCGGCCTGATGCGCGCGCGCGAGTTCATCATGAAGGACGCCTATAGCTTCGATGTGAGCGACGAGGCCGCGACGGCGAGTTATCAGAAGATGTATGATGCGTATGCCCGGATCTTTGAACGGTGCGGGTTGAAGGCGTTTCCAGTCGAAGCTGATACCGGCGTCATCGGCGGGAAATTCTCGCATGAATTCATGGTGCCGGCCGAGACCGGCGAAAACGAGGTCGTGTTTTGTGAGGGTTGCAGCTACGCCGCGAACATTGAGAAGGCAACCAGCGGAATTCCCAAAACCGCCACGCGCGAAGTCGGCGCGGCGATTGAGAAATTTGCCACGCCCGGTGTTGTCACGATCGAGGCGTTGAACAAGGAACCTTACAAAGTCCCCGCAAACCGCCAGATCAAAACACTGATTTATATCGCCGACAGCAAGCCGGTCATGGTTCTGGTTCGCGGCGATGACCAGTTGAATGAAACGAAGTTCATGGCCAAAACCGGGGCCGTCGCCGCGCGACCCGCCACCGTGGAGGAAATTGTTCCGTTGCTGGGTGCACATCCCGGGAGCCTTGGCGCCGTAGCGGCGACGTTAAAATCACAGGACATTTCCGTTTTCGCCGATGAACGTTTGCGCGGCGCCAACGACATGACGACCGGTGCGAACGAGGATGGCTTCCATTTCCGCAATGTTTCCATGGAACGAGACATCAAGGTGACACAATGGCTTGATTTGCGGACGGTCACGGCGGGTGAACCCTGTGCCAAATGCGGCAAGCCGTTGAAAATCCGGCGTGCCATCGAGGTTGGCCATGTGTTCAAGCTCGGCACGAAATACAGC
The DNA here is from genome assembly GCA_025451535.1 of Verrucomicrobiia bacterium. Lineage (GTDB taxonomy): Bacteria > Verrucomicrobiota > Verrucomicrobiia > Limisphaerales > UBA11358 > UBA11358. The sequence continues at coordinate 10,390 of JANWKE010000126.1, forward strand.
GAGAAGTTCAACGCGGAATACCTGGATGAATCCGGCGCGCGCAAACTTTCCGTGATGGGCTGCTACGGCATCGGCGTGACACGCACGTTGCAGGCGGTGATTGAGCAAGGCAACGACAAGGACGGCATCATCTGGCCGTTGAGCGTCGCGCCCTACCGGGTTTGCATTACGCCATTGAACGTGGACCCGAACAGCGAGGCGATGAAGCTGGCGGAAAAAATTTATGCTGAACTGACCGCGCGCGGCGTGGATGTAATTCTGGATGACCGCGATGAACGGCCGGGCGTGAAGTTCAAGGACGCCGATCTGGTCGGCTTCCCGATTCGCCTGGCTATCGGCGAGAAATCGCTGGCTAAAGGCGAAGTGGAAATCAAACCGCGCGGCGGCGCATTGCAATCCGTCAAAGCCGACACCGTGGTGGAAGCCGTGACAAAGCTGGTTTCAAAATCGTAGCCGCGGACATAAGTCCGCTCCAACTATTTCCGAACTGCCGGAAAGAGAGCCGACTCACGTCGGCTGCTACAGGGATAAGCCATGTTCACCTTGGCAAAGGGTGGAAAGTAAATTGCGCGGGGTGGCCGGCGGCCGGATCAATCTGCATGGTGAAATAGCCGCCGTCGTTGAGCAGTTCGATGCCGGAAAGGGCAGGGCAGAGCCGCACATGAAAAGGCCACCAGTGATGGGCTTCGTGCAAAGCTCCGGTCATGCGGCTGACGGCGTGTCCCAGAAACCGGATGGGTGGAATACCGGACAGCACCCGGCTCTTCCATAAAATCAATTGCGTGTGCAGGTGTCCGACGATGGTTTGTTCGATTTGTGGCAGACGGCGGTGCACGGATTCCTCGCGCCAGAGAAATGGCAGGGCTGTCGGATCGTGGCAGAACAGAATCACCCGTTGATTTGATGACAACGCGTCAAAGGCCGCACGGATTTCAACGAGGTGCGCCTCCCGCAGGCGCAGCCATTCGGGCCATTCAGCCGGCAGCGTGTCCGGTTGATGCATGGGGAGCGCAATCAAGGATGAGGTCATTCCCATAAGTGTGTAGCGGCCGAGGCCGAGTTGCCAGAATGGCGGCAGACCGAGGGTTCCGGTTGCGATCCGCCAGCTGGCCAGGTGCATTTCGCCGCCGCCGAACATGGCCTGTTTTCCCAATTCATGGTCGCCGATGACAAACCGCGCGCGGTCGCCGAATTTCGCACGCAGTTTGCCGAGACATTCCTGCGCACTTTGACCGGCCGCCGGGTCGCTTACCCCCACAAAGCCGGTGTCGCAGGAATAATCGCCGTTGGCCACGACGTAATCCACCGGGCCAACGTCGGCCAGAAAACGGTCCAGTTGCGGCGCCTGGTCGAGCGGATGGCGCATCCAGACCACATGCCGGTAAACGCTTGCGAATGAGCGCAACAGCGGGTTGGCAATGGCGCGTATTTCGTAATCCTCGCCCCGGGCGCGTTCAGCGGCGCCAGCGTAGTGGAGGTCGCTCAAAATGGCCACGGAGACATCGCCTGGCACGTTTGACTCCATTCGAGGTCAGAGCGGCACGACCACGGTGGCGGTGTCGTTATCGGTCCGGTCAAGGCATTCGCGAACGGTTTTGGCCAGATCAGCGTGCGAATAGGGCTTCTGCAAATAGCGCGCCTTCATTTTTACCAGCAGTTTGGTGTTGACCTCGTTGGCGGTGTAACCGCTGGTAAAAATGATTTTCAGGTCGGGATGATTAACGAGCAACTGCCGGGCGAGTTCCGCGCCCGAAATACCTTCGGGCATCACCATGTCCGTCAACAGTAAATCGATTTCATCTGATTTTTGCTGCCAGGTGCCGAGCGCTTCCTTGCCGGAGGAGGCCTCGAAGATGTGGTAACCGTATCCGGAAAGAATGTCGCGCGCCATTTCGCGCAGAATAGGTTCGTCCTCGACGATAAGAATGGTTTCGCTTCCGCCGCCGGGCGCAGCTTCCGGCAGAACGGGTTTTTCTTTTTTGGACGCAAGGTTTTTTTCACTCGCGGGAAAAAACACATCGAACGTCGCGCCTTTGTTGGGTTCGCTGTTCACTTCGACCCAGCCTTCGTGTTGCTTGACAATGCCGTAAACGGTCGCCAGGCCGAGGCCCGTGGCCTTGCCGACATCCTTGGTCGTAAAGAACGGTTCGAAAATGCGATGCAAGGTGACGTCGTCCATGCCAATCCCTGTGTCCGTAACGCGCAGACGAACGAACCGGCCGGCGTGCGCATCGGCATGTGACTTCACGTAGTTTTCGTCAATCGTCGGTGTGTCAATTCCAATGGTGAGCCGGCCGCCCTTCGGCATCGCATCGCGGGCATTGACGGAAAGGTTCATAATGACCTGCTCGATCATGCCGACGTCACCTTCAATGGCCGGCAGTTCAGGTGGCGGCCGAAAATCGAGCTGGATGGTCTCACCGAGCAGCCGGTCCAGCATCTTGGACATGTTATCGACCACCTCGCGCAAATCGAGCAGGTCGGGCTGAATCACGTTTTTGCGGCTGAACATCAATAGCTGGCGGGTCAAGCCGGCGGCGCGTTCCGCGGCAAAATAAACGGCCTGAAGCGGATCCAACACATCCGGGGGGAGTGCCGGCTTGGCGAGCAAGGCGCTGGAATGTCCTGAAATGATGGTCAGCATGTTGTTGAAGTCGTGCGCCACCCCGGCGGCCAACTGGCCCACAGATTCCATCTTTTGCGATTGTCGCAGTTGTTCCTCAAGGTTCAGCCGGTCGGTGATGTCATCCACGTAACAATGCACGACGCGGCTGGGCAGCACGGGATGAAATAACCATGAAAAGGTGCGGTCATTCACCTCGGTCTCCAAACGTACCTTGCTCCGGCCAGTGGTCAGGCAGTCGCGAATGATCTCGTTGATCTCCCGAGGTAGAATTTCGCGGGGATGTTTTTTCCGGACGGACAACGCGAGTTGTTGCGCCGCTTCGTTGAAATAACTGATCGTTCCACCTTCGTTAAACTCCATGGTGGCCGCCGGGTTCAACTTGGCAAAGGAGGCGACTTTTTCGGTTTCCGCTTCCGCACGTCTCCGCTCCACGGTCATGCCCAGCACCGTGGCCACCGCCATCAGGAATTGCATCTCGTCCGGTGTGAAATTACGGCGCTGGGTGGCGTGGACGCCGATGACACCGAAAGGCCGCCCGCGGGTCGGAATCGCCACGGTGACGCCGCTGACAATACCGTGGTCGGCGAACATCGGTGGCACGGCAAATTGTGTCTCCGTTTTGAAATCCGTGACGACAATCATTTCGCCGGAGTTTAGTGTCAGGCCGATTTGCGAGTGGTTGTCACCGGGGATTTTGGTTTCACCGACGCAGCCGCGTTTCCAGCCTGCGCCCGCCTGTAATAACAATTGGCCGTCGGGCAGGCGTTCCCAGACGGCGCTGTAATCGAGTTCCAGCGTGTGGGCGACGAGCAGCCCGGCCTGATTCAGCAGCGGCGCCATGTCGTTTTCGACCAGCGCGAACTGGCCCAGGGCAGCGATAGCGGTTTGTTGCAGGGCGCGGTTGAGCAGGATTTTTTCCGCCTTTTCGCGATCACTCATGCGCTGTTGCAGTGATTCGGCCATGCTGTCGAAAACCCGGGCCAGCTGGCCGAATTCATCCTCCGTGGGTTCCAATCCCGTGCGGGCATCCAGGTCGCCCCGGGCGAACCGTTGGGCCGCCTCGGACAGCGCGCGCACCTGGCGCAAAATAAAATGTTCGCCGCCAAACCACGCTGCGAACAACGCCAGCAGGCCGACGACGAAACTGGTCCAGGGCACATCCAGGGCATACTGCTTCAGCCAGCGCGGCGCGAATTCCCAGAACCAGGTCTGATTGACGAGGAACGTCAATCCCAGCGCGGGCGCAATGGCCACGAACACGCTGGCCACCAGCTGCATTCGCACCGTGGAAAATTTCTTTAAAATCTTCTTGGTCATGTTTATCGGTCCCGAAGCTGTCTTAATAGCATATCGCAAACCAATTTTTGCGTCATTCTGAATCTGGGCGTGCCAGCGCGGCAGCGCGCCCCTTGGGGACCCGGCCCAGGTGGAAAATCAAAAAGCCATGCAAAAACTCCTGCAATTCGGTGATTTGGACATGACTCAATTTCAGTCGCCGGCATGCCGGCCAGCCCCCTCGGGCGAGGGACCGGCCGATATTTTTTGCGCCGGGGGAAATCCCGGTTCTTTCCCAATCCGGCTCCAGGCCAAGTTCATGAAGCAGTTTTAACTCGAACGCGAAGACCGTTTGCGGTTTGGGAGGTTGTTCGCAGAGATAATCCAGGTAGCCAAGCATCAAATCGTAAACCCCAGGCAGGGGCGTTTCGGTCTCTGTCGCCTGTTCGACGAATGCGGTGGCATAGGTCGCCTGGCGCAGGCTGGCAAGGTTCTGGCGCAGCGCCGCGTGGAGCTCACGCAAACCGACTTCACGAAGCATGTGCAAATCCGAACGCCGGCTGCGGCTGAATGAAAAGTCCGCGACGTAAAACAGATCGAGCTTGCCAAGGAACGGCGATTTGGGGCGCCGCGCGCCTTTGGCGGCCGTGGCGATGCGCCCGAAATCCGGTGTGAGCCAGTGAACGATAAGGCTGGTTTCGGTAAGGGGCCGGGTGCGCAGAATCAAGCCGGTGGCGGATTGAATCATTTGACGGGCGGTGGCGCGAAGGGCTCATTGGCCAGCGCGCCGATGCTGATGATGTATTTAAACCCGTCGGCCACCGACATGTCGAGCTTCACGACTTTTTCCTCCGGTACCACGATCAAAAAACCGCCGGTGGGAAGTGGCGTCGTCGGGATGAAGACGCACACGCATTTCTTGCCGGTTTTTTTCTCCACTTCATCCGCCTGCTCGCTCGTAATGAAGCCGACCGAATAAATTCCCTCGCGGGGATATTCGACGAGCACCACGGTCTTGAAGGAGCTTTTTTTCCCGGACGTGAACGCCTCGTCCACCTGCTTGATGGTGCCGTAAATTTTATTCAGCACCGGTACCCGCAGCATCATGCTGTCCGCCCACGCGATCAGCCGCTTGCCGAAATAATATCGCGCCAGCACCCCGACCACGGACACGATGGCGACGAACAGGAGCAACGCGAGCAGGCTCCAATACCAGAACATCGGACCGGAAACGCCATCCTGATAAATTGCTCTGGGACTGAGCCAGTACGGAAGGAAAAAAAGAAGGGTGTCTGTGAAGCTGGAAACGGAAACGAACAGCCATTTGACCACCGCCAGCGTGAGGACGCCGGGCAGCACGATGGCAAGGCCGGTGAAGAAACTGGCACGCCAGCGCACGATCAGCGATTTTTGCACGAGGAAAGTTTAGCGGTGCGGCCCGGTTGTGCGAGCGAAAATCGCCGCGAAAGATCACGCACCCGGCGGTCTTCCTCGCGCTTCATTTTCCGCCGTTCGCCGGCGCGCGAATCGTCATGGCCGAGCAAATGCAGGACGCCGTGGACGAGATAACGGACAATTTCCAATTGCCAGCTTGTGCCAAACTTGTGCGCCTGCAAAACCGCTTCGTTCACGCAGATGAAAATTTCGCCGTAAAGCTGGCGTCGGGCAACGGGCGTCCGGCGTCCGGCATCCGAATAATCGAACGTGATGACGTCCGTCGAACCCTCGTGTCGAAGGAATTTCTCATTGAGCCGGGTCATTTCCGGCGTGGCGATCAGGTGAACGCCGAGTTCTGCGTCCTCAATTTTCAAATCAACGAGTAACGCGCTTGCGATTTGTTTCAGCAAGTGCGGATTGAGACTCCGCGTGCGCTGACGGTTGGCGAGGACGACGTTCATTCCGCTCACGACTTCGCCCCGCCGCGATGTTCCTCGTAGGCCGTGATGATGCGTTGCACGAGTGGATGGCGGACCACATCGCGCTTGCTGAATTCGACGACGGCGATGCCTTCCACGTTTTTCAAAATGCGATGCGCCTCCAGCAGGCCGGAATATTTGTTTGGCGGCAAATCAATCTGCGTCTCGTCGCCGGTGATGACCGCCTTCGAGCCGTGGCCGAGCCGCGTAAGGAACATCAGCATTTGCTCCATCGTCGAATTCTGCGCCTCGTCCAGGATGATAAAGGCATTGTTCAGCGTCCGGCCGCGCATGTAGGCCAGCGGCGCGATTTCAATCGTGCCGCGCTCGGTGTGCTTCTGGATTTCCTCGACCGGCAGCATGTCATGCAATGCGTCCTGCAACGGGCGGAGATACGGCGTAATTTTTTCGTAGAGGTCGCCCGGCAGAAAGCCCAGTGCCTCGCCGGCTTCCACGGCCGGGCGCGTCAAAATGATCCGCGACACCTTGCCATCGCGCAACGCCGCCAGCGCCATGGCCACGGCCAAATACGTCTTGCCCGTGCCGGCGGGACCGACGCCAAAGGTCACGTCGTGCTGCCGAATCCCGTCGAGGTATCTTTTCTGGCCGACGGTTTTGGCGGTAACGCCCGGTTTCCGGTCGTGCGTCATCACGCGGTCGCTGACCAAATCCTTGAGGGTTGCCGCGCCTTCATGCTTCACCACGTTCAGCGCATGGGCGAACTCGCGGTTGCGGACGGGCGTGCCGGCCTTCAACAGGGTTTCGAGCGAAACAAAGAGGTGTTTGACGCGTTCAAGGGCGTCGGCCTGGCCTTCCAGTTTGATCCAACCTTCGCGCGACGTGGCCTTGACGCCCAGTTCGGTTTCGAGGGATTGCAGATTGCGGGGTTCATTGTTGAAAAGCTGCTGCGCGACGCGCGCGTTTTCAAAATGGAGAGTTTCCGTTGCCACAGTTGAATTATTTTGCCAGCTCCGCGCGCAATTTTCCGGCCAGCTCGTTCAAAGCTTGAGGCAGAACGGTGGTGCTGGCCAGCACCGGCATGAAATTGGTGTCACCGTTCCAGCGTGGTACGACGTGAATGTGCAAATGCTCCGCGACGCCGGCGCCCGCGACCTTGCCGAGGTTGATGCCGATGTTGAAGCCGTCTGGTTTCATCAATTTCGTCAGCGCGTTTACGCAACGCCGCGTCAGCTTCCATAAATCCGCCAGTTCGTCATCGGTCAGGCCGTTCAAATCGGCCACTTCCTTGTATGGCACGGTCAGCAAATGGCCGCCAACGTAAGGGTATTTGTTAAGGAGCGCGAAACAGGTGCGGTCACGGACGATCACGTAATTGGCCTCGTCATCGTTGGATTGGGCGATGCGCGTGAACAGGCTGGCGTCAAGTTGTGGCTTGGGCGCGAGGATATAATCAATCCGCCACGGTGCATGCAGCGATTCCATGCCGGGAGGGTAATTGTTGCGTCCCTGAAAGTCAAAACTGGCGGGGTGAGGCTCCGGACGAGCCGTTTGGGAGTCGTGAATCCGGCTCCCGCGGAAGCTCGCCCCGCCGGATTCACCGGCGCCGGAATAAATACTTCGCGAACGAAATCAGCCCGGAAAATTTGTAGCTCGGGTCAACGTATTTTTCGATGACGTAAAATGCGAAATAATAAAACCGGCAGAAACTCCAGATGGCCACCACGAGCAAGATAGCCGTCTGCCAATTCGGGCTCCCGAGGAAAATCAGGATGGCCGCAGCAATTCCAATGAACAGGAACAGCAGCCCTTTCATTTTGATCCATACTGGATTCGTAAGGTCTTTCATCAGAACAGATTCAGGATGGCCGTCGCCGCGCGTCCGGTGGCGCCGGGACTGCCCAGGGCGGAAACGATGTTCGCGAGCTGCAATTTGATTTTTCGCCGGCGCGATTCGTTCTGCAACAGTTCCAGCGCCGCGCCGGCGATGTTTCCCGGCGTGGCGGTGTTTTGGATGAATTCGGGATAAACCTCCTCGTTGGCCAGAATGTTCGGCATGGTCGCCCATTTTACGGTGACGATGCGCCTGGCGATTTCGAAATTGACCCAGGACGTCTGGTAAAGCGTCACCGCCGGCACGCCGAAAAACGCGCACTCCATCGTCACCGTACCGGTTGAAGCGATGGCGATGTCCGTTTGCGCAAGGAATTCAGGCAGGTTGCCAACCCGAATCTCGACGTTGGGGGGAGGGGCGGAAAGCCTGGCTGCGAGTTTCTGCAACGCCGGATTTGGCAACACCATTCGGGCACTGGCCTCCGGCAGCCTGCCCTGAATGAATTCCAGCGCATCGAGCATCACCGGGAGATGCCGTTTCAGTTCGCTCGTCCGGCTGCCCGGCAAAAGTAAAATTGTCGGTGAAGCCGCTGAACCTTCTGCCTTCTGCCTTCTGCCTTCTGCCTTTTGGAATCGTCCCACCATCGGATGTCCCACAAACTCCACCCGCAACTTCGGCGCGCGCCGGGCGTACCAGTCCTTCTCAAACGGGAAAATGCTCAGGAGCAGATCATAATCCGCCTCCAACAGCTTCGCCCGGCCCGGTCGTGACGCCCAGACCTGCGGCGAAACGAATTGAATGATTTTCGGGTTCCACTTGGAGAAAGGGTTTTCACGGGTGTATTGCCTGATGGCATGACCGAAACGCAGGTTAAAACCGCCGAAATCCACGCCGATGATGGCGTCCGGTTTGCGTTCGATGGCCGGCGTGAGCAGTTGATTAAACAACTGTCGGAATTTGAAGTAGTTTTTGACCACGTCGGTAAAGCCGACAACTGAATGCTGCGTCAGGTCGAATGCCAGTTCCACGCCTGCCGCAGCCATCGCCGTGCCGCCGGCGCCGAAGAATTTTGCGCCCGGCGATTGTGCCTGCAGGGCAGAAACCAATTCCGCCGCGAGCAAATCCCCGCTTGCCTCGCCGGCGATGAGCATGAAGGTTTTCGGGTTCACGTGAAAAAGAAACGCGTCAAGTGGAAGAAAACTGGCGCCGCAAAGCACAGCGAGTCAATTCGGTCCATTACACCGCCGTGGCCTTGAATCAAGTTGCCGTAATCTTTCACGCCGCGGTCTCGTTTGATTGCGGACATCACTAATCCGCCGCCAAAACCCATAAACGTGATGGCCAGCGACATGCCGGCTGATTGCCACGGCGTGAATGGCGTAGCCCACCATAACCCCGCGCCGATCAGTGTCGCGCAGGCGATGCCTCCAATAAATCCCTCCCAAGTCTTGTTCGGGCTGACGGTCGGTGCGATTTTATGGCGACCGAGAATTTTACCCCAGACGTATTGGAACACGTCGCTGATTTGCGCGACCAGCACGAAGTAGAACATCAGTTTCCCGTTCTGTCCTGCGTAGCCGGGAATGTCCAGGCTCAACAGGGCCGGAACGTAACTGATGCAATAGACGCAAATCATTAAAGCCCATTGGATTTTTGCCGTGCGCTCCAAAAACTTCTCACAGTCGCCGGCCGCGGCGCTGCGAATCGGCAGTAGGAGAAACGCATAGACCGGAATCATGATGGAAAACAGTCCGTACCATTTGATGGCAATCAGATAATACTGAAGCGGCAGAATAATGAAAAAAACCCAGAACAGGGAGCGATGGTCGCCATAACGGGTCGGCGTGAGCGTGATGAATTCGCGCAAGGCCATGAATGAGGTCAGGCCAAACAAGACCACCGATCCGATGCCGCCCGTTGCCATCGCCAATCCAAAAATTGCCACCATCATCCACCAGGCACGGATACGGGCGTTGAGGTTTTGTATTGTGGCGCGGCCCTGATCGCCGGCGGTTCGCAATGACAACACCCAGCCGATCAATGACGACACTACCAGTAATGCCAGCACGCCACCGACCAGCCAGAAGGTTTGTTTGTCGAGTTTTAGATTCATGATTGTCGCAGTGCCTTGACCGCGGCTTGTGCACGTTCGAGAAACCTGGTTTTTTCCTCGCCGGCTTCCAATTTTATCGGGGCGCCGAAACTCACGCTGCTCAGCAACGGCACTGGCAGGAATTCGCCTTTGGGCAAAATGCGGTTCAGGTTGTCAATCAGCACCGGCACAAATTCAACATCCGGCCGGTCTTTGGCGAGATGAAACAAGCCCGCCTTGAACGGCATCATCTCCGTAGCGGTCTGCCGCCCACCTTCGGGAAAAATAATCAGCGAATGCCGGTCGCCCAGCGCAGCGAGCATGTCGGCCAGCGGATTGTCGTGTACGGTGGGCTTTTTGCGTTCGATAAGCACGGCGTGGAGAACCTTGTTAGCGAGATGTCTCCTCAGTGGATCTTTGATCCAGTAATCGCGCGCGGCCACAGGCCGGGTCAGTTCGCGTACCAGTGACGGCAGTGACGCCCAAATCACGAGCGCGTCGAGATTGCTTGTATGGTTGGCAAAATAGATCCGTTGCCGGACATCCGGCGCGCAGCCGACCCAGCGGATATTCGCGCCGCTGACCAGTTTTGATAGCACCACCAGCAAGGTCCTGGTCATTTTTTTGATTCCATTTCCTGTGCGATTCGGTGACAACGCCGAATAATGGTGATGACACAACCGAGAATAATCAGGGTAAGTGCCACGGGAATCATACGTGCCAGCAAAGGCCAAATCGGTGCGAATGCACCGACCACACATGTGGCCGCCATCACCGCCATGCGTTGCTGTTTGGCCATCGGTCCAATGAATTGCTGTCCCGCTCCCATACTCGCCCCTAGCGCGCGTACATAGGCGGTGATGACAGCGAGCACCGCTGCCGCCCAACCGAGTTCATGCGTCCACGCAAATTCTGGTACCGAGTACGCCGCCCCAATGAAAATAAACGCGTCCGAAAAACGGTCGGGCAATTCATTGAAAATTTCCCCCGCCTTCGTCCTAAATCCGCCCTCAATTGCCACCATGCCATCGAACAGATTGCACAGTAGCCGCAATTGCATTCCGCAAACAGCGAGCATTAACAGGACGCTCCAATGCCAGCCTAGCGCCGTATGGCCGGTAAACCAAAAACAAACTCCGGCTCCGGCGGCGAAAACCGTGCCCGCTACCGAAATGACGTTGGGCCGGATGCCGACACGCGCCAGCCAGCTTGCGACGGCTCCGGCCCATTTCGTATCGCGCGATTTCAACGGACGACGGGTGATGTTTTCGCTGTTGTTCATTTGCTTTGCTGCACCTGTCTCGTGATTTCAAAGGCCAGGTCCAGCGCGTGTTTGGCGGATTCGCCGCTGACGACGGGCGTCTGTTTTTCGCGGACGCAGTTCACAAAGCTTTGCAGTTCGAGCTTGAGCGGTTCGTCCTTCGCAATCGGCACGGGTTCGCGCACGACTTTTTTTCCGGCAAATTCGCTGACAACCGTTACGTTGCTGCCAGCCAGGGCCAAAAGCTTTCTCAACTTGGAACTTACCCACTCATCCTCGCGGGCGACGCGGTAGAGAAAACCCTCCTGCGCGCGGTAATCGAGCGAGATGTAGCAGGGATTGGTCGGGCCGCTGAACACGCGAATCTTCCGCATCCGTTCCGGGCTGACACGGCTGACCGTAAGGTTGGCGACGCAGCCGTTGGCAAAACGCAACCGCGCGTTGGCGATGTCCTCGCTCTTGCTCAAAACCGGGATGCCCACGGCGTCCACGCTGGTGACCGGCGATTTCACGAATGCGAGCACGACGTCAAGGTCGTGGATCATCAAGTCCAGCACGACGCCGATGTCCGTTGAGCGGGCCGGGTAGGGCGACAGCCGGTGGCATTCGATAAAACGCGGCTCAGGTGCGGCCGTTTCGAGATATTTGAAAATGGGGTTGAATCGCTCAACGTGCCCGACTTGCAGGACGCAATTGTTTTGCTGCGCCAGCTGGACGAGTTCGGCCGCCTGGGCGGTGTTATCGGTCATCGGTTTCTCGACCAGAACGTGCTTGCCTTGCGCGAGCAATTGCTTCGCGAGTTCGAAATGGGTGTTGGTGGGCGTGACGATATTCAACGCGTCCGCATTCGCGGCAGCCTCGGCGACGGAATGGAACTCGTGCGCCTGGTATTTGGCGGCAATTTTACGGGCGGTGTCAGCGTTGGTGTCAAAAATGCCGGCGAACTCGACCTGTCCAGTCCTGGCCAATTCCGCATAGAGGCGGGCATGATTCTGCCCCAGCGAACCGACGCCCAGGACTGCCACTCTGACCTTTGATGACATGCCGGGAGTGTGCCAACAAAAGTGATTTTCTAAAAGTCGAAATCCGCGGGTTGGATCCGAATCGCGCGATAGCGTCTTGGACTGCGGCAGCCCTCTGCCGCTTTCGTCGGCCGTCGCGGGTCAAATAGCGGCAGAGGGCTGCCGCAGTCCAAAACCTGGCGGAACCACGACACGCCACCGTAACTTTGGACTTTGAACTTTGGACTTTGGACTCTTAAAGTGTCGGCGTGCCAATTCTGAGTTATGTCATCGTTGCGGCGGCGGCGTATTTGCTCGGCTCGATTCCGACCGGTTTTCTCGTGGCACAGGCCAAAGGCATAGATATCCGCACCGTCGGCAGCGGCAACATCGGCGCGACGAACGCGATGCGCGTGCTCGGCAGACCGATGGGAATTTTTGTGTTGTTCATAGATGCACTGAAGGGCTATGCGGCCTGTGCCTTCCTTCCTTCGCTGATTTTTAACTGGCTGGCCCCTCATTTTTCCGGTCTTTTCCGGCCATTTCAGGACGAGCCCCTGGAACTCCAGATCCGGTTTTATGTGGTTGCCGGAGTTTTCGCCGTGCTGGGCCACAATTACACCTGCTGGCTGAAATTCAAAGGCGGCAAGGGGATCGCCACCAGTGCCGGTGTTTATCTGGCGCTCGCGCCGTGGGCGTTGCTGATTGCGCTGGTGGTTTTCCTGGTGGCGTTGCTGGTGACGCGATACGTTTCGGTTGGTTCCATCTCGGCGGCGGTTGCCTTGCCCGCCGCGGTCTGGATCCTGCCGCCGCATAATTTATTGCTCGGTATTGTCACCACAGTGCTGGGTGTGATGGCCATTTACAAACACAAGGGCAACCTGCAGCGCCTCATCGCCGGAACCGAAAACCGGCTGCAATTCAAAAGAAAGGAAACGACATGAGAATCACCGTCCTTGGTGCCGGCGCATGGGGGACCGCGCTGGCCAAGGTGCTGCACGAAAACGGCAATGCCGTGGCGCTTTGGGACATCAACGCCGAAACACTGGCGGAACTCCGACGCGGTCGCAGCGAGCGCTATCTGCCCGGTGTGAAATTGCCGACCGGCTGGAAAATCGAGGAGGATTTTCAAAAGGCAACTGGCGGCGCCGAGTGTCTGGTGATGGCCATTCCGTCGCAGTCGTTCCGGCAGGTGGCGGTCAAGCTGAAAGGGCATCCGGGAATGTTCGTGAGCGTGACCAAGGGCATCGAGTTTGAAACCGGCGATACGATGAGCCGGATATTGCGCGAGCACGCACCGGCCAACCGCGTCGCAGCACTTTCCGGCCCCAGTTTTGCCCGCGAGGTGGCGCTGGGTATCCCGACCACGGTCGTTTGCGCCAGTGAAAGCGACGGCGCGGCGCGCACGGTGCAGGGACTTTTCCATCGGCCGGAATTCCGCATTTACCGGAGCACCGACATTCTGGGCGTGGAATACGGCGGCGCGCTGAAAAACATCATCGCCATCGCGGCGGGGGTGAGCGACGGACTTGGTTACGGCGATAACACCAAGGCCGGCCTGGTCACGCGGGCGCTTTCCGAAATGCGCCGGCTGGGCGTGGCGTGCGGCGCGCAGGCGGAAACCTTCTCCGGCCTGAGCGGCCTGGGTGACCTCATGTTGACGTGCTTCTCGAAGCAAAGCCGCAACCGCGACCTGGGCGAGCGTGTCGGGCGTGGTGAAACGATGGCGGCAATCCAGGCGTCACATCCCAAACTGGCCGAGGGTTATCCCACGACGCGGTCGGCGCACCGGCTGGCGCGTGAAAAGAAAGTGCCGACGCCGATCATTGACGAGGTCCATGCGTTGCTCTACGAAGGCAAAGATCCGAAAAAAGCGGTGCGCGATTTGATTTCGCGCGCCTTCAAAGCCGAGGATTGAACCCGGTGCGGAGTGCGGAACGCGGAGTGCAGAATAAAAAGTGAAGGGCGAATGTAAAATGAACTTTTGTTAGTCTCTGGCAACATCAAAAAACGAAGGGCAAACCATGCGCAACGAAAACCTGAAACTTAGGACCAAACAGTTCGCTTTACGAATTATCAACCTGGTCGAGTGCTTACCGCATGATATGACGTCGAACGTCCTCGGTAAATAGTTGCTTCGATCTGGAACTTCCGTGGGCGCGAACTATCGCGCCGCTTGCCGTAGTAAATCCGTGCCTGATTTCATTTCCAAAATGGGCACGGTTGAAGAGGAGGCGGATGAATCGGGCTATTGGATGGAATTATTAACGGACTCCGGCAAAATCAAACTGGCCAAAATCTCCGCGCTGTTGCAGGAAGCCGACGAATTGACTGCTATCGCCGTCGCTTCGATCAGCACAGCACGAAAATCCACGAGCCGCCATTGATTTGGATTCATTCCGCACTCCGCACTCCCGAATTCCGCACTACGCCATTGCCGCCTTGATCAATTTCAGCAAATCGGCCAGCGATTCGACGGCCTTGAACTGCGGAAATTCCTGCTTCACCTTTTCCGGCGCGTGAATCAGAAAGCCGACGTTCGCTTCGAGCAACATCGCGGTGTCGTTGTAGGAATCGCCGGCGGAGATGACGTGATAATTCAACCGCTTGAAGGCGGCCACGGCCTCGCGCTTTTGTTCCCGGATGCGCAACTGGTAATTCACAATGTGGTCCTGCTCGACGACCAGCCGATGACAAAGCAGCGTCGGCCAACCGAGCTGGCGGAGGAGGGGAGAGGCGAATTGCTCGAACGTGTCGGACAGGATGATGACCTGCACCAGCGAACGCAGTTCATCGAGAAATCCTTTGGCGCCTGGCAGCGGTTGCAACGTACCGATGACACTTTGGATGTCTGAGAGCTTTAAGCCGTGCTGGTCCAGGATGGCAAGGCGGCCGCGCATGAGCTTGTCGTAATCCGGCTCGTCGCGCGTGGTGCGGCGCAATTCCGGGATTTTGGTCTTCTCGGCGACGGCAATCCAGATCTCCGGCGTCAGCACGCCTTCCATGTCCAAAGTGACGATTGATTGTTTCACGGCCGCGCAGTTTTTCAGAATCGTTGGACATTGTCGAGCCGTTCAGGGCTTTTCAGATCGGGACGTGCCAAAAAATGCGATGAAGTTCGCAAAATCCGTGTCCTCAAAATCCGCGCCATTGCCGATGATATGACGCGC
>JANWKE010000127.1 GCA_025451535.1 Verrucomicrobiia bacterium
AGGCCGCGCGCCGAGGCGGAAGCGGCGGGCATGAAGTTTGTGGCATCGGCTTTTGGGACAAACTCGCTCGAGGCGTTGCGGGCCGTGCCCGCCCAAAAGTTGCTGGCGGCGGCATTACAACTGCCGTGGGAATATTTCAAACCGGACATTGACGGTTACTTTCTGCCGACCAACTGTCCGGCGATCTACGCTGCCGGCCGACAAAGCCACGTCCCGCTGCTGGCGGGATGGAACCGGGACGAAGGGAGTTTCAAGTCCTATTTTACCAATGACGCGCCGACCGTCGAGAATTACACCGCGCGCGCCAGGGCGCATTTCGGTACCAACGCGGAAACCTTCCTCAAACTCTATCCGGCGGCGACGGATGCCGAAGTCGAGCGGGCGGCGCAGGATTTTGCCGGGGACCAGTTCATTGCTTATTCCACCTGGAAGTGGCTGGAAATGCAGCTGCAGACCGGTGAAGCTCCGGTTTACCGGTACGAGTTTGATCAGACGTTGCCGTTGCCCACCGACGCCGGACCGGGCACGGAGCCGACTGCGCCACACGCCTCGGAAATCGAGTTCGTCTTCCGGGTGTTGTCCTCGAAACAACTGCCGTGGCGGCCGGAAGACCGGAAAGTGTCGGAATTGATGGCAGCGTACTGGACCAACTTTGCGAAGACAGGCAATCCCAACGCCCCGCGCCTGCCGCCGTGGCCGGCGTACAACCGCCAGGACGGCTATCCAGTAATGCATTTCAGCGCCAACTCCAGCGCTGTGCCCGACGCGCACCGGGCCCGGTACGAATTTCTCGACCAGCTGAGTTCGCCGTGGTAACCGCGAAGCGCGGGAGTTGACCGCAAAGAACACTGACGATTTTGGGAACAGGACTCATTAAGCCCCGGTTTATAGATAAAACTTTGTGAACAAGTTGAAAAATCCATTAAGATGAGCTAACTTGGCTGTGCTGAGTAAAACATAGCGTAATAAGTCCGGCGGGCGTGGTTTTTGGCAGTATGTTCCCCACGCCCGCCGTGTTGCGTATCGGCTTTTTCCTCTCCGTGCTCTTTGCGCTCCTGGCGGTCAAATGGACGATAATTCGCCTGCGTTACTTGAGACCAATCACCATGGAGTCGGGGCCACAGAGCGGTTCGACGCGGGTTTCCTTGAAGCCGGCGTCATGCATCCAGCCGCGACAATCCGCGCCGGTGTAATCGGAACCGCCCTTGGTCTCAATCAGCATATTAAGACTCATGAGCAGGCCGAAGGCATTGCGTCGCCGGTCGTCATCAATGATGGCGTCGTAAACAACGAGCGCACCGCCCGGTGGCAAGGCGGCACAGGCCTTGGCGATAAGCTTCTGTTTCTGCTCCAGGTCCCAATCATGCAGGATGTGGCCCATGATGATAACTTCGGCGCCGGGCAGCGGGTCGTCGAAAAAGTTGCCCGGTTGAAAGCGCAATCTTTGGGCCAGACCAAAGGATTGGACGTACTCGTCAAAGATGGGGCCCACCACGGGCAGGTCAAATTCGCCGCCAGTCAGGTGCGGATGAGCCAGGGCCAGTTGGACGGCCACGCATCCTTGCGCGCCGCCCACGTCAATGAAGTTCTGGAATTTGTCCCAGGGAAATTGTTGCGCCAGGGACCGGGCCGCGCCCATGCTGATGCCGGTCATGGCGGACAGAAATTGTTTGAGCCGGGCCGGGTCCGCATAAAGCTCGGCAAAGGTGTCCCGGGCCTGTTTGCTCTCGTTTTGCGGTTCACCCGACGTCAGGGCCGTGGTCAGATCACCCCAAAACCGATAGAGCCGGGCATTGGCCATCTCCAGCAGGCCGCCGATGTAACCGGGTTTGGCACGGTCCAGAAACAAATCGCCCGCGGGGGTGTTGCCATAATGCCCGTCCTTCCGCTCCAGCATTCCCAACGCGACCAGCGCGTCGAAGAAATCACTGGCGCCGCGCGGGTGCAGATTCAACCGGGTGCGCAGCGATTCCGCGTTTAGCGGCCCCCCTGGCGAGCTGGGTGAAGACACCGAGTTCGACGGCACTGAGCAGGGTTTTCGAACCCCAGAAACCGAGGCCGAGTTGCAGAATTTTATCCGGCGCGATTTCGCCCGGCACATCGCCGGACGAAGGGCCGCGGCTGAGACGGGGAGCAACGAGTTCGCCGGCGTTCCCGGCATGCGCGGTGGTGGCAGAGGGGTTCGATGACACAGCGGCAAATAAGTGCCATTACATAAAGAAGTCAAATGGATTTCGTAAGATACCTGAATATCCTAGACAGAAGATGAATGCCAGGTGGCCGGAGTGAAATTGATCCCGCACGTTAAGTTCCTTGGCGTCAGGGATTCGTGACGCGCAAACGGATGAACCGGGCAGTCGCCGCCGGCACGGGCGTGATATCTTGCACAACCAGTTGCGTGGCCAGGTTTGTGAGCGTGACGGTGTTCAACGGGCCGGAAACCCAACCGTCCAGCAGGTTGCTGGAAACTTCGACGACGTAAGTAACATCGGGGGGCTCCGTTGCGCGGTTGACGGTGAGAGTCAGAAAGTTCAAGGGACCGGCCGATTGGATGCTGCCGGAAGGCAACTGAGCGGGTGTGGCCGGGTTGGTTGGATTCAGGCCAAGCGCATATTTAATCAGGTTGGGCACACCATCGCCGGCCGGGCTGGCACGGTTGGCACCCGCCCCCACGTTTGACGGATTTCCAAAATAACTGTTCCGCCAGATTTGGAGTGGCGTCAGCGTGGACTGGTTGAGCAGGCCGAGCACGCCCACGCCGGTGGTGGTTCCGACATACACCCTCCCACTGGCGATCATCGGGGTGATGAATTTGTTGCCGGCCCCAAATCGGTCACGGCTACCGGCCTGGGTGCTGTTATAATACTCCGTGGCAAGATTGGTCGGCGCATAGGCATGCAAAATAGCCGGGGAAGTGTTTTCTGCAGCCCAAACAATGCCATTGGAATTTCCGTTGGCGGAAATGCCCGGGGTCGTGCCGGGGTACCCGAACGAGACAGCGGTTTGCGAGGAACTGCCGGCAAGTCGGGCATTCACAAACGTAAACGCCTGGAGGTTGTTTCCTACGGAGCCGTAATAAAGCGTGCCGTTGAAGTAAGCGGGCATGGCCCAGACACCACCCGGCAGAACACCGTCAAGTTCCTGGTAAATGGCGTTGTCGTTGGCCGGATTGAACTTGCCCAGGTTCGAACGATCCACAAGATAAAGATTGCTGTCCTTCCCGGCGCCGACGGCGAGTTGGCGGGTGTTCCCCTGCCCGTCAACCATGTCCGGCAACACGAGCGCGCCACCCGAACCGAGGTCCGCGTCGGCCGCACTCTCGTTCACGGTATTGAACATGGTGAAATAATCCACCACGGCGAGTTGGTTGCTGATGGTTGAGAGTTTCATGAAGGAATTGCCATAATCGCCCCGGTTGGGAAATCCGTTCGTGGTCAGCGTGGTTTCAAAGGTGCCATTACCGGCCAGGAAATAGAGGTTGCTGGCGGTGTCGGCCGCGAGCCCGGCGCCGCTCATCCAAAGGGCGGCGCCTTCTCCATTTGGCGTGATGTTCAACACGCTGGTTTGGGCCAGCGTGTGTTCATCATAGCCGATGATCCAGCCGGTGTAGGGTTGGATATCACAATGCGATGCCCAGGAGGTGTAAATCACGCCGTTCAAGAGCAGCAGTCCGCAGCGTTCCTTGTATTGGGCCGGATCGAATATCACGTTGGTGCCGTCCGTGTTGTCACCCGTGCCGGGATATTTGGCGGCAACAGTCACGGCGGGCAGGCGGTTGGTGCCGGTCGCCAGATCCAGCGCGTGCAGGCGTTGGAAGTAGGTGGTTGTACTGTTGGTCACCAGCTTGCTCATCGCCACGACGAAGATCGTGCCGTTGGGGCCGAGCTGGCGGTCAATGACCGGCGTGGCGGTGATGCCGATCTCTGGAGTTACCTGGCTGCAGCCGCGATTGTCGGACGTTACTTCGTTGGGGCCGAGCAGGGAAACGTGCCAGAACAGATTGGTGCTGTCGGCGTCGTAGGCATAAACGCTGTCATGTTCCGTGGCAACGAACACCGCGTTGTGCAGGCCTTTCTGCGGAATGGAAACACCCGCGGCATATAGCGGCTCGGCATCCACCAGGCCGTCCGCCGGCAGCACCCACAATTTGCCGAAGTGGTTGGTATTGACGCTGGCCGGCGTCAAAATCTCCTCGTTCAAATTCTGTCCGGTGCGGCCGTTGTCGTCATGATAGGTCAAGACGTCGGTGGCCTGGGCCGGCGCGGCCGGTACGGCGAGCAGGAGAATAAAACACAACCACACGAACGTACCGCCGATCGCGCTCACCCTGTGCCGGTGTTCTACCAGATTGACAGCCATCCCCACGGGAGGAAATTCGTTCAATTTGGATAGAGTGCAAGTAACAAAGTGGAAGCGGAGAATACGCACCCGCTTCCCACGGCCGAGGATCAAGGTTTGCGTTTCGGGACGTTACGGCATCCGTACTCGATAAAAGCGCGGGCTGTGGTTTGTCATGCCGGGATCGGCAACGAGCAGCGAACCGCCGCCGGGAATGGTATTGGTCGCAATGGACCACCAGTTGAAAAGGTTGGAGGAGGCTTGCACGACGCAATTGCTCCCCGCCGGGCCGTTGAGAACAAAATGAAATATGCCATTGCTCAGGCCCATGCCGTTCAGGATGATCTGCGCCGGGCGAACGGTCTGCACATACACGCCATTGGGATACGGGCTTTGGTCGGCATCGTTGGAGGCAACCAGGAGACGAATCGTGGCTTGACCGGCCGGCGCCTGGTTCGTATCCACCACCACACTTACATCCTGATATCCCGGCGCCGGAATGTCGAACGGAACGGCCGGCACAAAGTGGATCCAGGGGGCATTGGTTGCCGGTGTAATCGAGGTCACCGTCAACTTTCCCGCGCCGTCGTTGTAGATGCGGAAGGTCTGGCTGCGGTCGGGCAGGCTCTGAATGGCGCGCTCAAGGTTCACGCGCGGCCTGGTAATCGCCACCTTGGTGTCGGTGACTGGATCGCCGCTCGCCTGCAAAAGATTTTTGACTTCCAGGGGCGTAAGGTAATTGCCCGTGCGCGCTTTCGCCGCGGACTGGAGGCACGCCACCGCGCCGGCGGCAAAGGGGCAGGCGGCCGAGGTTCCGCCAAAGGTAGCGTCGTAATCACCGCTCGAAAATCCGTCCGAGCCGACGATGTCGAGCGTGTAAATTTGGTCTCCGGGAGCGAGCAGACCCAGGAAGTCCGCCATGTTCGAATAAGCAGTCACTTTGTCCGGTGCCGATACGTCATCAACGTAGTAACCGCTCGCACAGCCGCTATTGGCAATTTTGGGCGCACAGGACGCAACATTCACGCAGGGAGTGTTATGACCAAAGGCCGCGTCATAGACCGCCCCCACGGAAATCACGCTCGAAACGCACGCCGGAAAGGCCATGGAATCGCAGTAGCCGTCATTGCCGGAGGAGGCGAGGACGGTGATGCCCGCCGCGACGGCGTTGCTGGCGGCGGCGGTCATGGACGGAAGCTCGTTGTCACACGGCGAAAAGTAGCGTCCACCGCCAAAGCTGGTGCTCATCACCATGATGGGGTAGTTGGGATTATCGTTCTGGTGGGCCACGCACCAGTCCCAGGACGCCACTTCCGCATCCGTGCTGGCGCCGCCGCCGGTATCGGAAGTCATTTTTAGGGCATAGATCTTGGCATTGTACGCCACGCCTCCGATGTAGTCGCCGACCGTCCCGAGGTCGCCCGCGGCGATGCCGGCGCAAGCGGTGCCGTGCGCCTGATCGACCGGCATGGGATCGGCATCATTGTCCCCAAAATCGTAGCCGCCGAGCACCTTGCTGTTGGGAAATCCTCCACCCCCGAGGCGCGGATGGTTGTAATCAATCCCCGTGTCGCAAATGGCGATGGACATTCCCGCCCCGTTGTAGGCCGAGCGATAGGTCATTCCATGAGCGAGCGGGATGCTTTGCGCCAGATGAGGTTCCAATACGTAAACCGGCTCAATGGAAACAACGCGCGGATGCGCCTGCAGCGCTTGCAGTCCTTCCGCGGTGACTTCGGCGGAGAAACCGGCGATGTTTTCGAAGCGGTGGCGCAATTTCAGGTATTGTACCGGAACGTTGTCGAGCACTTCGCGCTGGACCGCCCTAACGTCGGTCTGCAGCTCTTTCAGCGATGCGACGGAAGCGAAATCCGTTGCGACGCGGGCGCTTCGGGGCAGGCTCAGGTTGACGGTGACAGCCACGGTCGGGCTCTTGTTGAAGCCGCTGGTGATTTGATCGGCATAAAGGAGTTTTTGCTCCATCGGAAGCGCCGCGGGCAGTTCGGCGGCAGAGGCAGACTGCGCAACGGACGGAGAACCGGCAACGGAAGCAGAGCCGGAACCCGGGCCGGCGATGGCGAAGGTGAGCGTGAGGGGTTCGATCCGGATTTGCGGGCCCAGCGTGATAAAGGCCACGTCTCCGCCGCGATTCGTGCCGCCGCCATTATAGGCGACGGCGCGGTAATGATAGGACGTTTCGGCGGTCAAACCGGTGAGATTGTAATGAATATTCGTGACTGCGGTTCCGAGTGATTGTTGTGACGTGGTGCTGCCGTAGTTGGTGGTGGTTCCATAATCAAACCACGCGTACCCGACCCCCGAATGGGGATCGATCCTGGCTTGTAGCTGCGCTGAAATGTCCACGATGGAAGTGGCCGCCAGGGTCTGGACCGTGGGCGGCGCCTGCACCACCGCTATCAGCTTGGTGTAATGATTATCACCCTCGTTGCTCTCAGGGACGGCCGAACCCGTGTCCGTTTCCACGGTAATGGTGTGCGTCCACTTGGAGTCGAGCGAACCGATGAGGTAATTCGTAACGGAAACGTAGTTGGAGGGCGCCAGCGGCGAGGCATTGGTCCAGGTGTTCCGTATCTCACCATCGACGGAGAGGGTGGTGGTAAAGGTATTCGTCACTGCGACGTTTCCGACGTTGGCCACGGTCCAAGCCGCATACAGCGTATCGGCGGTGGTAGGATTCGGGCTGTCGATGGTGACGTCCGTATTTGTCGAAATCACAATTTTGTCCGACCAGCCAGCGGGCTGATAGGGCGCCAGATTGGGTTGCGGCGGCGGGCTCACCGTAAACTGGCGGGTGTAGATGTTGTCCAGTTCGTTGGTCTCGGTGATAGTGGACGTCGAGTCGGTAATGAGCATGAGGGTGTGTGACCCCAGACTGAAAGAGCCGATGGAGTAATCGTTCACATGTACGTAGGAATTGGTTCCCAAGGGCGGGTCGGTGTACCAGGACGTTTTCAATGACCCGTCCACGTAAAGGGCCGTGTAAAATCGCGCACCGGTGGCGCCGGAGCCGTTGTTGATAACCGCCCAGTCAACGTAGAGCGTGTCGGTCGGGGTAAGCACCGGGCTATTGGTCGTCGTGCCGACGACTGTTGAGACCACAATTTTGTCCGACCAACCGGGTGGCTGATAAGGAACCAGGTTGGGTTGGGCGGGCGGATTGACTACGATCGTTTTGGTGTAGCCGTTGTCGGCTTTGGTACTTTCGGTAATCATTCCTATCCAGTCGTTGGTGATGGTGAGCGTGTGCGTTCCGGCAGTAAGAGAGCCGAGGGCATAATCGGTGACCGTCGAATAAGTGTTTGCGTTCAACGCGCTGACGATCCAGAAAGTTTTATACACCCCGTCCACGTAGAGCGCGGTGTAAAAAGTGCCGCCGGTGCCTGCATCGCCATTGTTGACGACCGCCCAATCCAGGTACAACGAATCCGTGGTGGAGAATGACGGGCTGTCCGTCGTGGTGCCGGTCGTCGTTGACACGACGATTTTGTCCGACCAACCGGCGGGTTGATAAGGAGCCAGGTTGGGCAGGCTGAGAACAGTAACCGGATAGATCGTGGCCATCGTGACCACAGCCAGCTTCAAAATAAATTCATAAGTTTTCATAGAAGTCGCAGATTGAGGGTTAGGGCGGCGCGCAAGAAGGTCCGGAAAACCGGTCCACGGGAAAGGGGTGGTGTCGAGGTTACAGGAGTCCCTTCAAGGAAGCTGGAACTGCTTGCTCCCGCTTCGAATGGACATCCCTGCGGGTATGATTGCCGGTTCACGTTGAAAGCGAAACGCTTTGTTTCCGATGTCAGTAACGCTTAACCAAGCAGACTTGACTATAAGATTACATGTTTTAAATGCAAGTGAATTTATTTTAAGTGGTCTCGGCCTATAAGCTGGAAACCTGCTAAGGGGTGGAATAACGACCGCCTCTTGATTGTCGTCCCGGAAGGAGCTGCTGGAAAATGGGTTATTGATCAATGCCACCCGCTAAACAATCACGACCATACGTTCCTGTAGTAACCCCTCTGGAAACCGGACCAATTCGATTGCCTCTCCTTCATGCCATCGCACCGAAGCTTAACCAAATTCCCCTCGGCGCCTTTTGCGGAAGGATTTAAGACGAAAGCTTACACCTCCGGCCGCCAAAGACTGAATAGAAAAGTCCCGTGTTGCTTGTTTTGTGATGAACCCGGAAAGTTCAGCGCGAATTCATCGCCAGTGTCCGGAACTCCGGTACCAGCCATGCGGCCCCCTGCCCCAATAGCCACGCACCCAGACCGCATGAGGATACGGCGGGTAAGACCAATAACCCGCCCGCCAAACCCAGCGACCGTTCCACACCCAATCGCCTCCAACCCATATGTAGCCCGGTCCGGGCGCAAGCACCACGGTTTCCGCCGGTGGCGGTGGGGGTGGTTCCGTGACCACCGTGGTGGTCTGGACCGCTGAATCATCCCCGACCAGACCCGGCGTGTTGATCATGAAATTGATGACGTTCTCACTGACACCGGCGTTGTGCAGATCAATGATATCAGACGTGCTGAGATGAAAGACGGTGTGCGAGTTGCGAATCTGGCTGATGATGACGTCATCACTCACATTCGCCGCGGCGAGCGCCTTGATGTCGGAAACACTCAGCGGCTGTCCCTGTTGGACGCGCACATAAGTCTGGGGGGCTTGGGCGCGAAGTTCCGCCGCCTGCTCCTGGTCCATTGAATTGCCAATGACGCTTCCCGTAATCGCGCCCGCCGCTGCGCCGATCAACGCGCCGGCGCCGCCGTTGCGGGGACCGCCAATCGCCGCGCCGGCGATGGCGCCCATCGCCCCGCCAATCAAAGCACCGGACGCCGTATTATTCGGCTCGCCGTTGGGATACTGGCAGCCGGTCAGCAACACCGTCGAAACCACTGTGGCCAAAGCTAAAACTTTCAATTTTATATTCATATCTGGCTGATTTTAACCGTGCTCACCGTTCGGTTATTTCGACAAATAATCATGCTCCTCCATTCAAGGAATTTCAATCAGAAACAGAAGCACTTACGCCCGCGGATGCGCCGCGTCATAGGCTTTTTTCAGGCGTTCGGTGGTCACGTGCGTGTAAACCTGCGTCGTGACCAGGTGGGCGTGGCCGAGCAATTCCTGCACGCTCCGCAAGTCTGCCCCCGCGTCCAGCAGATGCGTGGCGTAACTGTGCCGCAGCTTGTGCGGCGTCAGGGCCGGATCGAGTCCGGCAATGACCAGATATTGTTTCAGGCGGCGGGAGAGTTGCAGTGGCTTGAGCGGCGCGACCTTCCTGGTCTCCGCAAAAAAAACCGATGACGGGCCGGAAGGCGGGTGTTTCAACACGCCCCAATAATTTTGAATTGCCTTCCATGCCGGCTCGCCGATCGGCACCAGCCGCTCCTTTTTGCCCTTGCCGCGTACGCGGACCAGCCGCTCGCTCCAATCAATGTCCTCCGCGCGCAGGCCGCACAGTTCGCTGATGCGCAGGCCGCAGGAATAAATCGTCTCCAGCACCGCCACATCGCGCAGGCAGGCAACGGCAGAAACGGGGCGGCCTGGCCCCCCCTGATGTTTCCGGCCCGCCAACAATTTCACCGGGGCCTCCAGCAAATCCTTCATCTGTTGCACGGTCAGGAATTTCGGCAGGCGCTTTTCCAGTTTCGGCAACGAAAGGTTCTTGATCGGCAGGGTTTCCACGACACCGTGCCGCATGAGAAATTTGTAAAACGTCCGCAGCGCGGAGAAACGGAGCTGCGTCGCCGCGCGGCTCAAATTGTGCCGACCCAGGTGTCGCAAATAATTCCGGAAATCATCGCGCTGCAACTTCTCCCACGCCGGGAGCGCCTGGTGTTCGTCCCGATGCCAGCGTGCAAATTCCATCAGCGCCTGCCGGTAATTCCGCTGGGTGTAGGCCGACGCACCACGGTCCGTCGCCAGGTGCGCGAGGAATTTGTGAATCCACTTGTCGTGAACTTCAGGGTTGGGCGGGCGGGATTCGGGTTTCACTGGAACCGCAGATTACGCGGTTTACATGAAGGATTCAATTCGTGTCATCGCACATTCGCGGTGATGTTCGCCCGCTTAGCGCTCTGGAAATTCAAACGTCACCTTGCCCTTGTCGTCCATCACCAGATACGCCGGAAATGGCTTGCCCGCCTTGGAAATGAATTTGTCGAGCAAATCAGTCTTGCGCGCGACCAGTAATTTCTGCGCCTGCGCCGGTTCAATCGGCTGTTGCAGGATTTCCCGGCTGATCTTGAACCTGCACGGCCTCTTCTCCGCCTGAGACTTTTCGCAAAGATAGCCCGCGTCCGTATCGAACACCCGCCCACCACATCGGGGACATTTCCCGATTTCGGTTTTGCCGGTGAAATCAATTTTCGGTAGCGGTTCCTTCGGCTTTTTATCCGTCCCCGCCCTGCCCTTCGACTCGCGCGGCAGGAACTCGAAACCAACCTTGCCGTCCTTCCCGGCCGCCAGAAACGCCTTGAACGTGCGACCGTTTCGCTTGGACACAAACTTCGTCAACAAATCGGTTTTGCCCGTTTCCAGCAATTTTTTCATCTGCTCCGGGGGGATTTCCTGCTGCAGAATGATTTTGCCGGAACGGAAATCGCACGTTTTATCCGGACCCGTCGCCTTTTCACACAGGTAATTCATCCCGGCGTCAAAAACCCGCGCGCCGCACTTCGGACATTTGCCCAGCGGTTCCTTGCCGGTGAAATCCACGGGCGCGGCGGCTTCGCCATTCCCGTTTCTCTGGTCATTCCCGAAATCAAATTCCACCTTGAACTCGCCATTCATTTTCAGCACGGCGGCGAATGGCCTGCCCAGCTTGCTGCGGAAGCCCTGCAGCGGGCCGATTTGCTTTTCGGAAATGAGCCGCTCCACTTCCTCCATTTCGAACATGCGGCCGGCCACGGTTTTCCAGACCGCGAAGTCGCACTTCTCGCACTGAAACTGTTTGTATTTTTCGTGGACCTCGCCGCCACACTTGGGACAGGGAATTTTCAGAATGCCAAAATCGCCGGGAATCGTGTCATGCTCGTATTTTTTGGCGCGTTCCACGATGTGCCGCGTCATGTCGGCAATTTCGGACATGAACTCGTCGCGGCTTTTCTGCCGGCGCTGAATCTGGTGCAGTTTGAATTCCCAATCGCCAGTCAGTTCCGGCCGGGTCAATTCCGCAATGTCCAGACCGTTGAGCAGTTCCATCAAGGAAAACGCCTTGGCCGTCGCCTGCAGTTCGCGCCCGTTGCGATGCAGATACTGCTCGTAAATCAACCCTTCGATGATGGCGGCGCGCGTCGCCGGCGTGCCGAGGCCCTTTTCCCGCATGGCCTCGCGCAGCTCATCGTCTTCGACCAGTTTCCCGGCGCCTTCCATCGCCGAGAGCAGCGTTGCTTCCGTGTAACGCGGCGGGGGTTTGGTGACGTTCGGTTTCACCTCCACGGCGCTGGTCTGAACGGTTTCGTTGGGCTGGACCGGCGCCAGATTCGCGGCATCTTCGTCCTGCGCCTCCTTCCCGTAAACCGCCAGCCAGCCGGGATTCACCAATACCTTGCCGGTGCTTTTAAACGGCTCACTTTCGACGCGGGTAATGCGCGTCGTTTCCAGAAACTCGGCGGCAGGATAAAAAATCGCGAGAAACCGTTTCATCACCAGGTCGTAGAGTTTCTGCTCCGGTTCCGACAGGCCTTTCGGCATTTGCGTCGTGGGAATGATCGCGAAGTGGTCCGAAACCTTGGCGTTATTGAAGATGCGTTTATTCGGACGAACCCAGCCCTGTTCCAATATGTTCGAGGCGAATGCGGCATAGCGGGTCAGGAAGGCGGTCCCGACACCGGGCATGCGGCCTGATAAAATCTCCAAAGTCGTTTTCACCGTGCCAAGGTAATCCTCCGGCAAAGCGCGGGAATCGGTTCGGGGATACGTCAGCACCTTGTGTCGTTCGTAAAGCGCCTGGGCGAGGCCGAGCGTGTTCTTGGCGCTGAAACCGAACCGCGAGTTCGCGTCGCGCTGCAGACTGGTCAAATCGTAGAGCAACGGTGACAGCGATGTGCTCGGCTTGCTTTCCTCGGTCACGACGCCGGGCTTGCCCAGGCATTTGTCACGAATGGCCTCGGCTTGAGTCTTTTCCCAAAGGCGCTCCGCCTTGAGCTGGTCATCGCCGTCTTTGTCGGGTCTGGTGAACTTTTCGTCGAACCAGCGCCCGGTGTACTGGCCCGCCGCCGCGTCAAACGTGCCGATGACTTCCCAGTAATCCCGGGGCACGAACTTGCGGATCTTCTGCTCGCGTTCGACCACGATGGCCAGCGTGGGGGTTTGCACCCGGCCCACGGTCGTCTTGTAAAAGCCCCCCGACTTCGAGTTGAAGGCCGTCATCGCCCGCGTTCCGTTGATGCCGACCAGCCAGTCCGCCTCCGACCGGCTGAACGCCGCGTCGGCCAGCGGGAGCATGGCGCCATCCTCGCGCAACCGCTCAAAACCCTCGCGGATTGCCGCCGGCGTCATGGATTGCAGCCAGAGGCGCTTGATGGGCTGCTTTGCCTTCGTGAACTTGACAATGTTCCGGAAGATTAATTCACCCTCGCGCCCGGCATCGCAGGCGTTGATGAGCGCGTCCACGTCGTCGCGTTTGATCAGCTTTTTGAGGACTTTCAACCGGTTTTCATTGCGCTCAATCGGTTGCAGATCGAAATGCGGTGGAATGACCGGCAGACATTTGAAGGTCCATTTGCCGCGCGCCGCCTCGACACCCTCGGGGGGAACGATCGTGAGCAGATGGCCGACGGCCGACGAGACGACATACTGGTCGTTCTCGTAGTAATCTTCGACTTTCTTGAACCCGCCCAGCGCCTTGGCGATGTCGCCGGCCACCGACGGTTTCTCTGCAATGATGAGGGCTTTGCCCATAGCGCGACAGATTCTTAAGCTGCGCCGCGTGGTTGGTGCAACCTATTTTTTAATTTATACCGGCCGGATCTTGCCTTTCGCAAAAATGTTTCCTGCGCGCTTGCGTTGATTTCGTCACAAACTAAACTTCGCGCCCGATGTTGAATTTGTCCACGCTCAATCCGCAGCAACGCCAGGCCGTCGAGACCCTGCGGGGACCGCTGCTCATTCTGGCGGGTGCCGGCACGGGCAAAACGCGGGTCATCACCTTCCGCATCGCCCACCTGATCCGGCATGGCATTGCACCCGGCCACATCCTCGGCGTCACCTTCACCAACAAGGCCGCCCGGGAAATGCAGGAACGTGTAGCACGCCTGGTGCCAAAGCCGGCCGAAAGCCGGGAAACGAGGGTCGCGGGCGAAAACTCTCGCTTCCCGCCCCCCGACTCCCAACCCACCATCTGTACCTTTCATTCACTTTGTGTCCGGATTCTACGCCGGCACATCGAAATGCTCGGTTACAAACGTAACTTTGTCATCTATGACGAATCTGAACAGCTCGGCACGGTCAAAAAAATCCTGAGCAGCATTTCGGCCAGGGGCGAAAAGGCCGATCCGGCGGCGGTGCTGGCGTTGTTGAGCAGGTTCAAAAACGGCGGCGAACGCGCAACGGTCTTCGCTGACGACAGCGTCCGCGCCCTGGCCGAACACATCCGCAAACGCTACGAATCCGCCCTGCACGCCTGCAACGCCGTGGATTTTGACGACCTGATCCTGCTCACCCTCCGGCTGTTCCGTGAACATCCCGACGCACTGGCGGCCTGCCGGGAAAAGTACCGCTACGTGATGGTGGATGAATACCAGGACACCAACGCCGCCCAGTTCCAACTGGTTCTGGCGTTGGCGCAGGAGCATCGCAACCTGTGCGTGGTCGGCGACGATGACCAGAGCATTTACGGCTGGCGCGGCGCGGAAATCGCCAACCTGCTCGACCTGGAAAAATTCTTTCCCGAGGTCAAAGTCATCAAGCTTGAGCAAAACTACCGCAGCACCACGACGATTCTCAATACGGCCAACGCCATCATCAAAAACAACGTCCGTCGGCGCGGCAAGACGCTCTGGTCCGGCAAGGGGATCGGCGCGAAAATCCGGCTGCAAACCCATGCTAACGACGAAGACGAGGCGCGTGAAGTCGTGGCGCAGGTTGAGTTCAAGCGGCTGGCGCAGCGCGTGCCGTGGCGCGATTGCGCCATCCTGTTCCGCACCAACCAGCAGTCGCGCCCGCTCGAAACCGCGCTGCGCTCCGCCGGTGTGCGGTATCACCTGATCGGCGGACAAAGCTTTTTCGATCGGCGAGAAGTGAAGGACTTTCTCGCTTATCTGATAGTTTTTCTGAATCCGCACGATGACATCAGCCTGTTGCGCATCGCCAACGTGCCCGCGCGCGGCCTGAGCGACGTGACCATGGAACGGCTTCTCGCGGCGAGTCACGAACAAAAATGCTCCGTCTTCACGGCTATTAAGAATCCACTGGTGACGGCGGGGTTTCAGAGCAACGCGCGCAAAAGCATCGAGGCTTTTGTGGAGTTTTTGGAACGGACGCGCGCCGCGTTGGCAGGTGACAAGTGGCAAGTGACAAGTGACAGGAATTCCGCGAACGGTGGCTTGTCAGTCTCGTCACCCGTCACCCGTCACTTGTCACTTTCCTTTTGGGCCGGCCGGTTTCTGGACGAAATCGGTTATTTTGCCGAACTGCGACGCCAGGAAAAAGATCCGGAGAACGCCGAAAGTCGCATCCGCAATTTGAAGGACTTACTGGCAACGATGGACTACCAGGCCGGTGGGGGCCAATCTGCCGCGACAGCCATGGAAAAGCTCCAGGCCTTTCTCGAGGAAATCACGCTCGATACCGAACGTGAGGAGGAGGAGGAAAACCAGGGCGATGCGATCACGCTCATTACCATGCACTCGTGCAAAGGACTGGAATTCCGGCACGTGTTTATTGTCGGCCTGGAAGACGGCCTGTTGCCTCATTCACGGTCCAAGGCCGAGGGCACATTGGACGAAGAACGCCGGCTGTTTTACGTGGCCATTACCCGCGCCATGGAGACGCTCACCCTCAGCCACTGCGGCGGTCGGAAGAAATACGGCCAGCTCCTGCCCTGCCATCCCTCGCCGTTCCTGAAGGAATTGCCGGCGGAACACGTCGAACACGTGGCCGACAAATCGAAGCAACCGGTTTCAACCAAAACCGGCAAAGACTTTTTCGCCGCCATGCGCCAGGCACTCGGTTGACGGGCAATCACTTGCAATTATCTTAATTCAGTCCATCAGCACGATTGACAGCGCAATTTATTTTTGCAGAAATGCACGCAATCCATTTCGCAACGTAACATGAGTGACCAAGCCATTTCGACCGATTCGCTCTTGCAGGAAAGCCGCACCTTCCCGCCCCCACCGGAAATCGCCCGGGACGCGCTCCTCAACGCCGCCAGGTACAATGCCATGTACGAACGTTCCATTCGCGAGCCGGAAGCTTTCTGGTTGGAACAGGCCGGCGTGCTGGACTGGTTCCAGAAGCCGACCGTGGCGCGAAAGTTCACCTGGGACACCGGCGCGCACATTATCCGGCACTCCTGGTTTGAAGACGGCCAGCTCAACGTGACCGTCAATTGCCTCGATCGCCATCTCAAAACCAATACGCGCGACAAAATCGCCATCCTCTGGCAGGGCGAACCGGAGGAG
Source organism: Verrucomicrobiia bacterium (assembly GCA_025451535.1). Lineage (GTDB taxonomy): Bacteria > Verrucomicrobiota > Verrucomicrobiia > Limisphaerales > UBA11358 > UBA11358. The sequence continues at coordinate 15,990 of JANWKE010000127.1, forward strand.
GAAGTGAAAAAAATCACCTATGCGGAACTGCACACGGAAGTCTGCAAATTTGCCAACGTCCTGAAATCGCAGGGTGTCCGGAAAGGTGATCGCGTGGCGATTTACATGCCGATGGTCCCCGAAGCCGCCGTCGCCCTGCTCGCCTGCGCCCGCATCGGCGCGATTCATTCCGTGATTTTCGGCGGGTTCAGCGCGGATTCACTGGCCGACCGCATCAACGATTCCACCTGCAAGGTGCTCATCACCGCGAACGTGTCATTGCGCGGCGGCAAGAGCATTCCGCTCAAGGCCATCGCCGACGAAGCCTTGCAAAAAACTTCCAGCATTGAAAAGGTCGTCGTAGTCAAACGCAACGACGAGCCGTGCCATTTCGAGGCCAGCCGCGACGTCTGGTATCACGATTTGATGGCCAAGGCTTCCGCCGATTGTCCGCCGGAGAAAATGGGTGCGGAGGATTTTCTGTTCATCCTGTATACTTCCGGTTCCACCGGCAAACCCAAGGGCGTCGTCCACAGCACCGCCGGTTATCTCTTGTGGATCGCGCTGACGCACAAATACGTCTTCGATATTCACGATGACGACATTTATTTCTGCACCGCGGACATTGGCTGGGTAACCGGCCACAGCTATGTCGTCTATGGCCCGCTGTGCAACGGCGCGACGACGTTGATGTTCGAAGGTGTGCCGACGTGGCCCGACGCCGGACGTTTCTGGAAAATTGTGGAGAAATTCAAAGTCACGGCGTTTTACACCGCGCCGACAGCCATCCGCGCGCTCATCCGGCTCGGTGATAAATGGCCGAATCAGTACGATTTAGGTTCTTTGCGCGTGCTCGGCTCGGTCGGCGAACCCATCAACCCCGAGGCGTGGATGTGGTACCATCGCGTCATCGGCCAAGGCCGCCGTCCCATTATGGACACGTGGTGGCAGACCGAGACCGGCGGATTCATGATCACTCCCCTGCCCGGCGTTCACACCCTCAAGCCCGGCAGCGCGAACCGGCCATTTTGGGGCGTTGAACCCGTGGTGTTGCGCGATGACAGCACGGAATGCGCGCCGAACGAAGGCGGCAAACTCTGCATCAAGAAACCGTGGCCGGGCATGATGCGCACCACGTGGGGCGACCACGACCGTTTCATCAATACGTACTTCACCACGTACAAAAACATGTACTTCACCGGGGACGGCTGCCGGGTGGACGCCGACGGCGATTACTGGCTGATGGGCCGCGTGGACGATGTGGTGAACGTCTCCGGTCATCGCATCGGCACCGCGGAAGTCGAGAGCGCGCTGGTGAGCCATCCCAAAGTGGCCGAGGCCGCCGTCGCGCCCATGCCGCACGACATCAAAGGCCAGGCGCTCTACGCCTTCGTGACGCTCAAGGACGGCATCAACGACGGTGACGAATTGAAGAAGGAACTCGCGCAGCATGTTCGCAAGGAAATCGGGGCGATTGCCGTACCGGACAAGATTCAATTTGCGCCCGCCCTGCCGAAAACGCGCTCGGGCAAAATCATGCGCCGCATCCTCCGCAAAATTGCGGAGGACCAGACCGACCAGATTGGCGACATCACCACGCTGACCGACTCGGCGGTAGTGGAAGCGCTGGTCAAAGGAAAGCAATAATCGTTCGCGTAGCAGCGGGTGCGAATCCGCTCACTCTTTCGTTCCCGGGTCAGAGCCGACCACGTCGGCTGCTACCATAAAGCGACGCGCCGGTGCTGTTTATTGAACGGCTTGCACATTCCTGCAAAAAACTTATAATCACCGCAATGAAACTGGCTTTGGCAGTTTTGGTTTATGTATTGATTGGCGTCGTTTTGGGCGCGGGCATTCTGCTGACCGTCGCCGGCAAGCCATGGTTCCTGATTGCCGCCATCATTGCCTACGTGGTCGCCTTCGGCCGCATCGGCTGCATGACGCATTGAAATGTTTCCCCGGAGGGGCGAGTTATACGAGTCCCTGATTCATCGACAAATGAAGCTGGTTATTTTTGTGGAACGGGAAAAGAGTGCTTGAGGAAACTTTCGATCTGTGTCCAGCTTTGGCCCGTAGCGGTTTTGGTTCCGGCGGCAATGCCGGTCATATAAGCGCTGGACACGGAGGTGCCCTGAACCAGCCACGGCTGGTTGCCAAAATAAACAATGCTGTTTCCAGGCGCGGCTAAATCCACAAAGTTTCCGTAGTTCGCGTACGACGCAAGCAATCCCCGATCCACGGCAGTTACCGCCATGACACCGGGATCCGCAGCCGGATAAGTGGGTGAAGCAACCGGCTGATTGCCGGCCGCGGCAAAAATCTGAATGCCGTCGCCAATGGCCTGTTGGACCATGGCGTCCAAAATCGAACTGTCGCCGGAACTGCCGAGGCTCAAATTCAGAACGGTCGCGCCACCATTGACCGCTGCCTGAATTCCCATCGCGACACTCCAGCTGGTGGTGGTCGCGCTCGAGCCGTAAACATCCACGGGCAGGATTTGTGCGGAGGTGGCGCCCTGCCCGCCGATGTCCATCCCGTGCAATAAAGTATATGCCATGGCCGTGCCATGCGTAATATCACTTCCGGGCGAAGCGTCGCCGGCCACGGAAATTTGTTTGAGCAAAAATTGGTTGAGCGGGCCGTCGAGCGGCTGTACCGCCGTGTCGATCAAGCCGACAATAACCTTCCCTGAATTGCCCGGCGGATTGAGTTGCAGGTTTACCGGTGGCATGGACGCGGAGGCGAGCGCCTGCGCCGTCGGCGGCGGGTCGAAATAATAATCATGATCCACATCGGAGACATCGCTGTCGTTTTGGAGCTGGTTCAGCGCGGCGTCGGCGGAGGCGGCATCGGCAAATTGCAGTCGATAGATGCCAAACTTGTCCAGGTGGCCGGTGACTTTCGCGCCGAACATCCTGGCCAGGTCGTCGGGGTTCACGCCCGGCTTGATTTTCACGAGCAGTTCATTCGCCACGTGTTTGGCCCTGGCGGTTTTGGGCACGTGCACCAACTGCGTGGCATTTTCCATTTTGGTGGTAAAAACGTAGAGATGCGGTGCGGCATTGGTCTGTGGGACCAGGGCGAAATTGAGATCGCCGAATAACATCCGCAACGCCTCTCCGGTCGGAAGATTTTTGAATTTGACGGAGGCGCTGTGCGTCGTGCCTGGTTCGACATAGACCCGCCAGCCGGTCTGGGCAGTGATGGCCACCAACAGATTCGACAGGCTCAACGCATGCACGTCCGCGTCCACGCGGTCGGCGGCCTGGCGCCAGACCATCAAGTTGGTCTGCGCCCCCGCGCTAAAGTCGAACGCGAGCCACAAACAAAAAACTATTATCGCAAATTTTCGCCACCCTTTCACGTTTGTATTTATGATTTATGATTTATGATTTTTCTCGGCTGTAACCATCATAAATCATAAATCGTAAATCATCAATGGCTTGTCACGGCCTTCACCCACGCTTGATTGTCAAGATACCATTGGATGGTTTCACGCAGGCCCTGTTCAAATTTGTGCGCGGGCGCCCAGCCCAGTTCGCGCTGAATCTTCGAAGCGTCAATGGCGTAACGCCGGTCATGGCCGGGCCGGTCCTTGACGAAGGAAATAAGCTTGCGTGAATCGCCGCCCGCCTTGGGCGCCAGTTCATCGATGAGGTCGCAGATCAATTCCACGATTCGGAGATTGGCCCATTCGTTGTGGCCGCCGATGTTGTAGGTTTCGCCGGGTTTCCCACGCGTGAACACCAGCCAGAGCGCTTCGGCGTGGTCGCGCACATAGAGCCAGTCGCGCACGTTCATGCCGTCGCCGTAGACGGGAACCGCCTTGCGCGCCAGGATGCTCTGAATGACGACTGGAATCAATTTTTCGGGAAATTGATACGGGCCGTAATTGTTCGAGCAATTTGTGATGACCGTCGGCAGGCCGTAGGTGTGATGATAGGCGCGCACGAGCATGTCGCTGGCAGCTTTGCTGGCGGAGTAAGGCGAATTTGGCGCGTGGGGAGTCGTTTCCAGGAAAAAGCCCGTCGGGCCGAGCGAACCATACACTTCAACCGTGGAAACGTGGTGGAACCGTTTATTGGTAAAATGGTTGCCCCAGATGGCACGGCACGCTTCAAGCAGGTTGAAGGTGCCGACGACGTTGGTGTGGATGAAATCACCCGGACCGGTGATGGAACGGTCCACATGCGATTCCGCCGCCAGATGCATGACGTGGGTGATGTCGTGCTGCTTGATGACCCGAAGCACGGCGGCCTTGTCGCGCAAATCCACTTTCTCGAAGATGTAATTCGGATGGCGCGAAACCTTCTTCAGGTTTTCCAGATGCCCGGCGTAGGTCAGGCAATCCAGATTCACCAGCCGCGCGACTTCGGGCCGGTCAATGGCGTGGTGGACCACGTTGGACCCGATAAACCCCGCGCCGCCGGTAATCAGCAGATTCATTTTTGATTTATGATTGACGATCGATGATGGACGCGGCGATTTGACCAAAAGAGCGCGTCTTCAGTCGTCAAATCGTAAACCGCAAATCGTAAATCGTAAATTCTTATTCCGGTTGCCAATTCCTGAGCGAATCTTCAATAGCCTCGACGACGGGCCGGATTTTCACGCCGGTAGCCAGCAGCTTCGACACATCGAGCACGCAATTGGAACGCAGCGTTTTGGCGGCCCGCCGGTAAAACTCAGTGTCATTCTGCCAAAATTCAAACCGCCTGGCCGGCTGCAAAATCTTTTCCACCAGGTCCACCACCCGCCGGGTCGTTACAAAGCCGGGATTGGTCACGTTGTAAGTGCCGAACGGCGCGTGGCATTCCCACAAGTCCAGGCACGCCCGCGCGAAATCGCCGCGATGCGAAATCGAATTCACATTGTCATAAACCTTCTCGTACCGCTGCACCTTGCTGAGGTAATTGCGCGTGTTGTCGAATTCATCGAACGGAATCCGCAACCGCCAGATGTAACTTTGTCCGACACCGGCGATGGCCTCTTCGCCCAGCGCCTTGGTGCCGCTGTAAAAGCTGCAAGGCGGATCGCGAAAGGTGAAATTCTGCGGGTCAGTTTCGGTGAAACCGTGGATGGCATCCGGTGATTGCTCAACCAGTGAGCGCAAGTCAGGCCGGGTCAAATCCTTTTCCGCGCGCGTTTGGCCATTCAACGTCACTTTGGCTCCGGAAAAAACGCAACCGGAGGAAACGTGCCCCCACGGAATCGCGCAAATCGCACAGGCATGGGCGATGGTTTGCGGCAACAGCGCGTTCCCCGCCAGGGTATCGGCCCTGGCGACCTCACAGGCGTCCACGTTCGGTTTGCCGGTGTAACCGGCGACGTTGACAAGGAACTCGGGCCTGGTCTTTTTCAAAAATTCCAGCAACACCTCGAACCGGCTGTAATCCACCTCCTTGCGCGACAGCGGCCGGAAAGCCCATTGGCGGCGTTGCAGTTCGCGCGCGAACGCCCCACCGATGTAACCAGATGCACCCAGAAGCAAAATCACACAATTGATGATTGATGATTGATGATTGATGATTGACCGGCCAGTCGGAAGCAGGTTCGTGAGCGATACGTCGCAGCAATCGTAAATCGTAAATCGTAAATCATAAATTTTTTTCCAGCCTTTTCGCTTCCGCGACGACTTCGTTCAGGTAGGCGCGGTATTCGCAGTTTGGCATCCGGCCCGTGAGTTCCTCCAGCTGGGTCAGTTTGAGAAAGCCGGCGCGAAACGCGGCTTCCTCCGGGCAGCCGATTTTTATGCCGGCGCGTTTTTCAATCGCCTGCACGTAAGCCGAAGCGTCGTGGAGGCTGCTGCTGGTGCCGGCGTCCAGCCACGCAAAACCGCGGCTGAGCCGGTGGACATGGAGTTGCCTGCGTTTCAGATACGCAACATTCAGGTCGGAGATTTCCAACTCACCGCGCGCAGAGGGTTTTAGCGATTTCGCGATGGCTACAGCGTTATTGTCGTAGAGGTAAAGACCCGGCACGGCATAGTCACTCTTGGGGTGTTTTGGTTTTTCCTCGATGGAAATGGCCCGGCCCTCGCCGTCAAATTCGACGACGCCATAACGCTCCGGATCATTGACGTGATAGCCGAAAATCATCGCGCCGTTCTTGAACTCGGCAATCTTGCGATAAAACACATCGCTGCCGTAGAAAATATTGTCGCCGAGAATCAGCGCGATGTTGTCCCTGCCCATGAATGATTCCGCAATCAGAAAAGCCTGGGCAATCCCCTGCGGTTTGGGCTGTTCGCGGTATTCAATGGAAATGCCAAACCGGCTGCCATCGCCGAGCATCTGTTTGAAACGCGGCAAATCGTGCGGCGTGGAGATGAGGCACAAATCACGAATCCCGCCTTCAATCAGCGTCGTCAGCGGATAATACACCATCGGCTTGTCATAGACCGGCTGAAGTTGTTTGCTCGCGACCAGCGTCAATGGATACAGCCGTGAACCGGCGCCCCCGGCCAGAATGATGCCTTTCATTGGTCAAACCCTAATGACTTTTGGGTGCGATGAAAAGTCGAAGTTCACAAACAAAAAAAACTGCGTCCCAAAATGAACGCAGTTTGTGATAAAAACCCGTCCCGTCAACTGGCCACCGCGCCGGTTGCGGCGGCCTTCTGGTTGAACACCAGCTTGTCATTCCCGACCGTGACCAGGATCAGCTCGCCCTCATGCAGGTTGCCCTTGAGGATCTCCTCGGCCAGGGGGTCTTCGAGGAAGCGTTCGACCGACCGGCGCATCGGACGCGCGCCGTATTGCGGGTCGTAACCTTTTTCGACCAGCAAATCCTTTGCCGCGGCGTCCAGTTCGAGCTTGAGATTCTTGTGGCGCAGCCGCTCCAGAACCTTGTTGACCTCCAAATCCAGAATCTGGATGAGGTCGGGCTTGGTGAACGAACGGAAAACAATCACGTCGTCCAGCCGGTTCAGGAACTCGGGCCGGAAGGTCTTCTTCGATTCGTCGAGGATTTTCTCGCGCATCTTCTCGTAGCTGCTTTCGTCGGTGATGGGCGAAAAGCCGAGCGTGGATTGCCGGCGGATCAAATCCGAGCCGACGTTCGAAGTCATCAGCACGATGGTATTGCGGAAATTCACCACGCGGCCCACGTTGTCGGTCAGTTTCCCCTCTTCGAGAATCTGCAACAGCATGTTCCACACGTCCGGGTGCGCCTTTTCAATTTCGTCGAACAACACGACGGCATACGGATTGCGCCGCACCTTCTCGGTGAGCTGTCCGCCTTCCTCGTACCCGACGTATCCGGGTGGCGACCCGATGAGCCGCGAAACGTTGAACTTTTCCATGTACTCGCTCATGTCAAGATGCACGAGTGATTTCGAATCGCCAAACATCTGTTCGGCCATGGTCTTGGCCAAAAGGGTCTTGCCTACGCCGGTCGGACCGAGCAGCAAAAAGGTGCCGATGGGCCGGCGGGGGTCCTTCAAATCCGCGCGCGACCGGCGCAGTGCCTTGCAAATTGCGGATACGGCTTCGCGCTGACCGACGACGACCTTCTCCATTTCCTGCTCAACCGTCAGCAGCCGTTGCATCTCGCCCTGCTCCATCCGTTGCAGCGGGATGCCCGTCCATTTGGAAACAACGTGCAAAATGTCTTCCTCGTCCACCACCACGTGCTTTTCCTCACGGGCGGCGCGCCAATCGCGCAAATGGGTCTCCAGTTTTTCCTTGGCCTGTTTTTCCTTGTCGCGCATCTGCGCCGCGCCTTCGAAATCCTGGTTTTTGATGGCGCGTTCCTTCTTTCCCTTGATGTCTTCAATCTCGACTTCCATCGCCTTGATTTCCGGCGGGCGCGTCATGGTGCCGATGCGCGCGCGCGAACCGGCCTCGTCCAGCACGTCAATCGCCTTGTCCGGCAGGAACCGGTCGGTGATGTAACGGTCGGACAACTTCACGGAAGCCTCCACCGCTTTGTCGGTAAACTCGGCCTTGTGGTGCTCCTCGTATTTGTGCCGGAGTCCCCGCAAAATCTGGATCGCCTCGTCAACCGAAGGCGCCTCAACCTTCACGGCCTGAAAGCGGCGTTCGAGCGCGGCGTCTTTTTCGATGTATTTGCGATATTCATTAAGCGTGGTCGCGCCGACGCATTGCATCTCCCCGCGCGAAAGCGCCGGCTTGATGATGTTCGAAGCGTCCATCGTGCCTTCCGCCGAACCCGCGCCGACGATGGTGTGCAGTTCGTCAATGAACAAAATAATGTTCTTCGCGCGGCGGATTTCATCCATCACCGCCTTGATGCGCTCCTCAAACTGGCCGCGATATTTCGTGCCGGCGACCATGAGTGCCAGGTCGAGCGTGACCACGCGCTTGTCGCGCAACAGGTCGGGAACATTGCCCTTGGCGATTTCCTGTGCGAGCCCTTCAACGATGGCCGTTTTGCCCACGCCGGCTTCACCGAGCAACACCGGATTGTTTTTTGTCCGGCGGCAAAGAATCTGAATGACGCGCTCGATTTCGTCCTTGCGCCCGATGACCGGGTCCATGTCGCCCTTGCGCGCAATGTCCGTGAGGTCACGGCCAAACGCCTTAAGCGCGGGCGTCTTGATTTCGCCTTTCTTCTCGGCCGGCCCTTTCTCGCCGGCTTCCGGAATGGATGATTCCTCGCCGGTGAAATTGGGATCCAGCTCCTTCAAAATTTCCTGGCGGGTCTGCTCGATGTCCACATCGAGGTTTCGCAAAATACGCGCCGCCACTCCGTCACCTTCGCGCAACAGGCCGAGCAAAATGTGCTCCGTGCCGATGTAGGTATGGTTCAGGTTCTTGGCCTCCCGTTTCGCCAGATCCAGAACCTTCTTCACCCGCGGCGTGTAAGGGATGTTGCCGATCATCTTCTGGTCGGGCCCGGTGCCGACCTGTTTCTCGACTTCCATGCGGACGGTTTCAAGGTCCAGCCCCATTTTCTGGAGGACATTCACCGCCACGCCCTGGCCCAATTTAATCAGGCCGAGCAAAAGATGCTCGGTGCCGAGAAAGTTGTGGTTAAACCGATCGGCTTCCTTGCGCGCCAGCGCAAGCACTTGTTGCGCGCGTGGCGTAAAATTACTCATGGCTTCATCGCTCATACTCGCTTTATTGTGCTATGAATTGGCGGATTTGTCCAATCCCGCCCCGCCTTTTTTCGTATTTGGCCGGCTGACGTGCTTCAACCGGTCACGCAGCATGTCTGCTCGTAGCAAGTCGCGTTCCTCCGCCGACAATTTGTCCGAAAATTGCTTCTGCAAATGGGCCGGTTGCGTCACAATAAACAGTTCATCCACGATCGGACGTTCCTCGGCCGGGAACAGCCCCAAATCCACGCCCAAACGCATCAATGACAACAAATTCATGGTTTCCTTGGAAGAAATGCTGTGGGCGTTGGCCAGGATGCCATAGGCGCGGCCAATGTGGTTAAAAACCACCTTCGGCTTCTTCTCCAGGAGGATTTGCCGGGCATTTTCCTCGTGCTCAATGATTTGGGACAAAACCTTGTCCAGACGCTCGACAATGGTCGTTTCGGTTTCGCCGAGCGTCATTTGATTGGAAACCTGGAATACATTGCCCAGCGCCTCCGTTCCTTCGCCGTAGAGCCCGCGCACGGCCAGCCCCAGTTTGTTGACGGATTGAATGATAGGATTGATCTGCTCGGCCAGCACCAGGCCGGGTAGATGCAACATTGCGCTGACCCGCACCGCCGTGCCGAGATTGGTCGGACAGGCGGTCAAATAGCCCAGGTCGTTGTTGAAGGCGTAATCGAGCTTTTTCTCCAGTTCGGAATCCAGATGGTCAATCGCGCTCCACGCCTGCCGCAATTGCAGGCCCGGACGCAACGCCTGCATCCGCAAGTGGTCTTCCTCGTTGATCATGACACAAAAACTTTCCTCGCGGTTGAAGACCAGGCCGCTGCCCGAGCCTTTGGCGGCGTGCTCACGGCTGATGAGATGGCGCTCCACCAGAATCTGTTTGTCGAGCGTGGTGAGATTGTCCATCACCTCGGAAAAGGAATCGTTCATTTCCGGCAGGCTTTCGACCGCCGGCCGGATGGTTTCCAGGACCTTCAGCCGCTCCGGCTTTTTCGCCCAGCCGGGAAACGCCGCGTCCCGTAAATTGCGCGCCAGCCGGACACGGCTGGACATCACAATCCGGTCGTGCGGACCGTGTCGGCGCGCCGTCTCGGCGGGAGAAATGAGAAACTCATCCAATTTCATTTTACGTCACACCCAGGCCCGTCCCGCGCGGCGTGATTTGTTTGATTTCGTCGCGCAATTGGGCGGCCTGTTCAAAATTTTCGTCTTCGATGGCCTTGGCCAGTTTCTTTTGCAGCAATTTGAGGCGGTCGGACTGCTCGCGGTTGGCGCGGAGCGCCTCCGGCACCTTGCCCGCGTGGCGGGTGCCCTTGTGCATCGTCTTGAGCAACCCCTCCAGACCTTCGGCAAAAGTCTGGTAGCATTCCGGACAGCCAAGCCGGCCCGATTTTTTGAAATCCGCCTGCGAAAAACCGCAACGCGGGCATTTCGTCTCGACGCCGCCCCCGGACTGCTCGATTTCCTGCGACGCGCCGAGGCCGAACAGAACATCCGCGTCCGCCAGTGAAAAGGAGGTCGGGTCATTGATGCCCTTGGCCTTGGCGCAGTCCTCGCACAAATCCAGCTTCTGCATCTTGTCACCCACGATCTGGGTGAGATGCACGGTGGCCGGCTTTTCCTTGCAGATGGAACACAACATGGTTACGTCACTGCTTAAATTGTTAAACCGCCAATTCGGCGTTTCCTGCTGATAAAATACACCGAATTTCCATTCACGTCACTTGTATATCGGCTCGCCGGAGTTTTTCGTCAAGGCGTGGTATTCGGTGACCAGCTTGCGCGTGATCGGTCCCGGTTTGCCCGTGCCAATCACCCGGCCGTCAATCTTCACCACCGGCACGATTTCGGCGCCGGTGCCCGTCAGGAAACATTCGTCCGCGTTGAATAAATCGTATCGGGTCAGGTTCGGTTCGGACACCGCCAGACCCTCCTCCTCGGCCAGTTCCATGACCACACCGCGCGTGATGCCGTAAAGCGCGCCCGCCGAGAGCGGCGGCGTCAGCAGCTGGCCCTTTTTCACGATGAATAGATTGTCGCCCGTGCATTCGGCCACGAAACCTTCCGCGTTCAACATCACCGCCTCCTCGCATCCAGCGTGGTTCGCCTCGATTTTAGCGAGGATGTTGTTGAGGTAATTCAGCGACTTGATGGCCGGGTTCAGCGCGCTGTGCAGACTGCGCACGGTCGGCACGGTGACGATCTCCATGCCTTTCTGGTACAACGCCGGCGGATAAAGCTGGATTTTGTCCGCGATGATGACGACCGAGGGATTTTTGCAGCGGTTCGGATTCAAGCCGAGCGTGCCGATACCGCGCGTCACCACCAGCCGGATGTAACCGTCGCGGATTTTATTCATCCGGCAGGACTCGACCACCGCGCGCATGATATGGGCGTGCGACATCGGAATGTTGAGCAGGATCGCCTTGGCCGAACAGAACAGCCGGTCAATATGCTCGCGCAATTTGAACACGCGGCCATGGTAGGCGCGAATGCCTTCAAACACCCCGTCGCCATAAAGCAGGCCGTGGTCGAAGACTGAAATTTTCGCCGCGCGTTCGTCGTAGTATTTGCCGTCGATAAAAACTTTCATGAACTCGCCACAGGTTACGGGAAAAGGCGGATGGGGGAAAGTGAATTTGCGTGACAGCGGGGAAACAACGATTATAGTAGCGCACTCGGACGACCCTATGGTCTAGCGGTTAGGACACCACCCTTTCACGGTGGTAGCCCGGGTTCGATTCCCGGTAGGGTCGCCACTTCAAAATCATCAATAAAATCGATTATTTCCAATGTTATCATGCTGCCCGTCTCCCATTGCATAACGGATTCGCTGACGTGTTGCCATGAGTTGTGCGTGTTTTGAAGAAGGCTTCCGTTACTGCGTCCACTGGGTCATCATGTTCAGGTTCAGAAAACGCCGACAGCTCATCCAAAAATTCCCGATTCCATCCGGCGCGAACAATCGCCAGCTTTCTCTGTTCCCAGCGTGCCACTGCAGGCAATGCCCGCGTCGTCTTGTCCGCGTGGACGGGTACCGGGCAAACGCCATCCCGGCGAGCAACGGGTCTGCCACCACCGCGTTTCGTCGATGGTCTCGATCAGGCTCCACCCGGGCTGCCCTCTCCGTTGATGGGCAACGTGATGGATGCGAGCGTCGATGCTGCGGCGGTTCCCCACGTCCACGACATTGCCAGCCAGATATAGCGTGACCCGTCCGGGACCGGGACCGGGACAGTAGCCATTTCATGCGACTGTCGAAAATGGGTTTTCAGTGTTAAACTTTTTTAGAATTAAAGAACTCTCAACATTTCTTTTGCCAAACCGGACAAGAAATCAGAGTACGGTATTATGAAAATCAAATCAGCAACGAGAAGGCTGGCGACCGCGCTCGCCATGGCGTGTGGATTGACATTGGCCGGCTGGGCGCAGGCTCAAGACGTCTACTACTGGGATAATTTCTATCCACCCTGGCCACCCCACAGTTCGCTGTACCCTAATTGGAACAACTACCCGGCCAACACTTCTGCGGTGAACTTTAACACCATATTTGCCTTTACCAATGCGGTGTTGGACGAACCGGCGGGCGGCCTGGAAGTAACTTCGACGATTGGTGGTTATGGCAGCGGTTATGCCGACCTGAACTCCGGCACGGGCGTTACCTTTGCCAACGGTAATTTTGCGCTCGCTACCAACGACACTACTTGCATCTTGGCTTTTACCGTGAATCCGACGCCGGGCATGGCGTCTTCGGGAACATCGTTTTATACCAACTACAACTGGATCGGAATACAGTTCTACTTGAACCTCGACAGTGGTCCGTACACCAGTCTGCCTGTCCTTTACGGCGGGTGGAACAATCCGGGTAACTCCAACGGCATCGTGTGGGTCGGCAGCAACGTCACGATGACGGTAAATTTGTCATCCTTGCCTAAATTTACGGCCTACACACAGGGAGGAACGAACCACTTTTACGGTTGCAACCTGGGAGTTAATCCGGCGGTCATATTTAATGACCCGAACGGGAGTTCCGGATTGCCTTACGATATTACGTTTAACTCCATCACATTTGCCTCGAACCTGACGCCGCCGCCGAACCTGGCCATCAGCCATATCGGCACCGATGTCATCGTCTCCTGGCCCGCCAGCGGCTCCTACACCCTGCAACAAAGCGCCAACATGGCGAAATACAGTTGGTCGCCCTGGGGTTTTCCGCCCGCCTCGAATAATGGCATCTACAGCATCACCATCCCGGCACCTCCGAACACTTTGTTTTTCCGCCTGAGCAATCCGTAACGGTAAATGGCAGATGATAAGTCCGGCGGGTGGCGCTCATGGACCGGGCAGTGCGCGCTGGAAGCGATAAGGGAAATTATCGGATAAGCCTGCGCGAACACTGCAGAGAATCGCCGGAGGCCGCGAGCCGCGTTTCGCACGTTTCTGCAAAGTGCCCATGAGCGCGCGGTTTTCGATTGATTGGGTCATGGCTGTTACACCTGGTGCTATTCAATAACACGAAGGGACCGTCAGGTAAGCGTAAAGCCCGCTGGTTGCGCGGTCCGGCGGAGTGACAATGTTACCATGCACGCCAGGGAGTCCGCAACCAATCGAATTCACGCGAGCATCCCGGAAGCTGATTCAACCTCGCACCGGTTTGGGTCGCCAGCCTTGCCAATTAAAACGGCCAGTTGATGCCTACCGTAAAATAGACCTGCCCACCCAGATTGAGTCGCCCGGACCGGCCTTGCCCGCTGATGGTGGCATCGCTCATCGGCATGAATTGTGCCCCAGCAAAAATGTCACCATTGTCCGTCACATGACACAACACCGTGGCGTTCACATAGCCGCCATAAACGAAATCCGTTCCGCCAATCCGCCCCGAATTGGAAGCAGGGCTGACGCCGCTGGCGGTAATCGTCTCGTCAAATTTATAGTCGCCCGACACCACGCCAACGGCGGGTCCGGCGCCCAGCGAAAGACTGATATGATCGGTCAAATCCCAATACATGGTCGGTCCCAATCGCAGCGTATAGAGCATGACATCCAGTTTTTGTGAACCGGTGACCATTCCATTGGGAATGCTGTTCGTGCCACTCGGGGTGATATTGAAGGGGACCTGAATGGTTGGTTCACCGTCGCGATTGAAACCACCTTGATAAGGCGCATTCGGCACCACGATGCCGCCGGTGTTGAAGGTATAGGATAACTGGTTGACGGACGCCGGCATGGACTCGTTGTCCGTGATGCTGATGGGCAACAAACCAAATCCCAATTCCCAGCCCACGCGGGCGTGTTTCCAATACCAGAGATTACCGCCGTAAGCCATTTCGAATCCCGGGAACACACCTCCGCTCTCTTTAGCGCTATGGCTGGCGGAGAAGGAGGTGGCTGCGTCCATCGTCAGCGTTGAGCCGCTCACTTGCGATGGATACTTATAACCCCAGTAACCGGTCTGGCCGAAGGCATTGCCCGTGTTGTCCGTACGCACATAGCCGTTGTCGAAAAGCCCCTGGGACGGGTTGTTCCCGGAAATGCCGAACGTCCCGTTCATGCTGAAGTTGGCGCTGATGTTCATGCCGACGAGCGCGCCGATGCGGAAATGACGCGTCCAATCATCCGTGTCGGGTGGTATGCGAAGGAAGGCGCTGGTATCCGGATTCCCGCCGAACAAGGTCGGCTGGGCTGAGACAACCGGTGCAAAACCCGTCAAGCCTGACAACAGGCAACACGCGAACACGTTTCGAAAACGCGCGTTGGCGATGAGGCAGCAAGGAAATGCACGCATGACGTCAGGGGTTTTGAAACACGCGATAAAAGCGCGCAGCGTTGGTCGGCACACTCCGCGTCGCCGGCGGGCCGTAATCAATCCATTGGGTCCGGTTTGCCGGCGCCACGATCGGCGGTGGCGCAATCGTGGCGTTGGAAAAAGAAACATTGTCGCTGTAAATCACCGTGTAGGTCTTCCCGGGGGTGGTTGGCCATTCGATCAACATATTGCCATTGGTCAGTTCCACGATGCGGCTGATGTCAAGATTTGTGCTCGTGCCGGTAGCGGAAGGTGGCGTCCAATCGGATGAGGGCACGGCGAAAGCGCGCAATTGCCCATTGGTAAAAGTAAAGTAGGCACTCGCGGAATACTGCAGCAGCAAATTGACGCTCTGGTTTGTATTCAGCGCGGCGCTATACACCACGAACGGATTGCCACTGTTGGTGCCGACGGCATTGAATAAGCGATTGGTCAAACCGGCGACGACGACGCGCACGGCGGCGGCGTTATTGGTGTCGTTGTTCGTGACGGTAATGGACTGCTCCACCAACCCGTTCTGCGGATTGTAAGTCTCCGGGGAATTAGTAGTGACGGCCAGGGGACCGGAAAGATAGTTGAGGACCGTAATGTTGGTGGTGGCCGTGTTGTTGGTAATATTGGCGTCCTGCACTGTCGGTGAGCCGACGGACGCGGTAAATGGCAGCACGCCTGCGTTGGTCGGTTCGACTGTGAACAGGAAACTCGCGGAGCCACCGTTTGTCAGCGTGCCCAGGCTAAAAGTCGTCTGGTTGGCCGGGGAAATTGGAATCACGCCCGGCGGCAAGGTATTGGTCAAAATAACATTGGGCGCGTCATTCGGTCCCAGGTTGGTGACCGTGACTCCGTAAGTCATCAAATCGTTGGTGATGACCGTCTGAAGCGGGCCGGTCATCGTCACGCCGAGATCGGACAGAACCGTCACGTTGGTGGCGTTCACCACCGCATTGGTGGAAGTGACATAGATTGTCCCGGGGACTGCCACCACAACGGAATTGGTGAACGCGCCGACTGCATTCGGCTGAACGGTCAGGAGGACCTGCACAATACCGCCGACGCCAACCGGGCCCAACTCAAACAAAACGTTAGTGGTGGTGTTGGTGGCGCCAACCAACTGAGAGGCAGTGGAAGTAATGTATTGAAACGGAGCTGAAAACGAATTGGTGATCCAAACATCGACAAGCCCTACGCCCGTCAGATTGGTCGCATTGATGGTGTAAGTCAGAGAATTGCTGACCAACAGGGAATTTGCAGAAGGGACAACCGAAAGGCCAAAGGCCTGTGCGCCAGCCCGCGAACAGGCGACAATCATCGCCAGCGCAAGCAGTCCCGATTTCAGGTAATTAGAGAAACCCTTCACATTACAAAAAACCCAAGTCTATAATCACCGGCAGGATGCAAAAGTTTTGCCCTTTTGGCAATCTTTGCCTGGGACTGTGAGTGGTGCCTTTTGCCACTTTCGGTGGGGCGAGCGTACTCGCGAGCCGTCGCCATTTCGCTTTGACGCGCCAAGGCCGGCCCGTCAATAATTTCGCGTTCCTTTTAGAACTGTCCACGGAGCTTGAACTACATCGTTGTAGCGCAGGCGTCCTCGCCTGTGGGTTCACACGGCGTCCCGCCGGAGGAAGTTCCTTCAGACAGCGCGACGCTGTTGGAAGCCGCAGTCGGGACGACTGCGCTACGAACGGGTTCATGGAAAGCCTGGCCCCACCAAACGGTACCGTTAGCCGCGGTTTCCAAATTGACCTTTTTGTCTTCATCCCAAAGAATCTTTTTGTGAAATCCCCGTTCCTTCTGCTCCTGACGGTTTTTCTCCTGAATTTCGACGCGGCCCGGGCCGAGGTGCATGTTTGGGAAAAGGTGGAATTGACCTTCCATGCGCAGAATCATTACGTCAATCCTTACACCAACGTCGAGGTCTGGGTGGATTTGAAAGGCCCCGGTTTCGACAAGCGTTGCTATGGCTTCTGGGATGGCGGCGATGTTTTCCGCGTACGTGTCCAGGCCACACAACCGGGCGAATGGACCTGGCAGAGCGGGTCGAACCAAAAAGACGCCGGCCTGGACCATCAGCACGGCAGTTTCACCGCGGTCGTCTGGTCTGAAACTGAAAAGGAATCCGTGCCCACGCGGCGCGGCATGGTTGAGGCTACGCCGAACGGGCATGCGCTTCAGTACGCCGACGGTACACCGTTCATCCTCCTGGGCGACACCTGGTACGCGGCGGCCACGTTCCGGTTCAAATGGTATGACGACAACCGGGAACGCTCCATCGGGCCGGATGCCGGGTTCAAGGATTACGTGCGTCTGCGGAAGAGCCAGGGGTTTAACAGTGTGGCCATCATCGCTGCCTTTCCGAACTGGGCGAACGACTCGGCGTCGTGGGATGTGTGGTACGACAAAAATGCGAACATCGCGGTGCGCTCAGCGTGGGTGGATCAAGGCGACATTGCCAACCATGTGCCGCGCGACCAGTGGCACGCGAATGACATGTCCAACGAAGGCGGTCGCGCGTTCCTGTTCCCCGGCAAGGTTCCCGGTTACGGAAATGTTTTCCCGGACGTGGACCGCATCAACCCGGAATATTTCAAATATCTCGACCGGAAAATTGATTACTTGAATGCGCAAGGATTCACCCCGGCCATCGAAGTCGCCCGGCGCGATGTCACGTCGGCCTGGGCGAAGTTTTACCAGTGGCCGGAGTCGTACAGCCGTTACATTCAATATGTCTGGAGCCGTTACCAGGCGAACAATTGCGTGTTCAGCCCCGTGCATTTCGATTACCCGGAGATGACGGCGCCGCCGCAACAACTCAACCAGGCCGCCAATGCTGTCATCGCAAAGTATGGCCGACCGCCGTTTGGCACCCTCGTCTCGTGCAACGCGTCGGTGTCCAGCCTGCTGGACTTCGGCGGGTCGGATCAGAACCAATGGCTGACGCTCCATCAAATCGGAAACCTGCGGGAGCACGATGCCTACTGGTATCTGACCGAGATGTTCAACTCAACCCCGGCACGGCCCGCTCTGAACGGCGAGCCTTATTATTCCGGCATCGCCGATAAGAGGTATCCGCTCTACCAATACGGTGCGCCGGGGAACACACCGGACGACGACCGCGACGTGCGCTCGGGCATGTACGGCAGTTTCCTCTCCGGCGGTCTGGCCGGTCATATTTACGGCTGTGAAGGTATCTGGGGTGCAGACATCGAGACCGGTTCGAATCCTTTCATGTGGCAGGCGTTTCAATGGAGTTCAGCCAATATGATGAAGTATCTGAAGACCTTCGCGCTGTGTGAGGGAACGCGTTACCAGGATTTGGTCTCCGACGCGAACCTGGCCTCACCGAGCGAGACGCATTTGACCAAGGGTTTTGTCGGCTGGGCCTATTGCGCCCGGACACCGGACAAGACTTTCTTTCTCGTCTACTTTGAAAAGGATTGCCCAAACCACAGTACAATTCGTGGCGCATCGCCAAATACGACTTACCAGGCGGAATGGTTCGACCCGCGCACCGGTCAATGGTCGAAAGCGGGCACCGGCCGGTTACAGGCCAATGTCTGGGGTTGGATTGAATTGCCGAATTTTCCGGCCAACGACGACTGGGGCTTGAAGCTGACCGCCGTCACGAGAGAACACTAATAATGGCGCACACCCCCATTGCTCTGACCGTGTAACAGCTTCTACCTCATAGAACTGGTAATTTTTTCAGGGAATTGTTAAGTTTTCATCATGACCAGTCCCGCTGGGCAAAGCCGTTTGAATCAGAAGACTTGGCAACACTTCCTGCCTGACCGTTTCAAGTTTTTGCTCTGCCTTTGCGCGTTGATGGCAACGTTTACGAAGGCAGCGGGACAATCAAACCTCGACACCACTTACCCGCTTGGTTTCTTCACAAATGTCGCTTCCCACCTGCTTTCGGCCCGGATGAATATCGATCTGTCGCATTTTCAAATTTATCCGACAAACCAATACACTCCGGCCGTTCATCGGCTGCTTCAACTCGCCGCCAACATTTACGAGGCGACTTCGACCAATTCTTATCCGTCAGTTTTCCGGCCCATTTTCGTAAATGACGGCACGAATATTTGCATTACCGGTTATGAACAAGTGACATCAATAACCAATACCGCGGACCCTCAATTGGCATTGCCGGTGAATATCACAAGCCTGCCAGTCGGCATCAGCACTAACATGAACGTCTATGGCATTCCCTGGATTATTGGTGCCAGAAAAGGTTTTCCAAATTTCAATGAATTTGCAGTGGAAAGTGCTTTTCAGTTAACACGCCGGTTGCAGGTGACTCGCCCCAACACCAATTCGCCAATCAGTTCGTACCAATACAACCAGAAGTTTCTACTCAGCCTAACCAATCAACTGGGTGTGGAATGTTGGAACTCCTACGCGAACGACTTTACGAACCCGGTGACGATTTACGTGACGGACGATCAAACAGTGTCATTGACGAATGACGAGGGATTTAACACCAACTTTGCCATGATCGCCTCCGGATCACTCCTGGTCCCAAATGGAACTAACAGTGCCTGGCCGGGTTATACTCCTATGGTTGATCCTTTTAGGGCGCTGGCCTCGTTTCAAATCCCGCTGAACACGAGCGCCGTTTTCTTGCCGCTTTCGATTTATCGTTTTAATGCCGGTGGAAGCCCATATTTGACGAGCAATCTGGCATTGCCTTTTGAGACCAATGTTGTCATCAACGGAACCGGTTATCCGGAACCGCATTGGTGGCTGACCACTTCGAACAACCTCCAGGTCGTCATAATGGACACTGCGGTCAGTCCTTATCGAATCATTGATTATGTCCAATTGAGCGGGCCAAACAGCAGCCGCGATTTAAGTTCCGAAATCATTTCCAATTATGACATTCCTCCAAGCCCGAGTGGAAACGATCTGTGGGACACGAATTTTGTAAATGGAGTGCCCATACCCATTGGGCTGATCAGTCAAATTGGCGTTTCACTGGGGAATTACGCCTCGGCTCTTGGCGGTGGTACTTGGGGTACGACGAGCGAAACTATCCGCGAGAATGAAATCGACGGTTTCCGCGCGTTCTACCACTACTCCCCGATTTATCCTAACAACTCTGGAGACGCTCAAGCCGTTGCTCAAGCTCAAGCAACGAACGCCATGTTGGCTCCCTATATACCCATCGCAACCGTCGTCCAACATTTCTCATGGCAGGCGAACGACCCGCTGGTTCATTACCTGGCCAGCGATCTGAACTGGGCTGGCGCCAATTTATTGAATCGGAATGTGGATAACTTGACGAATGAAAATCTTGGTTTCTTGAATGTGCATTACATGCCTTGGGGCGGCAACCCTTTGTTACCCACCATCGACCAGAATCCTTACAATCTTACTCTCAAAGATCCGTTGGTGCGGCACTCCGATGATTGGGATTTTCCGACGAATGAATCCCTGTCCGGCAGCTGGCTGGGACGTGTTCATCGCGGCACGCCGTGGCAAACGATTTATCTCAAGACCTCGGATATTCTCCAACAAATCCAGGTCAATGGTGGCGTTACAAATTATATTGGCACCAACACCTGGATGACCTGGACCGGAGACACGGATGCCGCCGATGCAGTAGCCATGGCGCCAGTACAGGATTGGCATCTGGCAAGCCTCCTGGCGTTTCTGATGAATACCAATGACCTCCAGTCGTTATTTTCCGTGAACAATCCAAATCCAACTGCCTGGTTGAACCTGTTCAATGGCTTGACGGCTATGACCAACGACCTTTCCGACGCTCAGATTGCTTCGGGGATTGCGCCCGGATTCGATTCACTGGTCATTTCCTCAAACTCGTCACAAGCATCGTTCCTGGTAAACACCATTCGATCGGCGCAAGCCGGTCAGTCTGGCGGCTATTTTCATGATGTCGGAGACATCCTGGCCATCTTCCAATTGACGCAACAATCGCCTTACCTGAATTGGAATGACAGCGTGCAGCAACAAGGTGGCATCAGCGATGCGGCTTACGAAATCATTCCCGGCCAGTTGTTGCCGTTGCTGCGTGCGGATTCCGTTGGTTCGCTCGTGTCAACGAATGGCCAAATCACTGCGCAGTTCTCCGGCTATGACAATCACACCTACGCCGTCGAAGCCTCTTCCAATCTCGTGGACTGGGCGAGGATCAGCACCAACCGTTCGGTCAATGGAGGGTTTGGTTTCACAAACGTAACCCCGGCAAATGCCAGTCGGCAATTTTACCGGTCGGTATTGCTCCAGTGAGGTTGGCTGCCCACGCTGCCATCCTCCTGCTTTACCGGCCGGCACTGGCAAAATCCGGTGACTAAATCACAAAATGGAACAAGCCCCGCCCGGCATCGGACATTATGTTCTGTGCAACAAAAAAATTGAGCTTGCGTTCGTTGCGCCAAAACAGTTGATGTCTGTCTTTTAACCGGTTCAACGCCCAAGACTTAAGATGATTGAGAATGATAAACTATGAATGCTGAAATTGAGAAACTTTTGGCCGATTCCGCCCAAAACCTCCTGCAACACAAATGCAAAACGGTGGCGAAGGAACGGCTCCACCTGCCCGGACCGGATTTTGTGGACCGCATCTTCACGCTGTCCGACCGCAATCCGCAGACGCTCCGCAGCCTCCAAGCCATTTTCGACAACGGCCGGCTGGCGGGTACGGGTTACGTCTCCATCCTGCCGGTGGACCAGGGCATTGAACATTCCGGCGGCGCGAGCTTCGCGAAAAACCCCGATTGTTTCGATCCCGAAAATATCGTGAAACTGGCCGTGGAAGGCGGCTGCAACGCCGTCGCCTCCACGCTCGGCGTGCTCGGCGCGGTCTCGCGCAAATACGCACACAAAATTCCGTTCCTCGTGAAACTCAACCACAACGAGCTGCTCACCTATCCGAACAAGTTCGACCAGATTTATTTCGCGCAGGTCGAACAGGCCTGGAATATGGGCGCAGTCGCCGTGGGTGCGACCATTTATTTCGGCTCACCCGAATCCACGCGGCAGATTGTGGAGACGAGTCTCGCCTTCAAACGCGCGCACGAGCTCGGTCTGGCCACCGTGCTGTGGTGCTACCTGCGCAGCAGCGGCTTCAAGACGAAGGAAAAGGATTATCACGTGAGCGCCGACCTCACCGGCCAGGCGAACCACCTCGGCGTCACCATCGAGGCGGACATCATCAAGCAGAAACTGCCGGAAAACAACGGCGGCTACAAGGCGATGGCCGCCGCCGCCGGCAGCTACGGCAAAACCGACGAGCGGGTCTATACGGAATTGACGAGCGACCATCCGATTGACCTCTGCCGGTATCAGGTCCTGAACTGTTACGCGGGCCGCGCCGGCCTCATCAATTCCGGTGGCGAATCCAAAGGCGCGGGCGACCTGGCGGCCGCGGTGAAAACCGCCGTCGTCAACAAACGCGCCGGCG
>JANWKE010000128.1 GCA_025451535.1 Verrucomicrobiia bacterium
TACCACGTTGAAGTTGGCCGTTCCATCCACAATCACAGCCTGGTTGGTCGGTTGCGTGATGATGGTCGGCGCGAGCATCAGTACGGTCAACGTGACCGGACGCTCTTGAACTGCTCCGCTCATCAGGTTGTGGAAAGTTACAGTGGTTGTGTAAACGCCGTTGCTGAGGCCACAAGCGTTTGTATTGATCAGCACGGTCACGTTGGTGCTGGCTCCAGGCGCCAGGCTGCCGCCAGACGGATCCACGGTCACCCACTCCGCCTGCGTCCCCACATCGGTCAAGGCTTCGATGATATAAGTCGCGTTGCTCTGGCCCGAGAGCGTGAACTGGAACAGTCCCCCGGCATAGGACGGCGCGCTGAGCACCGGCGGCACCCCGCCCGTCGGAGCGATGGCGCGGAAGAACCGATGGCTTTGCGGCGAATTGATGGCAATGACACGAACGGCATCTGGCGAAGTGTTGGTCTTGACCGGGACCCATGTCGGCGGGTAACTGGCCGACCAGTTGATCGCATTCGTGCCCGCATTGCTGAGGGTGTAGACCTTGTTTGATGGACTGAACGGCCCGCCTTCGTAGCCTTGAGAAACAAGTCCGTCGGGCGGACTGACCAACAACAAGTCGAACGAACGGGTCATGGTATAAGCGAGAATATTGGCACGCAGGTTGGCTGCTTCGGTAGCCGGGCTGTGGAAGTTGGGCGTGGTCATGCCGCCAAACAACACCAGCCCATTTCCGTATCGTAACTCCCCGAGGACCACATGTCCGTTGGCCGTGTTGGTAATGAGCGTGACCAGGCTGCCGCCGGTCACGGTCGCATGCCCGAAGTAACCTCCCGTCCACGATACACCCACGGGCAAGAAAGGTCCCTGGAAAACAGCGTGGGATGGATCAGCGGCCGTGCCGGTGGCGGTGTCGTCGGGGTAAATGAGGTTGACCCCAAAACCCAGTGACATGCTGCTGCCTTCGTTGGGTGCCGCATTAAGGAACAGGCGCCCGCCGGCTGCCACCCAGTTCTGCATGGCGGTCATGTTGGACGTCAGGAAGGCCTGCATTGCGAGCGCATCCACGTCGGAGCCTTCCATGAAAATAAACTGACAAACCGGACTGAACAGCGTTACGGGATTGACCGTTTCGTAACGCAGGTCCTGCCAGTTATTCGTGCCGAAAGCCCGGTTCATGGCCGTTTCATTCGCCGTGGAACCCCAGGGGTCGCCGGCGGTGGAACGCAAATAAACGGCTGGCGGCACATCGTCATTCAAAATCGTACCGGTGCCCGCTCCGCGCGCCAAAGTGGCATTGAGCGGGCTGGTGAGATTAACGTAGAATGTTTCGTCCGCTTCGCCAACCGTGTCTCCGTTAATCACGACATTGATCGTCTGGTTTGTCTGGCCCGGTGCAAAGTTCAGCGTGCCGTTTGCGGCCACATAATCGCTGCCGGCAGTGGCCGTGCCATCGGCGGTGGCAAAGTTGACGCTGATCGGCAGGGCAGCAGCGGTAGCCAAACTGACGGTGAAAACGGCGTTGGTTGTGCCGGTATTCCCTTCAAGAAGGCTGACATCGTTTATGGACAGCGCCGGAACCTGGACCATGGTCACCGCCGTCGCCGAATTGTTGACCGGAAGAGGATCAGCTTCCGTGCGCGAAACCACGGCCACGTTTGTAATCATCCCGCCGGCGAGGGGAACCACGACGATGGCGATGGTGGCATTGGTTCCGCCCGGGACCGTGCCCAAATTGCACGTCACCATACCCCCGCTTGGTATGCAGGTCCCCTGCGAAGCGGTCGCCGAAACAAACGTGACTCCGCCGGGGAGGACATTGGTCACCACCACCCCGGTCGCCGACAACGGGCCGGTGTTGCCAACAGTAAGCGTGTAAGTCAGATTCGCCCCGACGGGAATCGGGTCGGGCGTATCCGTGATGCTGATGGAAATGTCATTCTGCAAGACCACGTCGAACGGGTTGCTGGAACCGGTGTGGCCGCTGCCGTCATCCGCCTGCAAGACCACGTTGGTCGCGGGTTGCTGGACGGTAACATTGCCGGTCCAGGCGCCGTTGACAAAGGTGCCGGAGTTGGTCGGCGTGATGCTGATCGGCGCAGCACTTCCCACCGTGTAACGCAAGCCAACGAGCGGCCAGTAACCCACGTCGATCGTCGTAGGATATGTGTCTGACGTGGCGAAAAGCGAGGTGCCGATTGTGCCATGGGAGAAACCACCGGCTATATTCGTAATATCAGAATAGGTGTCGTTCGTGAAGAATACCGCGACCAGATAGTTGGAGCCGGCAGCCAGCGGAACGGGTGTCGCCAGGGCAGTCTCGGTCCAGGTTCCGGTCGAACTGCTGACGCTTTGGCTGGCCAGCAATGCCCCGGCACCGGTCCAGATTGACACTTTCGAGCCAAAATAATGGCGGACATGCGTCACCACCAGGTTATTGGTTGGAGTGAAGGGATAGCCCCAGGTATAAGTCCCCAGGAACGACTGATAGGGCAAAAAACCGTCTAACATGCGGTTGGTGGTTTGGCCGCCGCCGCCGTAACCCGCCAGCGAAACCGAACGGTTGAAGTTGCTCACGGTCACGTTGAACTCATCCTTGGCTGTAATCGCGGCACCCAACGGCTGATTGACAAATTGCGGCGATGAAATCGGATTCCACGCAAAATGATCCACCCCGCGCGTGGTGAACTGCCAGACCGGACCGGCGGTGGTGCCGGTTTTCCGCGCGACGATTTGCCAGTAATACGTAGTCTGCGGCGCCAGCATCGGCAAAGACCAGCTGGTATTCGTGGTCGTGCCGCGCAATTCGCGCGGCCCCGGTGTCGGGTTCGTCCCAAAATAAACGTCGTTGGCAATCGTGCCAGAGGCGCGGTTCACCTGCAGGCTGACATTATCCAGATGCACATTTAAATAGCCCAAATTGTCCACTTCCACAAAGGCGATGCGGATCGTCTGCCCGATATACGGTGAAAGGTCGAAGTTTCTTGTCACCCAACTATTCGTCAGCGTGTCTCCCGGGTTGGTCGTGAATGCCACTTGAATCAAGCTGTCGTTTGTTCCCCGGATCTCGACGTGGAAATATTGGTTGGCCGCGAATTGCGTACCGAAATTGCGAATACGGTCGGTCCAGGTCAGAACGGCCGAACCCGTGCCAGGGGCCAGCGCGATGTCCTGGTAAATAACGTGCGTGCCAGCTCCGCTCTGTTCCGACACTGCGCTGAAGCCGCCGGCAAAAGGCGGCGTAAGCACCTCGGGCCCCGGAGGGTCATAGCTTCCATCGTTGATGACAAAATCTCCCAAGCCGCCGACATTCTGCTTCAGCCAGTTGGTGAAAGTGCCCGTTTCGAATCCGCCATTGAGAATCAATTCGCCACCCGTACCGTTGTTCCACATTAGATTCGTGTTGGCCGGCACATCCACCGCCAGGTGACTTGGTCGCGGATTGGAGGGCGGCAGCGGACTCTCATCATCAATGATGAAAATTGAAGCCGATCCGTTCGTGAACAACGGCGCGCTGGCCGTCACGATGACGGTTTGGTGTCCATCCGAATCAGAGTTGTCCACGAGGGTCAGGTTGAACGTGCTGGAAACCTGCCCCGCGGGAATCGTCACGCTGAACGGAACGGTCAGCTTCGCAGGAGTACCCGATGCCAAAGAAACCACCAGGTCCGTCGGCAAGGGGCCGGAAATGCTGACGGAAGCGGCGTTGGTCAACACACCGGCATTTTCCCAGGCGCTGGCAGGCAGGGTTACCATCAGGTTCATGCTTTCATTGTCGAGCACCGAGATGGCGGCTGAACCATCGGTCCAGTTTTGCACATGGGCCGTTACCGTGGCGGTTTGCGGGCCATCAATCTGGTTGTCATCCACCACGGTGGCGGTGAACACCACGGTAGTTTGCCCGGATGGGACCATCACCGAGGCGGGAACCTGGATTTCGGTGGTATCACTGGAGGAAAGATTCACCGTGATGTTGGCTGCCGGAATGCCGCCAACGATCCACACGGCGCCGGTCACCGTGCCCTGGCCTTCGGTGGCCATGGCCGGCAGGATTGCTCCCAGGGTCGCCGTTTCGTTGTCGAAGACCGCGATGTTCGCGCTGCCGGTGCTGTAGCCGGACGCCGAGGCCGTCACGGCAGCCGTTTGCGTGCCGTCCAAAACTCCATCGTCCACGATAGTCAGGTCGAACGTGGCGTTGGTTTGTCCGGCCAGAATCGTGACATTCGCCGGAACGATTACCTCCGTGGTATCGCTGGAAGAGAGCATCACCGTCAGGTCCGTGGCCAACGCCGCTGGCAGCCGGACCTGTCCCGCGCCGGCAAGCACGCCGTCGCCTTCGGTTGCGCCGGGCGGCACAACCACGAACAGCGGCAATGAGCACGAGCCGTACGAACTTAAATCGCTCTCGGTAAACCCTGCCGGCACTCCCGCACCGGCGGACAACCCGGCCAGACCATCGAGGGCCTTCACGGTGAGGTAAGTCAGGCGAATCCGCCCGTCAAAGAACAGCTCCATCTGGAAACTGTTGGTCTGACTGGCCGCTCCGAATTCCGGGACGGCGAGGTAGGTCACCGCCACACGATTGCTCATTTGCTTCCAGGTGACCTGACCCGTGCCCGGCAGCAGGTCGTCAAACAACGCCGACACCCGGGGCCGGTTGAAGTGGGCCGCATATGATTCCAGATACGTGCTGTCCCCGGAATCCATCGTCAAATAGCCGTTGCTGCCGATGTAGAAGATATTGGTTCGGCGCCCATAAATGGCAACGGTGTTGGTTCCCGACAGCGTTACCTGGGCGTAGGTGTCATCACTCATCGGGACGGCTGTCCCACCGGTCGGATCGGTGGAGAAGCTGGTCGCGGGTTCCCGGCACAACGCATAGAAACTCCCACTGCCGTCCGGCGTGAAGGTGAATGTCTGGAATGCCAGATCGTTAACGGAGGTATCAAAAAGTTCGGTGAAATAATCCGGCTGCCCGACCCTCAGCGTGAATTGCCGGCTTTGCACCACCTGGCTGTTCAAATTGGTGAACCAGACCGTAGCTGAGTAAATACCCATCGGCAGGCTGGCGACTGAGGCATCCAAACTGGCCGTCACGGAAACCCCCAAACCGCCCGGGTTGAGCGTGCCGCCGGCAGGAACGACATTCAGCCAGGCGGAGGCATTGACCAGTGTCCAGCTCAGTGAATTGCTGCCGACGTTGGTCAGCGTGAGGGTCAGGGAATTGGGAGTAAACGGCCCTCCCACCGGCCCGCTGCCCGAAAAACCGGTGCCGGGAGTGATCCGAAGATTGTCCGGGATGTCGAAGGCTTCGTGCAGGCCCGTGGTGGTGGAACTGGCGGGCGATGTCGCGCTGTAACCCATGCCCCGCTTGGCAAATGCCGCCCATAACTCGTTCCGGTTTGCCCCGCCGGTGTCTACCTGGTCGGCCTGAATAATCGCATCACGCGCCTGGAGGAAATTCGGATTGGCCGGCGACAGGTTCATGCCGTCGGTAACCAGTTGGAGAACCAATTGATTACCGGCCGCCCAGCCGTATTTGTTGATCAGGGCGGCGCGGGCTTCCCAAAGAGTCACACACCACACTTCGCCCTGATTGTGAACCTCGTTGGCCGACACGGTGCTGCAGGTGCCGAACATGCCGGTATGGTACGGCGCCGGTGAAGAGCAGTAATCGGCTTGTGCCGGGTCAATGTCTTTAAACGTCAGGGGGTTTCTGGCCATGTCGGTCGTGTATGGGTATCGCCGGATGCCAAAATAATAATTCTGCAGATCACTGGCGCCGCCAACCTTGTAACTGGCATACCCCCCGGCAGCGTAGTTGCCGTTCACATCGTCCCCCGCCTCGCTCAACAGCGACAGTGCGTAAAAATCAGACCAGCCTTCGCCCATGCCAGCGGTTTGCAGCGCGCTGATTCCCACCCCGCCACCCACGCGCCGGTTGCTCAAGCCGTGGGTGTACTCGTGAAGCACGACGTCTGCGTCCAAATCACCATCCCGGCGCGGATTCGGGCCGGTGAAGAGATACATCTGCATGCGCCCCGGCGAGCCATCGGGCGGCGTGGAAAAGTTCGCATTATTGAACCCGCTGCCGTCCTGGGCGTCGGCCTGCACGGCGTCATTGCCCAGCCCGCCGCGCCCGAAGTTGTTGCTCTGAAAATTGCCCGCCGCCTCGGTAAAACCCAGCTCGTAAAGTTTGTCGTGCATGAAATTGTTCCAGTAAAACAACTGCACCACTGCGGCCGAACCGTAGTTGGTCGGGTCCTGGCTGGTGAGGTCCATGGGAAAGTCAAACACCCGGAATGGCGCCCCTTGCGGGCGAGGCAGGTCCGGGAGATCGTCGGCGTTCCGATCGGTGTGGGCATCCGCGTTGTTACCGAGCGTTTCGTTGCCGCCATCATTGATCCAGCCGGCGGGCGACGCGTTGGTGTCGAGCGCCGGAAAGGTGACCAGCGAGCGCGCCACCAGGGGCGGCTGGTTGGTGACGGGTGTCGCATAACCGGGCGAAAAGGGCGATGGACTGTCACTGGTAAAAACCCGATAACTCGCGTCGCTGAGATAATCGGTGAGGCAGTGGCGGAGCAGCACTTCGCCGGTTTGTACGTCCACGAGCACGCGAAACATTTCGTCACGCGTCCGGCTCGTCAGGATTACGTCCCAGCATAAACGCAAGGTTTGCCCGTCCATCGGCAACCAGATGAGCTTTGCTTCAGTTTCACCCCGCAACCCCGGCGCGGTGAATTTCTGTTTCCGTTCGGCGCCGGCTTCGGGAGTGGCAGAGGGCGTCGCTTGCCCCGGTTTAAGATCGTCCCCGATGTTCACGGCCGCGAGCGTAACGGCCTGTGGTGCGGTTATGGCGGGTGCCGCTTCCATCACCGCCCGGTTTGTCGTGCCCCGGTCCGCCGCTTTCCCGGCATCGGCCACGAACTGGCTGCCCAGATTGACCAGTTCGCCCCGCGCGGTCGTATGTGAAATCAAGACCGCCTCAAAAACGCGGATCCCGTCCACCTGCTCCTCCCAAACCACAGTCCTCAAACCGTTATGCGGAGTTATGAAGTCGCGCGCGATGCGAGCCTGGTCCAGGGCTTCCGGTCCGAAGCCGAACAGTTGATGGTGTTCTCTCAAAAATGCCTTGGTGACGCGGTACGGGTCGCCTGCCGCAATCCCCGCATAACTGCCGGCAGCAACCGCTCCACCCAGGCCGTTCGTACCGGTCAGGAATCTGTCGCCGGCGGAAATGATTTTCGGCGCGCCCGTTATCGGATCAAAATCCACATGCGCCGAAGGCAGACGCGTGCGCAGTTGCTCCACGACCGAATGCTGATCCGGTGACACCTGGGTAACGACTTGAAGCCCGTTGGCCCGCTTGTCGAAGTTGGGCAATGGAGCGAGTGCCGGTGCTCCCCAGGTCAAATTTTTCGCTGCGAACAGAAAAAAGGAGATGAGTAGAATCAACACGCCGGGAATCCTTAATTTCATAGGAATGCCTTTCTGGTTATGGCCATTTTCAGCGGAATCCCGCCAAAAAGCTCTCCAGCCTGAGCCATAACCCATTAGAAGAAGATTCCGGTTATTAATCAAGGAAACTCGTTCATCAACGTCGTAATAATAGAAACGCTAATTTGTATGTTAAACAAAGGATGACGAACCGTGAAGCTTCGCCCTGAAATAAGGGAAGAAAACCGGCTCAAGGTTTTCAGACTGATCAAAACTCCCTGTCGGAGTCCCGCAAACGCCGTCTTTAAGCCGGAAACAACGGGCCCGCCGCGGGCCATGTGATATTCGCCACCGCCCCGCCCAACCTTGAATCTACGGGCGAAGTGGATACAATCCACATCCGAAGCAACAAATCTCGAAAAATAAGTTCAAACTATCGGACTGAAGCCACCACTCCCCGGGGCGGTCTATTCTGCAGTTTTGATCCTGGTCTCCGCCCATTTGCGGGCCTGGCGTGGGGTCTTCAATTCGTCCGCCAGTTGTTTCTCGCGGAGTTCTTCCAGCAATGCGCCCATGGCCGGACCAGGACTCATGCCCAACTTGATCAAATCCCGGCCCGTGAGCAGCGGGGGCCGGATGGACGGTTTCTTTTTTAATTCCGCCGCCTGCGCCAGCAGAAATTCGTAATGATCCAGATGGCCGTGCGAGCCGAGGCAATCGAGCCGGTGCAATTCCAGCTCCAGCGGAAAGGTCTTGCGCAACAACAATCGCCGCAAAGTCGCTTTGCGCATCTGTTTGACGTCCTTGAACTGCATGTGCTGCCGCACACACGCCACGATTTCCTCGATTTGCTTTTTGGGAAACCGGAGCCGCTCTAAAATCCGTTCCGCCAGCGCCGCGCCGACCTTTTCGTGGCCATAGAAATGAATCGTGCCGGTCACCGGATCGCGCTCGGCGGTGGCGGGTTTGGCGATGTCATGCAAAATCACCGCCCACGGCAGTGACGGCGGCGCGTGGGGTGGCATTTTTTCGAGCATTAATCGGATGTGTTCGAACACGGTGCCTTCCGGATGATAATCCGGCGATTGCTGGCAAAGGAGGGTGGCGATGAGTTCGGGCAAAACGCCGGGAAGCAGACGGCTGTCGCGCAACAGAACCAGTCCGTGCCCGGCGTGTGGCGGCGAAAATAATTTGATGAGCTCATCTCGAATCCGCTCCGCGCTGATGAGTTCGATCTTCGGCGCCAGTTTTTTGATGGCGGCAAACGTCTCCGGCTCGATTTCAAATCCCAGTTGCGCCGCGAAACGGATCGCGCGCAACAGGCGCAAATGGTCCTCGGCAAACCGTTCCTCCGGCGCGCCGATGGTGCGAATGATTTTCGCGCGCAGATCCTTTTCGCCGCCGACCCAGTCGTGAAGTTTTTCGGCAATCGGATCGAAGAAGAGTCCATTGACAGTGAAATCACGCCTCTGCGCATCCGCTTCGGCACTGCTGAAAACCACCCTTCCCGGACGCCGGCCATCCCGGTACTCCGCCTCGGCACGGAAAGTGGCGACCTGGAAATGCTGTTTGCCTTCAACCACAATCATCACGCCGAATTTCCGTCCCACGGCCAGCGTCCGTTTGAACAGTTTCTCGATTTGTTCCGGGCGCGCGTCCGTGGCGATGTCGTAATCCTGCGGTTCGCGTCCGAGCAAAAAATCCCGCACGCAACCGCCGACCCAGAACGCGGCGAAACCGGCCGTTTGCAGGCGGCGGACAATTTCAACGGCGGTTTCGCGCGGCGGAGCAGGTTTCATTTATGATTTACGATTTACGATTTACGCGCTGCGCGCAACCGAAACCTCAGCATAGGACAGGCGTCGCGCCAGTCTCTAAGTTCAACTTAAATTCCACAGTTGAACCGTACACGGACGCAAATCAAAGCGGATGGATAGAGATTTTCGATCTATTGTGGATTTTACCGATTCGCCGGTTTTGCAATTTCGTTCAAAGAATTACGGAAATGAAAAATGTGAACTTCAAGGCAGCTTGTGAGTCGGATCGATTTTGCACTTTGGTCCCGTTTTCAAGTCCCCTAAAATATCACTGTTGGAATACCGTTTCGTTGAATCCAACGGGCAAAATATTTCGTCCAACTTTGTGCCGCATCCCAAATAAGGTTCGATGTCGCTCCAGGACGGCGCCGCGTTCGTTCCCGCCACGTTGTTTTCCAGGGCCCACTGTTGTTTGGCTCCGTCAATTCGGCGAAGAGTCTCAATGCAAGCGTCTTTCGCCAAAGCAGATTCGTGTCGCAAATAAGCCGGAACTCCGAAAGCCAGGGTTGAAACGAATAAAATTCCCGCCACTACCCACCAAAGCGTTCGCGGTTTTATTTTGCCACGGTTCTCTTCCACGCGGAATAAAACACCACCGCTGAACATTAGTTTTGTCGGCCGATGATTGGTATTCCTTACGAAACTTGACGAAAGCCTTAATCGCCAATCGTGAATTCACTCACCCCAAATTTTTTTGATATGCGCGATGCCGGATTTGACGGCGTCGACGGGTAATCCGGGGTTGAGTTCAAAGACCTTGATGTGCTCGGGTTTCACGAACGGCTTGAGTGCGGCATAATCAATCATGCCGGTGCCGGGTGCGGCGTGATCGCGGTCGGGAAATTGCACGTCATGGATATGGAAGCCGGCCAGGCGCGGCGCGAGTGATTCCAGGTGCTGCACATGCCGGATGATACCGAGGTTCTCCTTGATTTGCGCGTGGCCAGTGTCGTGCCAGTAGGCGACGGCCGGGCTGGGAAACTCGCGGAAGAATGACACGAAATCACTTTCGAGCGGAATTTCCTCCAGCGCCTGGCGGTTTTCGCAACCGAGCTTCAGACCGCGTTTTTCGGCCTCGGGCAGAAGTTTGCGGAGCGTTTCGTACAGGTGCGCCACAAATGTTCCCTTCACCGCTTCCTGTCTGGCGACGGCTTCGGCGCGAAGTTTTTCGAACCTGGGCGATTGGGTTCCATCGCGTTCGAGCAGGTCGCACAACCGGCCGGTGTAATCCTTCAATTCCATGCTGCCCAGATGCAGGACCACGGCCGGCGCCTGGACGCGCCGGGCGAATTCAAAGGTCTGGAGCGTGTAGCGGATGGCCAGTGCGCGTTCGTAGTCCTTCTCGGCGGAAAACTCGTACAGGTTCGGCGCGGCATGGGTCACCCCCATCGGCAGCGGACAGAAATTGTGCAGGCTGGAAACCCTGATCTCGCCCGCTTCCACCGCCGCGAGAATGCCCGGCATGAGGCTGATGGAAACGCCGTGGCTGAGTTCCGCGTATTCAAAACCCAGCTCGCGGATTTCGCGCAACATGGCGCGGCCGTCGGTGTGACGGTGGGAATTCCAGCAGGTCGAAAACGAATACATAAAAAATGCCGGGCGCATCCTAAAGGGACACGCCCGGCTTTGGAAATCGCAAATTATAAATCCGCGTAACGCGCGGTCAACATCGCGGAAAAACGCGCGGCCTTTTCCTTGCGGCGGCGCTTTTCACTCGGCTTTTCGAAATGCCGGTGATTGCGCACAACCTTCAAAGTGCCTTCCCGGTCCACTTTTTTCTTCAGCCGGCGCAACGCCCGATCCACTGACTCGCCTTTTTTTAATTTAATTTCGGTCAACGCAATTCACTTCCTTTCTGTGCAGGATGCAAAATGGGGGCGCAGCATAGGTTTTCCACGCCCACCCGTCAATGGGTAAATCGGCGCATTAATGAACCGGTTTAGCCTTCGGGTGGGGCGAGCGTCCTCGCGAGCCGGCTCGTCGGCAGCCTCGCCCCGCTAAAACAGCCCATTACCACCGGCACATTATTGCAATTATGGCCGGTAAAGATATCCTGCCCGCATGAACAAAAGGGGAAAAGCGGCCCAATCCGCCGCCGATTTGGAGTTAAAAAGACGAATTCAGGAACTCATCGCTTTCAAAGGCGGCGGCTTCAACGAAGATGAAGTCGCCGATATCCTCGAAAACGCGCTGAAATTGTTGACCGACGTGAAGGACACCGGCGACGTGCGTGTCATCCGGACGGCGTTGCGGGAATTGCGTTACTCGTTCCGGCTGTTTGCGCCCTATGCGCATATTCGCAAAGTGACGGTTTTTGGCTCGGCGCGGACCCGGCCCAACAAACAGGAATATCAGCAGGCCGTCGAGTTCGGACGCAAAATTGTGGAGGCGGGGTTCATGGTCATCACCGGCGCCGGACCCGGCATCATGCAGGCCGGGCACGAAGGTGCCGGACCGGAAAACAGTTTCGGTGTGAACATCCGCCTGCCGTGGGAACAATCCGCCAACCCCATCATTGCCGAAGACCGGAAACTCATCACCTTCAAATACTTTTTTACGCGCAAACTGATTTTCATCCGGCACTCGGACGCCATCGTGCTGTTTCCAGGCGGCTTCGGCACGCTCGACGAGGGTTACGAAGTGCTCACGCTCATGCAAACGGGCAAGAGCCAGCTCATGCCGCTCGTGCTCATGGACCGCCCCGGCGGGACTTACTGGAAAACGTGGGACCGGAACATCCGCGAACATCTGCTGCGCGACATATTGATTTCGCCCGAAGACTTGAACCTCTACCAGATCGCTGACAGCGCGGAGGCCGCCGTGAAAACCATCACGCACTTTTACCGGAATTTTCACTCGAGCCGGTTCGTAAAGGATTTGCTCGTCATCCGGCTCAAGACCGTGCCCTCAGCAACTGCCATCGCCGGTTTGAACAGGGATTTCGCCGATATCATTAACGGTTCACCGATCAAGCCCATCAAACCGACGCCGGAAGAAATTGAAGACAAGGACAATCTGGACTTGGCGCGCGTCGCGTTCGGTTTCAACCGCCGCGACTACGGCCGCCTGCGGCAGTTGATTGATGTGCTGAACGGAGTGTGAAACCTGCAACCAACCAGATATAAAAAAGCCAACATGCCTGCCACAGTCCTCCTGCATCGCCATCATTGCTATCTGGATGCTGTCGCAGTACGGAAGACAATTGAATCAAGAGTGCTCAGAATCAGCCGACTCCATGAATTTAACGTCGTATTCGAGTCGCGTATGGGAATCACTGGAATTAGCACATTTCTAAATTTTTTATCCGCTTGAAACGGCACATCCCATTTGGCTTGACCACGTTGCGGTTGCTGCTCGGTCCGGTCGCGCTGGGTTGCGCCCTGGCCGGCGTGGCGCGTTTTGTTTTTCTGCCCATTCTCATTGTTGGCACTCTCTCGGACATCTTTGACGGCATCCTTGCGCGCCGGTTTGGCGTGGCCACCCCGGCTTTGCGCCGTTACGACAGCATCACGGACGTGATTTATTACCTGTTTATCCTCGGCGCCTTGTGGCGGCTGTGCCA
The DNA here is from genome assembly GCA_025451535.1 of Verrucomicrobiia bacterium. Classification (GTDB taxonomy): domain Bacteria; phylum Verrucomicrobiota; class Verrucomicrobiia; order Limisphaerales; family UBA11358; genus UBA11358. The sequence goes on from JANWKE010000128.1 coordinate 12,817, forward strand.
CGCGGTTGTCATCCAGAATCTCTGGGCGGTGGCGGTTATGCTGTTCACCGAGGCCGCCGCCGTCCTGGTTTGTGCTGCGAAATTCAGGAAATACCCGGCCACGCATTCCTGGCTCGCAAAATTTTACGGCCTTTGCATGCTGGGCTGCCTCATCGCGCTGCTGGCGTTTAACGCAGGCAGTTGGGCCATCGTCCTGCTCGCCATCGTCGCGTTGGTAACGAACTCCGAAATTATCGCCATGCATCTGATGGCCGACAAACCACCGGTGGACGTGCGTTCGATTTTCAGTTTGTGGAGATAGCCGGTTGTCCCATTCCAAGCACTCGACAGCCCGTCTTCCGATTGTTAGCGTTCGGCCATGAACGTTCTGGTCACCGGCGGCGCGGGTTTCATCGGCTCGCGCGTTGGCTGAAATTTTTTCCCCTCTCCGCCAACGGAGTTGGGGGAGAGGGCCGGGGAGAGGTGGCGCGTTTCAAACCGGTTTTGGTGGAGGTTGAATCAGATCACTGACGTTCGGCGGAACAAAACGGTGGTTCTGCACCTTCCGCGTCACGGCCACGCAGCCGGTTCTCCGGTGCAAGGCGTTCCAGATTCCCAAAAGAACAGCCTCACGGTTCGCCCGCCATTGATGGTTCCAAAAACGCAATTCCTCGATGCCCTCTGCTGCTAGAAATTTTCCGCGCCCCTGGTCATGCCGGTGTTGCTCAGGCAATCCATGTTGGAATCCATCCAGTTCAATGGACAACTTTGCGGCAGAACAATCGAAATCGAGAAAGTAAACTCCCAGCGGATGCTGACGGCGGAATTTGAATCCGGCAAAACGTCCCGCCCGCAAGGCACGCCACACTTCCTTTTCCTCGTCTGTCTGATCGTGACGGAGACGGCGAGCATTGCAGGTGGGACTCACAGACGCAACGTAGATGAAAATTTTGGAGGAAGTACAGCAACAAAATTAAAGGCGCCCCCTCTCCCCGACCCTCTCCTCCGCTCCGCGGAGGAGAGGGAGAAAGTCTCCCGACACTAATAAGCAGTAACTGGACTGTCGTTTGATTGTGCATGCCCACTCGCACTCGACAGCCCGCCATCCGATTGTTAGCGTTCGGCCATGAACGTTCTGGTCACCGGCGGCGCGGGCTTTATCGGCTCCCACGTTTGCGAGCGGCTGCTGCGCGATGGCCACGCCGTTTGGGCCCTGGATGACCTTAATTCATTTTACAGTCCGGCCATCAAGGAAAAAAATCTCAAGGAAATCTCGGCCCTCGGCAAGCCGTTCACCTTCCTTTCCAAAAATCTGTCCGATATCCGGGCGTTGGAAAATCTGTTCAGCAAGGTCCAGTTTGATCAGGTGATTCATCTTGCGGCCCGCGCCGGCGTCCGGCCCAGCCTGGATGAGCCGGAATTTTTCCAGCAGGTTAATGTCGAGGGCACGGTCAATGTGCTGGAAGCGGCGCGGCGGCACGGTGTGAAAAAGGCGTTGCTCGCCTCTTCCTCCTCGGTCTATGGCGTGAACACCAAGGTGCCGTTCGCGGAAAGCGACCCGGTGTTCTCGGTCATTTCGCCTTACGCTGCCAGCAAGCTGGCCTGTGAAGCCCTCGGCCACGTCTATCATTACGTTTACGGCATGGACGTGGTGATGCTGCGGTTCTTTACGGTCTATGGCCCGCGCCAGCGGCCCGACCTGGCGATTCACAAGTTCGCCAAGCTCATCCACACGGGCAAACCGATTCCGGTTTTTGGCGACGGTTCCACGGAGCGCGATTATACCTACATTAGCGACATCGTGGACGGCGTCATTGCCTGCACGCAGAAGAAATTCACCTATGAGATTTTCAACCTCGGCGGATCGCAGACGGTGAAACTGAACCGCCTCATTGAACTCCTTGAGGCCGCGCTCGGCAAAAAGGCCATTATTGACCGCCAGCCCGCGCAGCCCGGCGACGTGCCCCGCACGTATGCGGACATTTCCAAGGCCCGGGCGTTGCTGGGTTATAATCCGCGCGTGAAAATCGAGGAAGGCATACCGCAATTTGTGGATTGGTTTCGCCAAAATCAGTGATAGACGGTCTCTGTCATGAGTTTACCAACGTCGTTGAATCGGCCAAACCTGAACGAGGCGCTGGACGCCTGGAAACAACTGCTCGCCGCGCGCGGTTTTGGCACGGAGATGCGCTGGATTTTTGAGGAAAATCTGTGCTTCGAAAAGTCGCGCGCCGCGCAGGGCGGTTTTCACCTCGGCTTTCAGACGAAATTCGCGCCGCCGCCCGAGGACGGGCTGGACATCGCGTTCGACCATTTTCGCGAAACCGACAAACGCATGGTTTTTTACCGGCTGGGCGGCAATCTGGGAAAATCCATTTGCGTCCTGTTGTGCGACTCATGGTTTGAAAATAAGAACGAGGCCGACGGCTTTCTGCGCCGCGACGAATGGCGCCTGTCATTTCATCCCGGCCAGTCGGACGAAATTGAGGAAATCACCGACCTGGGCCGCTGGTTGCGCCGCGTCAAACATGGCCGCGCCTTTCATGACCTCGATTTTTCCATGACGCTGACGGCCATTGACGAAATCAAAACCCACGGCCGCGTGCTCATGCCCTACGA
>JANWKE010000129.1 GCA_025451535.1 Verrucomicrobiia bacterium
AAATTCATCGCCATCACCGGCGGTAGTGGCGCGGGCAAGACCTGGCTGGCCGGGCGGTTGCAACGTGCGTTGGGCGCCGCCGCCTGCCGACTGTCCCTGGATGATTTTTACCTCGACCGCTCGTCCCTGCCGCCGGCCGAGCGGGAAAAAATCAACTTCGACCATCCCGACACCATTGACTGGCTGCAGTTCGAAGAGGTGCTGGCGGACTGCCGGTCCGGACGGCCGACCCGGATGCCGCGTTATCATTTTGCCACCCATACGCGGCAGCCGTTCTACGACAACTTCACACCCGCGCCGCTGGTGCTGGTGGACGGCCTGTGGCTGCTGTGGCAGCCGCGGATCCATGAGTTGTTCGACTTGAAAATTTACCTCGATTGCCCGGCGCAGCTGCGGTTGGAACGCCGGCTCGCGCGTGACGCAGCTGAACGCGGCCGTTCGGACGACTCGGTCCGCGCGCAATTCTGGAATCACGTTGCGCCCATGCATGACCAGTTTGTCGCGCCCCAGGCCGAATGGGCCAACCTCATTTTACGGGCGCCCCTCGGGGATAACGGGCTGCGCCAATTAATCGAGATTCTCGAAAGCGAATTGCTGCGCGCTGCGCTGCCGGGAATGAAGCCGCCCGACGAGACAATGGCATTTCCCGCCCCGGCACAGGGAACTGACCAGGACGCAGAGGTCAGCTTTGACATTCCCGATTCTGTCCTGTCGGCCGCTGCCCGCAAGGTGAAGGAAACGGATTCACGCGGCGGATTAATTCAACCTGATTTAACATGAACTATCCATATTCACTCCTGACCCTTCCCTACCTCACTACCGCCGTGACATTGCCCGGCCGATGGTGGCTCAACCTGCGCGCCCGCTACAAATGCTGGTTGTGGCGCGCATTGATGAATGGAGCCGCGGGAGCCAAACGGACATTTGACATTGCCGTTAGTCTGGCCGCGCTCGTTTTGCTTGGCCCGCTGTTCCTGCTCATCGGGCTGCTCATAAAAATGGAGGACGGCGGGCCGGTAATTTTCGACCAGATACGCGTCGGCAAATTTGGGCGTGAGTTCAAAATGTATAAATTCCGCTCGATGCGCCCCGACGCCGAGGCGCGGTTGCAGGAGGTGCTCGCCCAAAACCATCACCGGGAAGGCGTGACCTTCAAAATCAAGGACGATCCTCGTTTGACACGCGTTGGCAAATGGTTGCGGAAATTTTCCTTCGACGAACTGCCGCAGTTTTTCAACGTCCTTAAAGGCGACATGTCGCTGGTCGGTCCGCGCCCGCCGCTGCCGCGGGAGGTGGCGTTTTATTCGCTCGCCGATCGTCGCCGGCTGGCCATCCTGCCCGGCATTACCTGTTTTTGGCAAATCGGCGGACGCAGCAACATTGATTTTTCCGGCCAGGTGAAGCTCGACGTACAATATATTGAAACCTGGAGCTTTGCCACCGATCTTAAAATCCTGCTCAAGACCGTGCCGGCGGTCTTGTCGGGCAAAGGAGCATGCTGAAATGAAGGCGCTATTAATTTGCCCCGTGAAACGCAAACCTGTCGCCACACTGGCCGAACACGCTCCCTTGGCCGTCCTGCCCATCCTCGGCAAGGCCTTGATTGAATACTGGCTGGAATACCTCGTGGCGCTGGGCGCAAGGGATATTTGCATCAGTGCCGGTGACCGGTACGAAGACGTCCTTGCCTGCGTCAGCGACGGGGCGCGTTGGGGGTTGCGTATCACCGTATTCCCCGAAATTCGCGAACTGAGTTCTGCCGAAGCCCGCGCGAAATACCGCGACGCCGGCGATTCAAACTGGCTGCCGGCGCCTCACGACGCGCTGCTCATGGACCACTTGCCGTCGCAACCGGAATTTCCGTTGTTTGCCAGCTACGCCGCCTGGTTTGCGGCGGCAACGAACTGGCTGCCGCGCGCCGCGACGCCCGACCGTATCGGTGTGCGTGAAATCAAACCCGGCGTGTGGGTGGGCCAGCGAACCCGCGTTGCGGCCAGCGCGGAATTGCGCGCGCCCTGCTGGCTGGGGGAATATGTTTACATCGGCGGTGACACCATCATCGGGCCCAATGTCATTCTCGAAAACAAGGCATTCGTTGACCACGGTGTAACGGTTGCCGACAGCCTGGTTGGCCCGGAAACCTTTGTCGGTGCCTTCACCGAAATTCATAATTCCATCGCCTGGGGCAGCACCCTGGTAAACTGGAAACGGGAATCCTGCCTGAAGGTGCCCGACGCCTTTCTGTTGTGCCCGCTGAAATCGCCGGCGCCATTGTTCACGTCCGCGTTCCAGCCTTTAGAGGTTGAGACACCATAATTGCGACTCATGGAAATCCAGCGCCAAAACGGAACCTTGTGCGTCCGCGGCCTTCGCGACTTGAGTGCGGCCAGCACCCAAGTCTTTCGGGAGGAAATCGGGGCCGCGCTCGCGCCGGACCTGAAACGCATCGAAATCGACCTGTCCCAGATTGGTTTCGTGGACAGTGCCGGCGTGGGCGCGCTGGTGGCAGTTTACCGGACCGCGAACGAAAAAAATCTGAACGGTGGCGTCACCCTGCGGTTGATGAACCCCCGGCCGGCCGTGCAGCAGATGTTCGAACTGACGCGCCTGCATCATGTGTTTCAAATCGTTCCCGCCGACAATTCGCCGAAATGAAAGCCATCCTGCCATTGTTTGTCTTCATCGACGCCTGCGGCTGGGAAATCATCAAGGAGGACCCGTTCGCGCGCGATTTCGCGCCAAATCGAAAACGCCTCGAATCCGTTTTTGGTTACAGCTCAACCTGCGTGCCCTCCATCCTCTCCGGCCGGTGGCCGGACCAACATCGCAACTGGTGTTACTTCGTTTATGACCCGGCCCATTCGCCGTTCAAATCCTTGCGTGCCTGGCGCTGGCTGCCAAAGTTCCTCACCAGTCGCCGGCGATTCCGGCGCTGGCTCTCTAAATTCATCAAAACCCGGCTGAATTTTCGCGGCTACTTCGATCTTTACAATGTCCCGTTCAAATACATTTCGCTGTTTGACTTCACCGAAAAAAAAAGCCCGCTGAAACCCGGCGGCATGAACCGCGGCACAAACATATTCGATTTCCTGGAGTCGCGCGCCATCACCTACCACGTCAGCAATCCGGCCAGGGGCGAAAAGGAAAACCTCAATGAATTGCTGGCATTCATCCGCAGTGAACGGGGTGAATTTGCGTTTGTTTACTGGCCCGAACTGGATGGCCTGTTGCACCGCGTGGGCAACCAATCACCGGAAATTGCGCCCAAACTCCGGCAGTACGAAGAATGGATTTCACAACTCCTGGCAACCGCGCGCGAACATTACCAGGAAGTCCGGCTTTATATTTTCAGCGACCACGGCATGGCCAATTGCGACGAGTGGCTCGATCTGAAGGCGAAGATTGACTCGCTGCCGCTGAAAATGGGAGTGGATTACGTTGTGGTTTATGATTCTACGATGGCGCGCTTCTGGTTTTTCAACGCAGTAGCCCGTGAGCGCATCACCCGCTGCCTCAAACGAATCCCCGAAGGCCGCATTGTCCCGGATGACGAATTGAAACGGCTGCATTGTCTGTTTCCAGACCGCTACTTTGGCGAACTGATTTTTCTCGTCAAGGAAGGCGTTCTCATCGTGCCGAGCCACATGGGCGAGCGGCCAATCCGCGCCATGCACGGCTATCATCCGGCCGACCAACACAGCTACGCCGCGCTGCTGACCAATCAGCCGGAAATCCCGGAGGACATTACCGCCATCCCTGACGTTTACCAGCTGATGACTCGCGACGCGGTGCTGGCCCACGAACGCAGCCGCGCGCCGGAACCGGCCGCCGAACTTTCCCTGCGATGAAAAGTCTGTCCTGCCGTCAAAGTTTCGAGGCGTTCAAGACCAGTTCCTACTTCAACGCGCTGGACGGCTTGCGCGCCCTCTCCATTTTGATGGTGCTCTTCCACCATGTGACGAAGTATCCGGCCCGGGATTTCCTGCACACGCTCCAGGAAAACGGCCGTTACGGCGTGGCGTTCTTTTTCGTCATCAGCGGTTTCCTGATTTGCACGCTGCTCCTGCGCGAGGAGGAAAAAACCGGACGGATTGACCTCTGGAAATTTTACGGCCGCCGTGCGCTGCGGCTGCTCCCGTTATATTATGCCGCGCTGTTATTGCAGGCGGTTCTCGTTTTCGCGCTCCACCAATACACGCCGGAAAACCAGCAGCTCTTCCGCGACAAGCTGCCGGCGTACCTGTTTTACTACAGCAACTGGCTGGCTACCGCCACTCAGGGACCGTTTTTCCAGGCATGGTCGCTCGCGGTCGAGGAACAATTCTATCTCGTGTTCGGATTGCTGCTGTTCTTTACCAGCCGCCGGCTGGTCATTGGCGCAGCGCTGGCCGCATGGCTCATCAAATTTTCGGTCTATTCGGCATTTGGCAATGTGGACGTCGGTTCCACCTTCTGGCGCGTCGTCTTCAGCTATCAGGAACCGATTTTGTTCGGCGTCCTGGCTGCCTTTGTCTTGAATTGCCGGTCGTATTACGAATTTTTCGCACACTGGCTGGGCCGCCCGTGGCTGCCGGCCGGCCTCGGCGCCGGAACCGCGGCGTGGATTGTTGTGCATCCACTGCAAACTCAAAGCTCATGGGACGCGCAACTGTTTTACCTGCTGATGACGCTGATTCTGATCGGTCTCGTCGTCCGGCCAACAAACACCGTGCTCGGCGGCCGGTTCATGGTGCACGTCGGGAAAATCAGCTACGGGATTTACCTGCTCCACATGTTTATTATCAGCGCCGTGAAGAAACTGCCGGGGGGAACCTCGCCGGTGTTCTGTTTCCTGGTCAGCGCCATCGCCGTCATCGCCGTTGCGTCGCTGTTCTACCGATTTTTTGAGCACCCCATCATCGCGTTCTACAAACGTAAACTTTCGCCGCTGAATTCTTGTCCGGCAAGAATCGCCCGGGGAATACCTGTCCCCGCTCACATCAAGGCCCTGCCGCCGCTGGCCAGGTCGTCGAAGGAAATTACTTTAACGTCCGGCTGATCCGCCAGCCACGCCGCGGTTTCGTGCAGGATGCCGATAAACGCTTCATCGGGTTTGCCGTCCGGGAAATATTCCCACCAATGGGTGACCAACACCGTCAACCGCCGGCTGGCGACGGATTGCTTCACCGTCTCCAGCATCGAGGCCCGCGGGCGTTGCTGCGACAACAGGCAGCCGGGATGGGTGAGCAAAAGCGTTTGGCCGATGCGCCAATGCGGCTCACGGGCAAGTTTGCCGAGCGCATATTTCGGCCACCAGAAGACGGGTAGCCGCTCCAATTCAAACCAGCCGGTGGAAATGACGCGGAACTGCCGGGCGCTTTCGCGCAGGCTGGCGGCGGAAAATTTGTCGTAAGGCGCGACAAACGTTTGCGGCCGGGCAAACCCCGCGTCCGTGAGCAGCCGCGTTCCCTGGTCCAGCCGGTCGCGAATGTCCCCGGCGTTGGCCGAGTCGAACTCAAGGAAGGAATGGTCGTAACCGTGTTGCACGACATGAAAGCCGGGTTGTTCGCGCAGGTAATGCACCAGTTTCTCGTTGTCGCCGATGGGCTTCGTCAGGTCGGCGCAGCCGTTTTTGAAAAAGAGAAACTGTTCCAACCGCCCGTCGAGACCGGCGGCATCCGTGCGCACGTCCGGAACGACGGCCAGGTTCACCGGCAGCCCGCGCTCCAAAAACGGGCGGTAAAGCCGCTCCAGACAAGCCACCGGCGTGAATGCGTTGGTGTCATCGTCGCGCAGAATAACGTAATGCATGTCTTTCCTCGATAAGTTCGGCGTAAAGGTTTTTGACGCGCCCGGCAACGGCACTGAGGCTGTAACCGGCGGCCAGGGTTTTCCCGGCCATCGCCAGTTGCTTTCCCAAATTGGGATTGGCCAGGGTCGCATCGACCGCGGCGTGAAAAGTGGCCGCATCCTCCAAATCAAACAGCCACCCGTTTTCGCCGTGCTTCACCAATGCGGTGGCGCCGGAAGTGCGGCTGGAGATGACGGTGGTTCCCGCCGCCCACGCTTCGAGCAACACCAGACCGAAAGTCTCCGAAATCGACGGCAGCACCACGGCCTGCGCTTCCTGGAACAATCCGATCAGACGCGGGTCGCCCGGCGGCAAACCGCCTGTCAGCAGGATTTTTTTCTCCAGATTGAACTCGCGAATCTGTTTTCGCAGCCGGTTGCCGTAAATCTCGTCCGTGCAGGCACCGGCGAAAACGAGGATCGCCCGGGGATGCTTCCGGAAAATTGTCAGCGCCTGCGTCACCAGCCAGCCCTGATTTTTCACCGGGTCAATTCGCCCGACGGCCAGCAGCACCTGCCGGTCGCGGATTTGGGGAAACGCCTCGCGTGCCGCAGCACGGCCATCCTGATCCTCCAGTGCCACCGGGATGCCATGCGGCTGCACCTGGATGCGTTTGCCGGGAAATTCTTCGCGCAGCAGCCGTGCCTCGTTCGGATTGCAGGTGAGGATGGCATCGGCGCGGGCGAGCATCCGGCGTGATTGCAGCAACAAGCCGAAAATTTTTCCCCACTCCAGGCCGGCCCGGGCGGCCCGGGCAAAGCTGTTTTTCAGCGCTGGTGGCAAATCCAGGTAACCGCCATGGATGGTGACGACGAGGGGCAATCGCCGCGCGCGGGCGACGGCAGCCGCAATGCCGCCGAGCCGGCCCAGCGTGTGCGCGTGAATCAGCGTTATGTCCGGCTCGCGCCACAGCGCCAGCGGCAGGTCAAAGGACATCAGGTTGCCGCCGACGGCGATCATTTGCCGCCGCTGTTCCGGTGAAATTCCCAAAATGGGCAGGAAGGCACGAAAGCGTTTGATCGCACAGCCATCACCGGCAAGCGGTTCGCCGGAAACATCGTTCAAACCGGGGCAGTAAACGATGGATGCTACTCCCTGCTCGCCCAACCCGGCCGTCAGGCGTTGTATGGCCGTTTCGGTGCCGCCCCATTCGGCCGGGTTGAATTTCCGCAAAACATGAGCGACACGGAACGCAAGTGCGGATTGTGGAGCGCGAAGCGCCGGATCCAAAGCACGAAACCGAACGCCTGGAATTTCTACTCCGCACTCCGCGTTCTGCATTCCGCATTTCATTTCAAGCGATGGCGGGTTCATTTTCCGGGTCCTCTTCTTCGAACGGCTCGTGAAATTCCTCCTCGGGTTCCTCCCGCTCCAGCTTTTGTTTTTTCAACCAGTACAGGGCCGCGAGGGCGCCGAGCAGCACGTGGAACGTGATGAAAATTTGTTCCTGTCGATAGACCCACTCGGTAATGCTTTGGAGAAAAATACCGCAGACACAGAAGAAAATCCCGACGCCGAGCCGGCGGGCGGCGTCCGGCACGCGCGGGTGAAGAAAACTGGCGCCCATTTGGAACCAGCGCAGCCAGACGAGCGTGAAAATCAGCAGGCCGGGCACGCCCAGTTCTCCCACGGTGAGCGCGAGGAGGCAGTGCGCCGGCGCGGCGTAATGAAATTCCGGCAGGAGTTCCTTGCTCGGCACGTAGGTCAGGTCGTCATAATCCTCGTAGGGCGTGCCGAGCTGGGCACCATATTTTTTGCTGACCCAGTAGGACCAGTTGTTCAGGCCGACGCCGAAGAAGCGGTCGTCCATGATGACCCTGGCCAGGCGCAGAAAATAACCTCGGCTTTCGAAATAGTTCGGGTCCTCGTATTCCCGGGCCAGCGAGTCCTGCGACCAACGGGCTTCGATTAAATACGCCTGTTTGGCGAACAAGGCGCCAACGGTGAGCACCACCAGCGCAAGACCGGCGAGCTTTTTCGGCGTCAACCGCCAGGAAACACAAAACAGCGCCGTGCCCAGCATAATGAAGGCAAAAATGGGAATGCCTGCGCGCGAAAGCGTCAGCACAATGGACACCGTGGCGGCAGCGGTCGCCAGCAGGGAAAACCACCGGACGAATTTCGGGAGGGTCGAAGTGGCGGCCGCGATGAAAACGGGCGAAACGGTGCAGAGATACATGGAAAAGCTGTTGGGGTCGTCGAGCGTGCCGGCCACGCGGTACAGCCCGTCGAGCAATCGTTGTTTGAGCGCCACCGCGCCTTCAAAACACATGGCGCCGGCCAGCGCCATGACCAGGAGGGACAGTTCGCGTTCGCTGCGGACAAACATTGCCGCCGCCAGAAAAAAAACGAAGCCGCGCAGGATTTTGGAAAGCTCAAAAAGCCCGTAAATCTTCGGGTCGGCGCAGGCAACATTGCCGCAGGCGTAGGCTAAATACAAAAGCATGAGGCCCAATCCCGCCGGCCAGAACCAGCGCTTTTCCCCCGGACGCGGAAACAGCACTGAACCGGCCAGCACGCCGACGGCCAGCACATCCACGACCGAATATTCAAAACCGCGCGTCGTGCCACGATACCAGAAATGGCTGAGGAAATTCATGTCGACCTTGAAGGCGATGGCCGCGAGGGCAATCATCAGAAAGAACGCCGCGTCGCGGGCGCGTTGAGAGACACAACAGACAAGGACGCTTGCCGGAATAGCGAAGAGCAGCAAAGCCAAGCCAATAATATCTTTCGTGGCCATTTTCGTGTGCCTCGGTTCAACTTAAAATCGCCGGGCGTTTTCCGGCAGTAGGTGAAAACCTGCCGGCGATTCGTAAAAGACCCCATGCCACCGGGACGCCAACTGATTTAAGATGGAAAGGTGAAAGAGTCCTGCTCCCCTTTTTCTCTGAACGAGGTGACGGCCGCGCCGGACGCCGTCGGACCGAAAACGCCGTGGTCACCCCACGGCTTGCGCCGACACTTTGAAATCCTTGCGCGCATTTCCGCCCTTTTCCGGCGGAAAAGAATGAGGAAGTTTTTCCATCTGCTTCAACCCGGGCAACAAACGAACATCCTTGATGTCGGCGGCCTGCCGCGCCTGTGGGATGATGCACCGGTGGAAGCGCAGACAACCATCGTGAATCTCGAACCGCTGCCACCCCATGAAGCGTATTTTCTGAAGCCGAACCAAAAGTTTGTACAAGGCAACGGAACGCGGCTGGCCTGGCCGGACAGATCGTTCGACATCGTCTTCTCCAACAGCGTCATCGAGCATTTGGGCACCTGGGAAAACCAGATTGCCTTCGCGGGCGAATGCCGGCGCATAGGCAAGGCGTATTGGGTTCAGACGCCGGCACGGGAGTTCCCGGTCGAGCCGCATTTTCTGACGCTGTTCCTGCACTGGTTTCCCAGGTCCCTGCAAAAGAAGCTGCTCCGGTGGTTCAGCCTCTGGGGTTGGCTCGCACGCCCGCAACCCGGCGCGGTGGCTGCGGCTGTCGAGGAGGTCAGGTTGCTGACATTGCAGGAACTCAAAAGCCTGTTCCCCGACGGCAAAATTCTGGCCGAACGCTGGCTGGGACTGCCAAAAAGTTACATCGCTTACAGGCTTCCGCCTCCAAACGGGAAATCGCCGGAATGTAAACCGTAACGTTCATGAACGATTTGCCGGTCACCATTATTTTGCGTTCCTTTAACGAAGGTTGGGCGTTATGCGAAACGCTGCCGGCGCTCCAGGCCCAGGAATACAAAAATTGGGAACTCATCGTCATTGACTCCGGCTCGACCGACGGCTCGGTGGAACTGATTCGCGACACCCGGCCAAAACATTTCATCCAGATCACGCCACCTGAGTACAATCCGGCGCGCGTCATGAATCAGGGAATGCAACTGGCGCGCTCCGAATGTGGAATTTTTCTGAATGCCGATGCCACGCCACAAGGAAACCACTGGTTACGCCCGCTCGCCGAGGCGCTGCTCGACCCGAAAACCGCCGCGGTGTTTGGCCGGCAGATCCCGCGACCGGACTGCCAGGCCGTTTTCGCCCACGACTACGAACGCTGTTTCGGCCCGGACCGCGAATCCGCGAGGTGGGAGCATTTTTTCAGCATGGCCAGCAGCGGCATCCGCAAGGACATTTGGGCCAAACGCGGTTTTGACGAACGGATGCAATACTCGGAAGACGACGACTACACGCGCTGGTGCCGGGCCCAGGGCTGGCGGGTGGTTTATGTGCCGGAGTCGGTGGTTATACATTCGCATAATTACACACCCGCCCAGGCTTACAAACGCAATTTTGGCGAGGCGCGTGCGCTGGCGGCGGTATGGCCGGGAAAACGGACGGATTTTAATTTCGCCCGCACCGTTTTGTTCGGCTGGTTGAATGATGCCCGGCGCGATTTGTGGTTCTGTGTCCGGACGCATCGCCTGCGCGAATGGCCCCACGCTCTGCGCATCCGCTGGCAACAGCGCCGGGCGAAACTTGCCGGATTTAAAGATGGCTGGGCCGTTTATCGCAGAAACTCCAGGACCGCGCCAATCAACCCGCCGGCGCCAGTCGCAGCGACGGTTTCCTTTGAACGCAAATAACCTATGCCCGTTGCACCATATCCCATGCAAACCGTCGGGCCACTGGCAGCTTACGGTTCACGCGAACGCCCGGACCGGGCAAAGCGGTTTACGCTCGACGGCCGGAACGAACTGGAAAACCACCTCGCCCGTGTCTGTGAAAAGGTTTTGGCCGGAGTTCAAAAAATCATTCCGCCGCACAAGCTCGAAGCACTGGTGCTGGGTGGCGGTTACGGCCGTGGCGAGGGTGGCGTTTTGAAAACCGGAAACGGCGACCGGCCTTACAATGATTTGGAATTCTACGCCTTCCTCCGTGGCAATCGTTTTTGGAACGAACGAAAATTCCGCCCTGCGTTGCATAAATTAGGTGAACAGCTTTCACCCGAAGCCGGTTTGCAGGTCGAATTCAAGGTAGATTCACTCGCCCACCTGCGGCACAGCCCGGTCACAATGTTCAGCTATGATCTGGTCGCGGCTCATCGGGTGTTGTCAGGAAATTCGGCTCCGTTCATTGGCGGCGAGCACCATCTGAACGCGGGAAAAATTCCATTGTCCGAAGCCACGCGCCTGTTGATGAACCGCTGCTCCGGCCTGCTCTTTGCACGGGAAAAGCTCGCCCCGGGACCGTTCTCAGCCGAAGACGCCGATTTTGTTGGTCGGAATATCGCCAAAGCCCAACTTGCCTTCGGCGATGTTGTCTTGACTGCCTTCGGCCAATATCACTGGAGTTGCCGGGAACGGCGCGAACGGCTGCGGGGATTTTCACCGCCGGAACATCTGCCCTGGCTGGGCGAAGCGCGCCGCCATCATAACGCCGGCGTCGAATTCAAACTGTTCCCGCAGCGAATTGTGGCGCCGCGCGCCGAACTTGAATTGCGTCTTGCGGAAACCACCGCCTTTGCGCTGCCAATGTGGCTATGGTTGGAAAATCGCCGGCTGGGTTGCCGTTTCGCATCGGCACAGGATTACGCCTCGAGTCCGGTCAACAAATGCCCCGACTCGGACCGCTGGCGAAATTGTTTATTAAACGCTGGAGTTTTTGGACCTGCGATTTTCCTGTGCGCAAACTGCCATCGTCATCCGCGCGAGAGGATTTTCAACACCCTGGCATTGCTGCTATGGGAAATACGTCCAAAGGATTCCGACTTGCAGCGCCAGCTTCGCCCTGCCGACCTGTTGCCGGGTGATGATACTGAAAAATGGGTTGCCGTTTATCAAACCCTTTGGTCACATTTTAATTAGCCGCACCGGGATTCCTGGATACTGCGGGTGGGGCTTTCCCCGGCGGGAATTAAGGTGTTTACCCCACTATCCATCCACCGGGAAGGCTTTTAGCCTGAACAATATATAGACGTGGCCAATGAAGAAAGAGCTGTCCATTCTTTGTGTTGAAGACGTACCCACCGATGTCGCGATGTTGAATCACGCGTTGCGGGAGGGAGGTATGAGTTTCCGCTCGAAGCGCGTGGATTCGGAGGAAGCTTTTTTGCACGAATTGGAGCACAATCCGCCGGACGTGATTTTGTCCGACCACGGCCTGCCTTCCTTTGACGGTTTCATGGCGCTGGCCATTGCGCGGGAGAAATGTCCCGAGGTTCCGTTTATCTTTGTCACCGGCAGACTCGGTGAGCAGATCGCGATTGAAACGCTCAGGAACGGAGCCACGGATTATGTCCTGAAAAGCAATCTCACCAAACTGGCACCGACGATTCAACGCGCGTTGCGCAAGGCGGAGGAACGGACGGCCCTGAATCAAGAGCTATTGCGGTTGCAGCAGAGCGAGGAATGTTACCGCCAACTGGTGGAATTTTGTCCGGATGCGTTTCTGGTCCAATGCAACGGGGAAATTGTCTTTGCGAACCGGGCGGCCGCGCATTTGCTCGGCGCCGGAGACGCGCAACAGCTGGTCGGAAAACCGATCCGTGAGGTTATCCATCCGGAATCTCTGCCGTCCCTGGAAAAGAAGTTCAATCAGCTGATTCAAATCGGCACGATTTTCTTCTGGCGGAAAATTGAAAAAGGAAAGGCCGGGAAACCAACCGAGCCGGCCAACGACACCGCCCTCAGCGAAGCGAAATTTATCCAACTGGACGGCTCGTCGGTGGCGGTCGAAGTGGCCGCCACGCCGCTTCTGTTTCAAGGGCGTCCGGCCATTCACATAATCGCCCGCGACATCACGGCGCGCAAGCGAGCCGGAGGGGAATTGCCCGGGAACGAAGAGCCGTGCTTGACCGTCCCACCGGACTGAACCCTGCGGCGCGCGGTGGCGGACGGAATGCCCGGTGGTGGAACAGGATTCCGGATCAATGTCCAGTGCCAACGTTAATCATGGTGAAACCGGTAAAGGTTTGCCGCACGATTTGGTGCAGACCCGGTTGACCCGTCCCTTGAGTTTAATGCTTTCCCCAGCCGTCATTCCCGGCTTCGCCGCCGTGCCGCCGCCTGCAGCCGGCTCAAGGCTTTGCGCATTTCGCGGGAACCCGGCGGCTTGCTGAGGATAACGTCCACCTGTGCGGGCATGTTGTCGTCTTCTTTCATTAACGCGCCCCATCCCGTGAGCATCACCACCGGTGTGCCCGGCGATTCTTGTTTGACAGTTTTGGCAACCTGCCGTCCGTCCACGTACGGCATTCCCAGGTCAGTGATGACCACATCGAAAGGCCGGCCGCGGTCACGGGCAAAGCGGAATTGATCCAAACCCGACTGCCCGCTGTCGCTGACTTCCACGTCGTGCCCATCGCGTCCGAGCATTTCTTTCAAGAGTTCGCGCAACAGCGGCTCATCGTCAATGCAGAGAATTCGCAACGGCGCGACCGGCTCCACGGTTTCCTCTTCTTCCTTCCCTGCCGTAGCGCGCAACTGGTCGCGCACCGGAAAGATCAATCGAAAAGTCGTGCCTTGACCCGGAGCACTTTGGATGTCCACGCTGCCTTCGTGGCGTTGCATGACGCCATAAACCATGGCCAGGCCGAGGCCGGTGCCGCGCTTGCCCTTGGTGGAGAAGAAAGGTTCCAGGCAGCGTTTGCGGGTTTCCTCGTTCATGCCAACGCCGGTGTCGGTGATGTCCACGATGACATGGCTTGAAGTCCGGCCCGCGTCTTCACGATGGCTGACGCTGGTTCGCAGAGTGATTTTCCCGCCGACGGGCATTGCGTCCACGGCGTTCAAAACCAGGTTGGTGAACGCTTCGCGAATCTCGCTTTCGATGCCAACCAATTCCGGGACCTCCGGCGAAAGTTCGGTGCGCATTTCAATGGTGATTCCATTCGACTGCGTAATGTCCCGCCACCGCGGACGGGTCATGCCCACGACCTGTTCGACCAGGGCGTTGAGATTAAGCCGCTGGAGCGATTCGGTGTCTTCGTGTTTGCGGTAAAATTCCCGCAGGCGCGCAATGATATGGGTGACATCCCGGCCGGCCGTGCGAATGTAATTCAAAAATCGATTTCCTTCCTGATTCAAACCACATTCCTGTTTCAGGAGCAGCTCGGAAAACCCCACGACCGGCGAGATGGCATTGGTGACATCGTGGGCGATGCCGCTGGCCATCTGGCCCAGGGCTTTGAGGCGTTCCTGTTGCAGGACGGCGGCCTGAGTGCGGCGCAGTTCATCGTAAGCATATTCGAGGTCCTGATGCAACCGGGCCTGGTGCGCGGCCAGCGCGACGTGCTCGCTCAACATCCGGAGAAATTCGCAGTCGCCGCTGGTAAAGCCATTGAGTTCCAAGCGGGCGGAAATCAGCAGGCCCCAAAGTTTTTCTTCCACCATGAGCGGTACGGCCACCACGGTGCGCCAGCCGAGGGTTGCGAGTCGTGCCGAGAATGGCGCCGGCGCTTTGAACGTGTCGGAGAGATAGACCGTCTGTCCCCTTTCACAAGATTGAAAATCCGTTCCCATCAGGGCGAGCGTACTGCCTTCGCGCAAATCGAATCGGGTGGCGAGCAGCGTATTTTTGATCTGCAACGCCGTCACATTCAGGGTTTGTGATTGGGCATCGAACAACGCAGCCACGCCGAGGTCCAGTCCCAGATTTTGCTCCAACTGGCGCAAAACCACATGGAAAATGCTCTCCATGTCCTGCCGCTCCGAAATGGCGTGGGTGATCTGGTTGAGCAGGCTGGTGCGGACAAACTGCTGCCGCAGCGCGGACTCGGTGCGCTGCCGCTCGGCGATTTCAGCCCGCAAGTCCCGCGTGCGTTCCTTGACGCGGATTTCCAGTTCGTCGCGCGCTTTTTGCAGCTCCTCATCCCGCCGCTGAATCTGGCCGAGCATTTCGTTGAAATCGTCCGTGAGCCGGCCCAACTCGTCACCACCGTGTCGGGTGGCGCGCACGGAATAATTTTTACCGGCAGACACGGTCCGGGCCGTTTCGGCAAGATCGAAAATAGGGCGCGAAATGACGCGCTGAAGCCCGCCGGAGAGCATCAGCGTCAGGAGCCACGAGACCGAAATCAAAAGCAAGACGATGCCCGCATAATGCGCCAGCAACTCATTCTGCGCCTGCAAATCGGACTCCAGATACAGGGTCCCCACCAGGTCCGGTCCGGCATAAATTTTGTGAAAGAGCATCAGCCCGCTGCGACCGAGCCGGTCGTGACCGAACTGCGGCGCGGCGGCGGATTCGGGCGGATCCGGGAAACTCGTTACCCTCGCGTTCTGCGGATATCGCGCGAACAGTTTTCCGCCGGCGTCGTATAGCGCGGCGGCGACAATGTGTTTCTGGTAGACCAGGGCATGCAACATGTCCTGCGCGACGGCCTGGTCTTTAAAAGACAGCGCGGCTTCACTCCGGTCGCCGATGATTTCCGCCAACGTCGAAAGGTCGTTCACCATCTTTTTACGGAAGGTGTCCAGATCATAGGCCACAAAGCCGGCGGCCACGAGCAATAGCGCGACCGTGCTGGCAACCATGATGATTACCATGAGCTTCTGCCGGATCGGGATGTCCTGGAATTTGCGCACGTTCGCCGCTGCTTTACGGCACAGCACTCCGCCATTAGCTAACGCATTCCAATCCTGAAGGTAAAGTGATTTTTCCCGATTCCTGGCGTCAGCCCGCGGGCATCGCCAGGTTCAAAAGGTCGGAGCTGATGATTAATCCCGCTTGGCGGGCCGCCCGGTTGTTGATTTGGAAACGAACCTTCCGGTCCACGATGATGAAATTGATCATGCCGCCGTCCGGGATGAAATGACCCGATTCGCTCACCGTTAATATACTTTTACCGCGCAGGGCGGCCAGAATTTGCGGAAAGCGGTTTCGTTCCGACGCACTGATGAACAGGACCTGGCAGTTGGTCACTTCCGCCGCCGAGTCAAATTGTTTGAATTGCAATGGATGATGATGGATGACCTTGTTGTGGATGGCCTGTTCCAGGTTATTGCCAAACATATTTTCTCCCAGGATTCCAATGACTGTCGGTGAGGTCGGACCGGCATACGCCTGCGTCGGCCAATCGACAAACTTTACAAAATTATACAGGAACGCGGCTTTGATCTGATATTCCGTCGGCCCGGTGTCCTGGCCCCGGGTCGGAGACCCGAAGGCAAACAAGCAGCCAAGCAGTAAAATCGCGGCCCGCCGCGGCGGACGCGGATCAGGGAGGGAAATCTTTTCCCCGATGGCAGAGCATTCCTTCCCCAATCGCATGACTTGGAATCCGTTCAACGGTTGCCCGGAAAAAAGCTGGACTGCGTTGTATGCCGGTCACCCCAACAGGCTTCATCACGGCGGATTTGATGGCGTTTGTCAAGCCTGCCGCGCTCCCATCCGCATTTGCTGCTTGCGGGCCTTCAAGCCGCTGGCCACAATCGCGCCCTAGGACAGGGCTGCAATCGCCAGGACAGGCCAGAAGTGGCAATGGCCATTGGGATTGCCGCAATGAATTCACCGCGCCAGCCCGACCAGACGCTTTGAACCGAGCATGAACAAAAGAAAGCCTCTTTTGCCAGCACTGGTGGGTTCTCGTTTGTGGCTCTCGGGGTTCTTCTGCCCGTTGCTGGTTCTGGCCTTCGCTGCCCGCGCCGACACCAACACCGTACAAACCGGGGACCTGACCACACTGTCTCTGCAACAATTGATGCAAATCGAAGTGCCGACCGTCTTTAGCGCGTCCAAATTCGAGCAAAAGGCCACCGAGGCCCCCTCCTCCGTCACCGTTATCACCTCCGATGAAATCAAACGCTACGGCTGGCGGACGTTAAGCGACCTCCTCGCCAGTGTGCAGGGATTTTATGTCACTTACGACCGGAACTACCAGTATTTGGGCGCTCGCGGGGTCAACCTCGGCGATTTCAACAGCCGTATTTTGGTGCTCATCAACGGACACCGAATCAACAACGACTTGAACGACGGCGCGGCCATCGGCACGGCGTTTCCTTTGGATGTGGATTTAATTGACCACGTTGAAATCGTCCGCGGTCCCGGCTCGGTGCTTTACGGCAACAACGCGTTCTTCGGCGTGATCAATGTCGTCACGCGGCAGGGAGAACAAGTGAACGGCGCCGAGGCGTCCGGCATGTATGGCAGCTTTGATGCTTATTCCGGGCGTGTCACGCTCGGCCGGCAGTTCACCAACGGCCTGAATGTCTTGCTATCCGGCACGATTTACCACAGTGACGGGCCGGAGAATCTGTTTTATCCGGCATACGATAATCCGTCGCAGAACAACGGCGTTGCGCACAATCTGGACGACGACGGCTTCGGCAGTTTTTTCGGTACGGCCAATTACAAGGATTTCACCCTGGAAGGCGCGTTCATCAATCGCGAGAAAGGGAACCCCACCGCGCAGTATCTGACGACTTTTGACGATTCGCGGCTGCGCACGGTGGATACCCGGGGCTACGCCACCTTGAAATACGCGCACAAATTTTCGGATACGCTGGATGTCTCTGCCGACGTTTATTATGATCAGAGCGATTTTCAGATTGGCTATCCGGAACCGTTCGGTTCCCCGGCGCCGGCTCCCTTCTTTTACCAAGAGCAAGAGACTGGCGAATGGGTGGGCAGCGAGGCGCAGGTGAACAAAAAAATCTGGGACCGCCATCTTTTCTCCGTCGGCGCGGAATACCGCAATGACTTCAGCCAGGAAGACCATCTGTTTCAAGTGGAACCCAGTGCCGGCGATGTTCGGGACGTGCATGGCCGCCGCCAGAATTTCGGCGTTTTTGCCCAGGACGATTTCGCCGTGATGACCAATCTCCACGTCAACGCCGGTGTACGCTACGACCAATATTACGACCGGTACGATTCCTTCGCCCCCTCCTGGAATCCGCGGGCGGCTGTCATCTACGAACCTTTTTCGCAATCCACCTTCAAATTCATTTACGGAACAGCGTTTCGCGACCCGAGTTTTTATGAGTTAAGCGAGTTGGCCACTCTGAATAACAAGCCCAGCCCGGAAAAAATCACCACCTACGAAGTGGATTATGAACAGGGCATCGGGTTGCACTGGCGTTCTTCGCTTTCCGCTTTTTACAACCATATGAATGACCTGATTGACATTCAAAACGGCAGCTTCACCAATTTCAACGCAAATACGCTCGGCACGGAACTGGCGCTCGAAGGAATCTGGGTGTACGGAATCCGCACCCGTATCAGCTACAGCCTGCAACATACCGAAGACCGCGATACGGGCAGCGGCCTTTCGGATTCCCCCACGCACCTGGTCAAAGCCAATCTCAGCGTGCCGTTGTGGCAGGATAAAATTTTTGCCGGACTGGAATTGCAGTACCTGAGTTCCAGCCACACGATTTACTCCGACACCACCGGTACGCACGCGGGAACCGACGCGCCGGATTTTGCCGTCGTCAATTTCACCCTCTACAGCCACAACCTCGTCAAAAACCTCGATGCCTCTGCCAGCATCTATAACCTGCTCGACAACCGGTACGAGGAACCAGCCACCCGTTTCCATCTCCAAAACGTCATCCCGCAGGATGGCCTCACCTTCCGCGTAAAACTGACCTATCATTTCTAATTTGAGCATATAAACCGCTTATGGCATAGTCAGTGAATGGGATGGTTTCGAAGACTCGTTAGATGTCCACGCCGGGAAGCGGTGGCGGGCCTTGTTTTCCTTGCCTTCTTTGCAGTTCAAGCCCGTGCGCAACTCGGTACCCCGCCGATTATCCTGGTCCAACCGTCGAGTGTCAGCGTCTCCCCGGGAGAAACTGCCATTATTTCAGCCACGGTGGCCCCCAGCCTTACGCCTCAGAATTTTCACTGGTTTTTCAACGGTCAGCCGGTTGTGACCAATGCGGACATCACGGTCAGCAACACGATTAATCTCGCTCTCGATATCATCAATGTGTTGGTCGTTAACAACGCCAATTCCAACAATGCGGGCATTTATTCGTTGCGGATCACCAATGGAGTTGGCTCCGCCGTGAGTTCCAACGCCACCTTGACTGTCCAGTCCCTGACGATTACCAACCCGATCTATTTCATCAGCTCGGGGATCGGGTTGAATGTCAATGGGTTTCAAATCCAGTTATCCGGGCCAATCGGGTCCAACTTTGTTATTCAAGCCTCGGCCGACCTGAAAAATTGGGTTTCTATTTCCACCAATCCTGCGCCCACCGGCATCGTTTCTTACGTGGATACCTCTGCGAAAACCAACGCAGTTCGATTTTATCGTGCGTTCATACCATAATAACCTGTCTCCTGTTGCTGAATAATCCGCTGACCATTGCTCGTGAACAGAGCTGCCTTTTGAAGAAAACCATTGAAAAAACAGGGCTTTTTAATTTGGCTCCAGAGGCAGGGCTCGGCACTGTTATCACTCAAATTTGTTGAGTTTTCAGGGCCTGTTTACAACGACTTGCTCTGTATTTTGAGTTTCCAGGATTGGATTTGGTAATCGCTTACTCGAATGGACTCTCGCTTCGTGCGCCGTGCGCTAGTTGTGCTGGTCCCCTGCCGAGCGTGATGACGCGCTAAGGATTTGGACAAGCACCATTGCCAGATCACCGGCGAGCCGATGGAATTCCTGACACTGGCGGACTGGACGTTGGCAGCATCAAACATTCTGTGCTTCCGGGCCGGTTCGCTTCGACGTTGCGCGTGTGCGGATTTCATCGCGAAACGACTCAATGAGAAAATATTCGGCGCGTGGCGTTAAAAATTTTCCGGACGATGACAAAAGCCGTTATGCCCCATCCAAAACCGGAGCAATTGCTTTCTTCTGCCGACGGGGCTTCACCAGATGACCGTCCAGACAGGAAGCGTTTGACCCATTGCGGAAAGGTTCCCATTGCGGTTCATTCTCAAAAATCCAGCGATAATAATCCACTTCCTGAAGCCGGCTTGCGGCCGCTTCGTCCAGCACCACCGTGCAATGCGGGTGGAATTGCAGCGCCGTCGCCGATATCATGCTCGTCATCGGGCCTTCAATCGCCCGGGCGACTATGTCCGCCTTGTCTCCACCGGTGGCCAGGAGGAGGCAGTGGCGCGCGTCGACAATCGTCCCCACGCCCATGGTGATGGCACGGCGCGGCATCTCGTAGGGTGGCGTGAACAGCGCCTCGTTCTGGGCGCGGGTCACGGGCGAGAGCACCTTGATTCGCGTGCGCGAACACAACGACGAAACCGGCTCGTTGAAACCCAGGTGGCCTGCCAGTCCAATGCCAAGTAATTGCAGGTCAATTCCGCCGCAGTGCGCAATCACCCGTTCGTAACGCTCGCATTCGGCTTCGATGTCGGCGGCGGCACCGTCCGGCAGATGCGTGTTGCGTAAGTCCACGTTCACGTTCAGGAACAAATTGTGGTTCATGTAATGCCGATAGGAATTACGATGGCTGCCAGGCAGTCCGACGTATTCATCCAGGTTGAAAGTGTGGCAGCCTGAAAAATCCAAACCTTGTTCGCGATGCATTTGGACCAGGCGCGCATAGACCGATTCCATCGTGCGTCCCGTGGCCAGCCCGATCACCAGTCGCGGATTGTCCCGCAGTTTCCTGGCAATGACCCGCGCGACCAGGTCGGTGGCGGTCTCCGCATTTGGTCGAATGACGACTTCCATAAATTTAGCCTGCTAAAGCGATCCCGGCCTCGTTTCAAAAGGTCGCTGTGCAGATTAAATTTTATCCAATCGGCTCAAGGCAACAACCCCCTGAATTGGGGGTTGAACCGGCGGGGCTTCCTGTGAAAAATTATGTTCCGTCGCATGGCCAACACGATGAACCCTTATTATGATTTTGTCCCCTGCTTCGCCCGACTCGTCGAAACGGGTAAGTCGCTGCCTTGGGGCGGCATTCGTCCACACAACAAATCCGGGCGCCGTCTTAAAATTGGCGCGTTAACAACAGCCAATCTCAAAACCACGGTTTCAAAAAAATGAAAGAGAATCACGACGCCGCGAAGAATAGATACAATCGCTTTCTCCTGTTCGTCGCCGGACTGGGCGGGCTGCTGTACGGCGTGGATGTCGGGATCATTTCCGGCGCGCTGCCGTATCTCGAAGCCACGTCTGGATTGAATGCCGGGCAACTGTCGTTCGTCGTTGCCGCCGTTTTGCTCGGCAGTGTGATTTCCACTTTGTTTGCCGGCCTGTTGTCGGACTGGATGGGCCGGAAAAAAATGATGTCGTTGAGCGGCATCCTGTTCGTCATCAGCATTCCGATCATTGCCCTGGCGCATGGTTACCGGCCGCTTGTTATTGGCCGGTTGCTGCAGGGCATCAGCGCGGGATTGATCGGTGTCGTCATTCCGCTTTATCTCGCCGAATGTTTGAGCGCATCGCATCGCGGCAAAGGCACCGGCATTTTCCAATGGCTGCTGACGCTGGGTATCGTCGCCGCCGCCGTCATCGGTCTGTATTTCAGCATCCGGGTTGATGAGATTCAAAAACTCGGTGATGCCACCAACCTGTTTGCATTCAAGGATACCGCCTGGCGTGGCATTTTCTGGATCTCGTTGCCGCCGGGGATTTTATTTGTCGCCGGCAGTTTCCTGGTCGCCGAATCGCCGCGCTGGCTGTTCCGTCGCGGCAAGAAAGACGCCGCGCGCACCGCGCTTCTTCGTTCGCGCTCCAACGAACAGGCGGAAGTTGAATTGCGCGAAATGGAGGAAACGGCCGCTGCCGAAAAAGCCAGGACTTCGTCGGGCGAAAAAACCAAAGAATCTCTGGTGCGCCGCAAGTACGTCATTCCTTTTGTGCTGGCCTGCATTATTCTCGCCTGCAATCAGGCTACCGGCGTCAATTCCGTCATCGCTTACAATGCGACGATTCTGATTCAGGCCGGCTTGAGCGATTTTTGGGCGCACCTCGGCTACGTCTTCTTTACCATGGTCAATTTTTTGTTCACCTACATCGCCGTTGCCTTGGTGGACCGCAAAGGCCGGAAATTCTTACTCTCGCTTGGGACCGCCGGCGTGATAGTTTCCATGATTTGCGTCGGATTGCTGTTTCATAAAACCGAATCGCAGCGCGTGGATGCAAAAGATGCCGTGCAGGCGATGGTTTCGACAAATCAAACGCTCACGCTGGCGTTTAATCAAAGCACCGCCGCCAGACTCCTGCCCGAACGGTCCGCAAGCGCTGCAACGCCATTGTCGCTGGTCATTATTTATTCCTACGGCGATTTCCCGGCAGCGGTTCCTCCGGTGCGTTCCGAAGACGCGACGGCAAAGCCGATCGAAATTTCACGCGACAGTTGTCTGCCGGCCAACAATGTCATCGCTTTTTTCAAGAAGCCATTCGCCAATCTGGCTGCGGCACGCGTTGCGCCGCTGAAAATCAACGCCGCATTGATCACGCCGGTGCCCGGTCGGGAGAACGGCTGGCTCACGGCCATTTGCCTGTTCAGTTTCATGGCATTTTTCGCCGTCGGGCCGGGCGTCTGCGTCTGGCTGGCGCTCTCCGAACTGATGCCCACACGCATCCGGTCTAATGGCATGAGCATCGCACTCGTCATCAACCAGGCCGTTTCGACAACCATCGCCGCCATTTTCCTGCCCACGGTCGGCAAATACGGCTACTCAACCATGTTTTTTGCGTTTGCCGGCTGCACGATCGTTTATTTCATCACGGCAACCTTCTTCCTGCCGGAAACCAAGGGAAAAACGCTGGAGGAAATCGAGGAACATTTTGAAGGCGCGAAGAAGCCGGAATAACCAGCCGCAATATCCATAACCAGAACATGAAAATAAAATCGTTCTTCATAGCTGCTTTCCTTTGCCTGACGGTGGCAACCGTTCCTGCCGCCGGCACCAACACCCTGGCCCTGATTCCGTGGCCGCAAAAGCTGACCATCGGGGCTGGTGTCTTCAAGCTCACACCAGACACACACGTCTATGTGGATTTGGCTTCGCGTGAAACCGGAAACTGTTTATCGGCGCGGTTGCGTCCCTCCACCGGTTATTCACTCGCCACCCGCACGCAGGTCTTTTCCAGCAAAGCCGTCAAAGGCTGTATTCTGTTGACGACCAGGGATGCCAGCACGAATTTGGGCGCGGAAGGATATGACCTTGTCGTCACACCTGGCTCGGTTGTGATTCGAGCGCCGACGCAGGCTGGCCTGTTTTACGGCGTGCAGACCTTGTTCCAATTATTGCCGCCTGAAATTTTTTCTTCCAACGTGGTTCGGGGCGTCGATTGGCAGATGCCGTGTGTTCAGATTCAAGACTGGCCGCGCTTCAAATGGCGTGGACTGATGCTGGACGTAAGCCGCCACTTTTTCAACAAATCCGAAGTGGAAACCGTTCTCGACGCCATGGCGTTGCACAAATTGAACGTCTTTCACTGGCATTTGACCGACGATCAAGGCTGGCGAATTGAAATCAAAAAATACCCGAGGCTCACGAGAATCGGCGCTTGGCGGCCCAGTGTTGGTTTTGGTTTCGCGCCAAACTCCACTACGGCCTATCGCCCGGACGGAGATTATGGTGGTTTTTACACGCCGGCGGACATACACGAAGTGGTGAAATACGCGGCGGCGCGGCACATCACCGTTGTTCCCGAGATCGAAATGCCAGGCCATTCGACGGCCGCGCTGGAAGCGTATCCACAATTCAGCTGCACCGGCGGACCATTCGCCATGCCGCTCACCGGCGGGATTTTCAACGGCATCTACAACCCGGCCAATGAAGAAACTTTCAAATTTCTGGATGACGTACTGACCGAGGTGTTCCAACTCTTCCCGGACAAGTACATTCACCTCGGTGGCGATGAAGTGCCCAAGGAAACCTGGAAGAACAGTCCAGCCTGTCAGGCGCTCATGAAACAGGAGGGACTGACAAATGAGGATCAGTTGCAGGGCTGGTTCATGCGGCGCATGGAAAAATTTGTCAGCGCTCACGGGCGCACGATGATTGGCTGGAGCGAAATTCTGCAAGGCGGACTTGCGAGTAATGCCGTCGTTATGGATTGGATCGGCGGTGCGAAGGAAGCGGCCAGCGCCGGTCATGACGTTGTGATGTCGCCAACGGCTTGTTGTTATCTCGACTTTTACCAGTCCACCCATCGCGCCACCGAACCGAGGGCTGCCACCTGGGGAGGAGCCCTGACGCTGCGCAAGGTCTATTCCTTCGACCCGATGCCTGCGAATCTGCCGTCGCAACTGCAATCGCACATTCTCGGCACGCAAGGCAATTTGTGGACCGAATGGGTTCCGAATCTGGAACACGCCGAATACATGATCTTCCCCCGTGAGTGTGCCATCGCTGAAATCACGTGGTCTTCGGAGTCATCGCACAACTGGGGCGATTTCATGCGTCGCCTGCAAATTCACGTGCAGCGGCTGGACGAACTCGGAATCAATTACCGACGCGCTTCCCGTCAAACCTTGGAGCCAAACTAGGGCAAAGGTCGGTTTTCAACCAACGCCTAAAAACTATAAAATCTACGTAAATCGTTGGAGGCGAGGGTCGGAATCGAACAGGAATTCTGGCTTTTCCAAAAACCCATTACTCCGCTACTACCACCTCACCACCAGAGGCGTACCGCCTCATAACTAACGAACGCCAATAGAATCAGGCATTCTTGCGTCTGAGTCAAGCACTCGACATTACACACCCAATACCAATCAAATACTCATCAATTACTCACTCACTACCCGTTCACTGGCACTTTCACTGGCACTGAAACTGTCCTGGAAACAGGAATGGAAGCATTTTCGCTGTGCGCTTGCCTTCACTTTGCGGCGAACTAAACTTCGCGCCCATGTTGAATTTGAACACGCTCAACCCGCAGCAGCGCCAAGCGGCAGAGACCGTCAAGGGTCCGGTGCTTATTCTTGCGGGCGCGGGCACGGGCAAGACGCGTGTCATCACATTCCGCATCGCGCACATGGTCGCGCGCGGCATTTCCTCGGCAAACATCCTCGGCGTCACGTTCACGAACAAGGCCGCCGTGAAATGCAGGAGCGCGTGCGCAAACTTCTTCCCAGACCCAGGGTGCCAGACGCCGAAGGCTCGGTCCCCCGTCCCACCATCTGCACATTTCATTCTTTGTGCGTGAGGATTTTGCGCCAGCACATCGAAAAACTCGGCTACAAACGCAACTTCGTCATATACGATGAATCCAAGTAGCTCGGTGCAATAAAAAAGATATTGAGCAGCATCTCCGCGAAAGGCGAGAAGACCGATCCCGGCGCCGTCCTGGCCATGTTGAGTAAATTCAAGAACGGAGGCGAACGCACGGCGGTGTTCGGTGATGAGAGCAACAGGTTGCAAAAACTAATCGCTGAAAAAAATCAATTTTTATATACGAACCAGCGGTCGTATAATCACAGTTAAGCAAGAAAGGGCTTTCGATGCCAATCTATCCTGAAATTCAAGCATTTGTTAAGAAGCGGCATGGTCGTGTAGTGAAGACTTGCCACATTGCACATGTCAGGCGCGACCTCGGATATCCGATGAGACCAAGAAGAAACGATGGTTCGAGGAAGTATCCGTGTCCCGATGAGTTTCGACCTTGGATCGAAGAGGCATTTCGTCATTTGTATCCGCGATGAAGTAAACGCCTGACCAGTCGCTAGAGGCAGCGTTCGCGTATTGAAGGAAATCAACCAATGAAAACAATAGCAAATTTCACCTGTTTCATCGCTATAGCAGCATTCGCTGCTGGCTGCGTTACACCACCACGTCAGTTGACGACTCCACAGGCCGCGACTCCACAGCCGACAATTCCATTCGATGAGTCGGCGCTCCAGCCGTTCGCCGTAAAAGGCACGTCCAATATCACCGGCCAAGCTTTTCTGAAGACAGCCGGCGGTGAGGTTAGATATGGAGCGGGTGATGACGTGTCACTTATTCCGGTGACGCCATACACGACCAAGAGGGTCGAAGCGTTCGTGGCTGCAAGTGATCCGATAGTCGCGGGCATTTTGGTTCCACAGCATATCGACCTCCGGTTGCAGAAGTATATTCGCACGGTTGTTGCTGACGGGAGCGGCAATTTTGAGTTTCAGAATATTCCAGCGGGAGATTATTATATTGCGTGTCCTATTTTTTGGAGCGTGCCGAATCTCGATCTTGGTATCACTGACCAGACTGGTGGGGTCGCCCATACAAAGACGTATGTTGGCGACGGTGAAACCGTCAAGGTTGTAGTTACCTTGCAATGAGACCACGCCGCTTAATATGAGGATACGGGATACTTGCCGGCCAGCGACAACAGGCCGTGCAAGACCCGGATGCCGATGGGACCGCGCTGTTGCGCCATCGCCTCCGCCCAACTGCCGGTGTGCGAGCCGATCAACCGGGCGCGATCCAGCAGATAATCCAGACCGTGCTGGATGACGTGCCGGTGCGGGGAATGCAGATGGTTCGGATCGGTGACGAACTTTCCCGGTTCGGCCAGCGAATGGACGGCGATGACTTCCCGGCGTTGGTTGAACACCCGCACCAGCCGGGACTCCCAGCGTGCCTGGACCTGCCGCCCGACATACTCCGGCAGCACCAAGTAATACAACCGCTGCAACTCGATGTAGCCATCCCAATGCACCGTGCGCGGGGCTTCTTCAAACGCCGGAAATAAACTCTCCGGCAGCGGCAACAGTTGCGGGCGTTCCACGGCGTTGAACACCTTGCCCACTTGCTGCCGGGTCGTGCCGTGAATGCGGGTGTCGGCCACACCACTTTGCGGTCTACTTTTTCCTGTCACCAACCGCATACCAAAATCCCTAGAAATGCAACGAACTCATTTTTCAAATTTCAATTTGAATTGTGACCATTTTTTAACAGCGCACTATTTGATTAACATTTTTTGATTATGCGATTGCTCGACGAGGGCCAAGTCATCCAAGACACTTGCGTAACCAAGGAAACGCCAGCTTTGTCATTGAGGTTTAGTTGTATGCCCAGTCTCTCCGAATGAAACGGGACCATCCTCATTACGGAATGGCTCCCAACCGTATGAAATCCCGCTGGCAACTGCTGATTGTTTGGCACGGATGAATGCTGGGAACGAATCCTCAAAAACTAAAAAAGCCACATACACATCATTACCAGACAAGCCACCAAAATAGGAAGCAACTGCATTTGGGTCGAGACCTCGGCCCCGAATGGGTTCGGCAACCTCATTATCAGCACCGATAGTCCAATTGATGTCAGCTTCATTGCGACTTAAATCGGAATTCCGGCACGGATAAATGTGATCGTAACGAACAATGATATAAATTACCTGCTTGCCAGTGTCATGTTCCTTTGGCAAACGCAATGGCCGTTGCAATTCATTAACTTTGGCGGTCACTTGTCCCTCCATGTCAGCCAGACGTTGTTTGAGGCGTTTGACATTTTCTTCTGCTGCTGCAAGGCTGTTTTGAATTTGCAGCTTTCGCATTTGTTCCGTCGCAAGTTCGGAATTAAGAAATTTCAACCGTTCCGCAGGGTCAGCGGCATTTGCCGCATCAAGTTCTTTACCGTTTTGTAAAACCGTGTCGCGTATTTGTTGGATGGAATCTTGAAGTTCTTTTCGAGTTAAGAGAAGTGCTATCTGTTGTTTCCATTTCGGATGATTGGCCTTTGCATTTAGCGAGGCTGCAAGCTGAAGTGATTCCTGAAGATTGTTTTGGGCGAGCGCAAGCCGCCTTTGAAACATGTCTTGGGAATCGGATGATGTTGCACTCTGACTCTTTTCTTTGCTGGTGAGCAACACCACAAGCACCGCCAGCAGAATGATACCCCCAAATGCGTTGCATAGAGTATCAAGCAGCAAATAAAGGCTGTCGGGTGGGGTTTTTCGGCGAAGGTTCATTTTATGAGAGTCCAGCCCATTCAAGAAATTTTTGCCACCAACTCTTATTTTTTTGCGGCGCGGGAGTGCTGGGTGCAGCGGCGGGTTGCGGATTGGTTGGTTTTGGAGAAGCCGCCGCCGGTGTCGCACTGGCCGGAGTTCCGGAATTATTATTTGCGGCGGATGGCTGTTGGGCTGATGTGGTGGCGGACGTATCCGTCGGCAGCGTGGATTCATCAACTGACGGGAGAGGTGACAGATGTGGATTTTTGTCTTCTTCCAAAGCATCGTAGCCAACGTCAAATCCCTTGTCGCGAGCCGATTTAACGAGGTCTTGAAAAAGCCCTATTCCCGACGGTTTAACTTCAAACACTACATACTGGTCGAGCGATTTTGCCGTGTCGAGATATGACCTAAAGGCGGAATCGGCGACGTCTTTATCCAACTGCTTGCGCTGTTCTGGATGGTCAACGCGCTGAATTGTAGCGCCCATACCATCAACAAAGACAACAATCGGCTCTTTTGTCGTCGCGCTTTTATCGGGGATGAGCCAGATTTGTCCGTCCCACTGACGAAGTTTCAAAAGTTGGGATTCCACACGCGCAACCTGCTGATCAAGTCCATTCATTTCGCTACGCACTTTAGCTTCCTGCTGGGCGATGGCTTCGTTTTCCTGAACCGTGCGTTGCAATGTGGCCTTCAAATCGGTTAGGCCAAGAACTTTGTCGCGCGCGGCGATGGCCGCTTGGCTGTCAGTCATCTGGTCGGCGAGAGCAGTCTGTTTCTTTTGTTCTTCGGAAAGTTGTGAATGTAACCTCGTTATGTCGGCCTGCAACTTTTCCAAATCAGGGGCGGTGTCCGCAGTTGCAAGCAACTCTTGTAAGCGATGGTTTTGCGAATCCACTTCGGCCTGTTGCGCGAGCGCCTCCTGAAGTCGCCGTTCCATTTCCGAGTTCGCAGCTTGTGAACTGCTGCTGGTTGGCCGGCCCAAATCTGTTGCCAGCAGCAAAGCGACGAAAATGAGCACCCCGCTGACGGCAGTGATGATGTCAGCAAACGCGAAGAAGCTGATCTTCGAATCCAGGCTTCTCAGGCGGCTGCTCATGACTTGGCAGGAGCGGATATTTGAGCAGACGGTGGTGGCTGTCGGTCAGCTAAACGGAGTTTGGAAACAATATGCGACTGGCAGTAGTCATTACACTCATCAAGAAAGGCCATTTCGCGTTTCTGCTGGAATGTAATCACGAGTTGTAAAATGAGCGTGAAAGTCAGGGCAACCAAGGTTGATTCAAAAGCCGTGGCAAGGCCGCCGGTGACGCCTTGGAGCGAAGCGCGAATCAAAGTTAAGTCGCCAGCCGCCTGTAAAGTTTGGGTGAACCTGCCGATGGCCAAACTCAATCCCAAAACAGTGCCGATGAATCCCAGCACCGGAATTGCCCAAACCAATCCGTTGACGATGGTATAACTGGAAGCGACCTGATCTTCATCATTTTCTGCCTGGGCGCGAAGAATTGCCGAAACGTCGTTGACCTGGCCGATGTTTTTGAAGTTTGACAAGGCGCGGTCAATGCGATTGAGCAAAATAAAATGGCGCGGCTGGTCAACCAATGCGTGAATGCGGGCGAGAACTGTGGCGGCGGTTGTTTCAGTCAGGATAAATTCAGGCTCCGCAGGCACGGCGGATAATTTCAGGGCACGCTCCTGCAACTTTAATTTCTTTCCCTTCAAAATTAAAATCGCAATTCCACCAAAGAAAAAGAACGTGGCTGGAATCACGGCGAACTGATTGGTGGGACGCATGTATATTGTTGCGACTTTCGACACAACCGGCAGGTGGATGAATACGAATAGCATCAAGGCATAAAGAATTCCTGTCAACAACGCACCAATGAGAAAAGCGAAGGCGTGGTTGACGCTAGTGTAGCGGCCGCCTTTGAAGCCGAAACGATTTTCAATGTCGTCTTGTGACCACGCGAGTATATCAGGATCGCCCGATGCGCCGTCAGTAGGTTTTTTAGAGATCGGGAATTGTGCCATTTTATTATTATTTTAATTTTATGATGATTGCAAAAGGGTTCGTCACTGGCTAAGCGACAAAAAAAATACAAATCCAATAACCCACAAGATGGTTCCGAGCATCCCGATATTTCTGCCAGAGCTTGTGCTGGAACGCCCGCTTGGATCCATCATACCTGCGTCCATTTCATGCAAATCGCCACTACCCATAACCCAGGCCGCTAAACATAAAGGGCCACAGACGAACAGACCGATCAATCCGAGGGTGAGAATTAGGCCGCCCCTGTGGGGCTTTAACGCGAGTTGTGGTGCCGCTTGAGCATGGCTTGTATTGCTTTGGCGTTCCAACCCCGCTGCCAGCAAATCATTTTTTCTCCGCTCCTCAACGAGCGCTGCGGCGCGATATTGTTCTTCCCGCTCGCGCGTTTGCCGTTCTGCTTCTTCGCGCGCACGCCGCTCTTGTTCCACATGTGCCTGAAGTCGCGCACGAAGAACCACTTCTCGTTCCGCTACATAATCACGAATTGTAACCCATTTGCCCTCGTAAAAAATCTCATGCAGCAAACCGATTTCATTCGCTGCAAGTTTCGCCTCAATGACAGACGCGAGATACGGGCCTTCTTGCCTGCCACGCCAGCGCACAAGGAATTTTGCGCTGTCTCCGTCGGATAATTCGGCGAAATTATTCATGGTTGCACCGTGTCTTGAAACAGCGGTGGCAGCGCGCCCCTGAAAGAAGCGTCACTTGGATTCACACCGGCTTGGGCGAGATATTCTTTGCAAGGGTTGTCTAGGGAGAACAACGGCGACAACGGCATAGCCGATTCTTTGAACGGCTGCCCGGCATCAATTTTTGCTGCCAGCAATACCGGCTGTTTGCGGGCAGCGCTGTAACCGAATACTTCTCCAGAAACAGAATTATCAACGAAGTTGGGTTTGCCGTCCAAACCCACGAAGCCTACATATTGCAGCCCGCTCTTTGAAACAGCCCGCGCGAGGGTCAACAACCCGTTTGCCTGCTTCGCGTATGAAATTGATTTCACCGAATCAAAAAACTGTTCTAGCTTTCCGCCGCATGAATTTACCTTCCCAGCCACAAACCAATCCCCGCTCTCCAATTGTCCGCCGACAATGGACTTGATTTGAGCTTCGTGTATCCGTGCCGCCGGGCAAAACGTGAGTCCCCAAGCATCGGGCTGCAAATTCATTAAATCCATCAGGCGCAGGAATAGATACGCTCGGAAAAGTGGCGAACCTTCGCGCGAATCCTTGATGGAATCCAAAACTTCCAGCAGTGGCTTTGAGTAAGAATCACCCGACCAAACTTTTTCCAAGCCTACGGAATGAAATGCCGAGGTTTCGTTAAGAGCGCCGATTTGCTCAAGGCGGAAAATGGGTTGAGTCGGAGTCAATTTATATTGGCCGTCAAAGTATCCATACTCACGATCCTCAAAGCTGGCGGTGGTCGCGGATGCCGATGGTGTCCAGGCCTTAATTGTTTTCCAGCCGGTCGAATCATCAAACCCGCCAGCCGTAATCCAGTCCACAGTGTTTTTGCCTTCGCTGTCAAGCCAGAGCCGAAAATGTTGGTGAATCGCATTAACCGCCGTATCATTGTTAAGCTGCTCGAAAATCTGCCGTTCCGCTGGCATCATAACTTCAGGAACAAAATTCACCGGCTGCTGTTTTTCGATGTAAGCCCAAGTGCTTGCGTTGGTAGCCTCCAAAAGAATTCTGAGGGCTGTTTCGTCACTCACATCCAACGATTGAACCGTGAAAGCAGCAGTTGCCGCGGGTGAAGTTGTAAATTCAGACGACGTAATGAGTTTTATTCCACCGGAATATTCTTTGACTGTTCGGGCTTTCTGAATTGCAGCCAGTCCATCATCGAGTTTTTTTAGTTCTCCGTTGTAAGCTGCAAATTTGCCATGCACCGTGGCCGAGCGTTCAAGCAAATCGCTTCTCAATTGAAGGTTCTTTCCAAATCCCGATTCACAGTCCTGCATTTTCTGCACAAGGTCGGACAACACGGCCAGTTGCTTGGTGGTTTTTTTCAGCGGTGAGCGATAATCCAATTCGTCACATTGCTTTTCAGCAGATGAAATCCACTGCTCATAGAGTCCATTTACCACTGTGCCACTGTCCGCTAAATAGCTTTGCCATTGATTTTCAAAAGCTTGAAGGCGCGGCTCGTTTTCGGTTTTCAAATCTGGCGCGAGCGCGTTAAAAGCGTCGCGTGCCAGGGAGAGTTGGTCGGCGATACTCGCCAAGCGAGACGCATTTGGTTCGCCGGCGAGTTGCTGCGGCAGATTGTTGAACGCCGTTTCAAAATTTGCCAGCAGAGCGTGTTCCTTGGTCGCAAAAGTTTCGGCGGCGGCAATCGTATTCGCATCGCCAACTTTTTCGTTGCGCGCTCGTTCCAATAAATTGTCCGCCGCATGAACTTGTCGTTGGGTAATCGCCTCTTGGAGTTGCTTGGAGAAATTGCGGGCTTTCATCTGCCCAAGCACGAGCCACGCGACGGTAGCGCCAACAAAAAGAATGACGGTGCTGATGGCAAAAACAACGCGCCGACGAATCGCGGTTCGCCGGGCGATCTCGGCTTCGAGCAAAGCGGAACGCTTGCGAAAACTGGACGAGGCTTCCTCTGGAATTGGCCGGGTGAAATCAGTCAGCGAACGCCAGACTTTGTGCATTCCCTCGTAGTCATCGCGCAGTTCCGGGAATTCGACGTAATGAGCCGATGTGTCTTTTTCTTCGCTCTGATGGATTCGGTGATGCAACTCGCCGAGCAGAGATTGAAACTCACGCTCTTTTTTATCTTTTACCTGTTCACCTCGTGCCCAAGTTTCAATATTGTCGAGTTGCTTCAAGGTGGCGGCAGGCAATTCCACTTTGAACTCCTCTTGCAGCCGGTGGATGAAATCAAGTTTCGCCAGCGCATCAAGCCATCGGGATTCACCTTTGAGCTTGGCCGCTTCTTCCAGCAAGCATCCGCAACGAACCCCCTGTGCTTTGCACCACACTTCGCCGTCCGGTTTGTTTTTGAAACCAAACGCTTCTATGGTTTCAATTTCTGCCACCAACAGCGCAGGTTCTGCTCCCTCCAACGAACTGCCGAGATGTTGCAATCTCGCCGCCAACACCTTCGCGTCGAGCCGTGCCAGTTCAGAAGCCGCATTGTTGTCTGATGGATTTAGGCGCGTGATGCTCTGCAATACTTTTAACGCTTCCTCATCGTTTCGACTCAACACCGCGCGGCGATAAGTCGCGTAAAGCGGATGGTCGGTCGTGATGCCTAACGCGTAACATTCATTCAGGGTCTGGACCGAACGCGCGTCAATTCTGTCTGCGATTGGCAGCGAATTTTGCTGACAATAGCCACGCCACTCATCCGAACCACGAAATTCCAGCACCGTCACCAAGTCGAGGAGATTGGGGGTGGTTTCTGCAAGTTGAATCGCTTGGGGGCAATCTCCTGCTTTGATCATCGCCTCACATTGTTGCAGGCGTAGATTCGCGGCATTACACGCGGCGACGTAATCTGCGGCCAGCTTTGGCGCGATTTCCGGGTTGCCGCTCTGCTGAAGCAGTTCGGAAATCTTCCGCACGAGGCGTTGGGTTTCGAGGAGCGTCATTTCAAATGTTTCAATTCCTAAGTTTCATCGCGTTGCTTGCTTAAATGATACGCGGTCAAACGCGGCACGAACACCGGCATTGGTATTTCCAGAACATACAGCAAAGCCGACCAAATAATTTTGGTCAGGCATAGATATTTCATTAGTTCCAATACCAGTCCAATTCGTGCCATTCGTGGAAAAAGCTCCTGAAAAAGTGTTGGCCTTTCGGGTTATTTTAAAGGAAACAGGCAGTTGAGTCACCGGGAGATTGGTGAACCTGCAAATTGTATCCGCCGCAGGACGCTGTCCCCATAAGATATTCGTCTGCGACAGTCCAATGAATACAAATGGGGCGTCCGCATTTTTCGACCCGCGCATCATTATACCGCGCCGAGCTGTTGTTTCATCTATTTTGCCGGAAAGCCGGGCGACGAATTCCACAGAATTTGAAATGCTCTGATACACAAAAAAGAAGTTGTCTGATTTTCCGAAGATATTATCACCGTAACCTGTCAGCACAAATTTGATTTTTGCTATTTCAAATGAAACAGATGATTTTTCGCAATCTTTTCCGATAGGTGCTTTATTCCACGGTGAAGGAAGTTCTTCAAAATCATCTTGCAGGGGGATTTTATTGCGGGCGGTGGCTGAAGGGATGCTGTTATTCGCTGTATCGGTCGGTGTTCGATCCGATCTGGGCGGCGGCGAATTCGTGGGCTCAGGAAAGCGTGGCCATTGGATACTGATGCTCGTCGCCGACCCTATAGAATTTGAAATTATTACAAAAAATGAGGCTGAGTTACTCAGCGCATTTTTCCCCAATGGCAAAATCGAATTGGTGGTGGGTAAAAACGGTTGATTGTTTTTATACCATTGGTAGATAAGAGGCTTTTTTCCACCAGCGGCAACATTGATGCTCATACTCCCGTCCTCATTGGTCTGAATTGTGGGTTGCGAAGTTATGTCTGGGGGCTTTCTTCCTCTCAAAACTAGCGCGGCTACTAACGCGCTGGCTATCAGAACTATTGCTAGAATTGTAACGAGGATTTTATTTCGTCGTAGCCTATTCTGAAAAATCTTCTGTGCTTTTCCAGCTTCGAGTCGCCGCCGCTGCTTTTCAATATCATCTTCCGTCTTTTGATATGAAACACCTTTTGCAGCGGTGCGCGTTCCAGCGTCAGATTTTACCTGCGCCAGTTTTATTTTTTTTTCAACAGACAAAGTTGTCACTCTGCTTTGAGCATTCCCCGCACTGTTGGTGACACTCACAACGTAGCGTGAAATGCCGAGTGCAGGATTTGGAACTATGAGTTCTGGTTTTGTTTCGCCCGGCAAAACCTGTCCGTTGTTTGTGCGGTCAACCGAAAACCACTGGTAGGTTGGGTTGGGAATGCCTTCCGCTTTGGCTGTGAAATGCACCGACTCACCTTCGGTGATTCGAGAATCTTGCGGCTCGGCGACAAATTGCGGGGCTTGCCTGCCAGTTCTAGCAAAGGCCGTCTCCTCAACAGTGACCTTTGTTGCGCGCACGGCAGAAAGCGCACGGCAATCAGGGGTGGCAGACCGGTTTGCCGCTGGATTATCGGAGTGAATACAGCGCCAGCGAAAGTCCGCCGGATTGTCCTGTTCCTGCATCGAGGTTGTAAATGTGGAATTCCATGCGGCAGTGCGGAAGTCCCTGCGTGTGTCTCGAACTTCCAAAAGTTCCAAACTTTCCGCGATGAGTTCTAAAACTGTTTCATCGGCCTGGTCGTCCACACGGAATGAAGCTCCCGCGCGGGCTTCCAGCAACCCATAACCATTCACGGCGTCGCCAGTGACCCGTTGCCATGTTTGCGCCGGGACATTCGTCTTGCCTGCGAGAGCGGTGAGTTCAGCCCAATCTTCATTTTCCAGCAACTGCGGTTCTTTCGCCCACGACTTTATCCAACCCGGCCAGTCGTGCAAGATTACGGGTGGCGTGGGAAACTGTCGGATTTCTTCTGGCGTAAAAACCAGATGATGCGCGATGAAATTTGTCCGCCCCGTGAAATCCAAGCCCGCATCCTGAATCCGGCTTAATACATGGAAACGAGTTCCGCGAATGTCCACAATGCGACAGGAAAATATCGGACGTTCCTGCCCGCCACTCAACGAAAGATGCTGGTAGTAACAAAATTTCTCCAATTGAAGCATGAGCGCTTCCCTCATCAACGCGCTTCGCGCGACGGTGCAGTGCCCCGAACGTCCGGCAACAATTCCGCGCGGCGCACTGGTGTAGATGAGTTGCTGTGGCATGGTTGGGCGTGGGTGCCTTTTCTAAAATTTAGGGAGTGTCTTGCGGCAGGGTCGTTTTACCATCTGCAAACAAGGCTGGACAAACTTGTGACAGAATCCAAAGCAGAGGAATTTCGACGAAAGCAGGCTGGAGTTTGGCCGGGTCAGGAACATATTCACCCGGCCCAATTTTGATCGGCGTGTGTCCGAACGAACTTGCCGCAAAGAACATGACGTTGCTGCTCAAGGCTTCCGCATTGGCGACAACCGCCGGACAAAGTTGATACATGAGCGCGCGGACGATGTTGGAATTTTCTTCGATGGCAGCGATGTCGAGTTTACCGTCTAGCACGGGGTCGCGAAGTAGTTTGCCGTTCAATAAATGCAGCCATACATCGCACTTGCCGACCACGAAAGCGACCGGCGTTTGGATATTTTCGCCGGGACGCAAATTGCGAATCATTTGGATACGCGCACGCATCTCGGCAAGAATTATGTCCTGCTGATCCACCACCGGCTTTTCAATTTGGGGGTCTTTTGTGTCGCGAAGGATTCGACGGAATTCTGGGCTATTGAACGGGTCGAACAAATACAGGATGCCGGCGGCACTTGCGATGTGTTGCGCCCCTGGTTGTTCCACAATGTTGACGCCCGGTTGAAAATGCTCACCTGCATTATCGTAGAAAATCAAGGCGCATCGTTCACGCGTCTTATCCTCGGATGCCAGCGTATAAACGAACGGACGCGGAAGCGCGACCATACGCCCCTGGCGTGGCAGACGTTCATACATCGCACCTTCAAAAACAGTTTTTGCCAGCTTTGCCTGCGCGGGGGATTGCGCGCCGAAAAGTGCTTTGCGCATATCATTGACCGGCGCATTGCCTGTCGGGTCGCTATCCTGAAAAACAATTCCGAATTCGCGATACAAAGTTGCTGGCAGAACTTTTGTCAGGACAGTCAAGAAATAGGATTTCCCGGCACTTTGGTCGCCCACCAACGAAATGATGTGGTGCGGCATCCCAAGAAAACTTGGCGGTAGTTTTCTGCGACAGTGCGGGCAGGCAATTTCCGAAGACGGTAGGCTCATGGCGTCGAGTGCCTGACCTGCATTGTTGAATCGGGTTGCGAGAAATCGCTGTTGTGCGTCTTCGCCAAGAAGCGGATCGCCACGCAATGAATCATGCACCGCTATATGCATAATGTCGCCCGCATCAAATCGCAGCCAGCAAACGGGGCACGTCATGGCTCCGTCAACATTTGGATTCGTAAAAGCAGGGTCTCTGGCCGGCCCACCGGGTGAATCAGGCACTGATGGCGGAAGCGAAACTTCCGGTTGCGGGACAAGAAATTCCATGCCGCAGTCCGGGCAATCAACTTTCATTCCGGCGGCTTCTTCATCCGCCTTCAGCTTCCGACCGCACGACGGACATAAAAATCGAAATTCCATAATCCGGTTTTTTCCAAGGCTTGAATCAATCGTCGCCGATGATAAGCGACCGTCCGTTCAAATCAAAGCCAAACAGTGTGGTTCAGCAGGAGCCTCAACGACCAATTTGGTTTTCTAGCGAAAAACGTGAAAAATCAGTTGTCAGCCCCGGACAGCGACCGATTTGCAACCCGTTTTTTTGACGAAAAGTAAATTGCAATTTTTGCATCAGTTCAGCGTTTCAATCCGTCTTTTTTTTTGCTTAAATCCGCCGTCATGAAATCAATTTTAATTGCCCTTTTTTTAGCTGTTTCCCTTCAAGCGGCAGACATCAAAGTTTTCTTTTCTCCTGAAGGCGGTTGCACTGAAGCCGTCGTTCACAATCTGAATTGCGCCACGAACACCGTCTTGGTTCAGGCATATTCATTCACATCAGCCCCGATTGCAAAAGCTTTGGTAAATGCTGAAAAGCGCGGAGTAAAAGTGCAGGTGATTCTCGATAAATCACAACGGACAGAAAAATATTCGTCAGCCGATTTTATTCAACGCGCTGGCATTCCCACCTACATCGACGATAAACATGCGATTGCCCACAACAAGATTATGATAATTGATGGGAAAACCGTTCTGACTGGATCTTTCAATTTCACGAAGGCGGCGGAATTCAACAATGCGGAGAATTTGCTGGTGATTCAAGATGCTGAATTGGCCCATCAATACACGACGAATTGGCAGGCTCACCTACATCATTCGGTGCTGTACGCAGGAAAGCAAAATTAATATTCCAAAACGAATCAAACAATTGCCAGCAAGAATGGAATCTGGAATAAAATTCGTTTGATGGCTCTGGATGATCCACGCTGTATTGAGCCAGTGCAGATTGACCGGGATTTGTTTGAAAAACCGTGGCGGGGTGATTGAACATCTTAGCTTGATTGGCCCGTCTAGGTAACACCTGTGTCCTTTATTTTTCACCAAATTTGAGGTTGGCGAATCTTCTGTCGGCTGCATCAAGCCTGCCCGGTATCCACCGATGAGAATTTCCGTTGTGTTCATCCCGCCTGCACCCGCGCCTCTGGTTGCTCCGCGCAACATCGCGCCGGCGGTCGCAACATCTTTGCGCCCGCCGTCACTCAGTTGCTAATGCTCCGCTGCCCGACGGCGCGGGCACAGGCGGGTGCGTTTTGTCAGGAGCGGTCCTGCTCTCTCAGGGCGGGTGAAGAGAGCAGTTCCGCTCCTTCAGAACAAAACGCAAAACATGAACACAAATGAAAACCTCATCTCCACTGGATGCCCCGCAACCGCTCCGCAACCCATCAACCAACTCGTCAAGCCGGTAAAATTCCCGGCTCAACCGCAGGAATGGAAAATCGTTTCATTGAGGGAATGTCCCACTCCCGACACCATGCAACAATGTGAAACGCCTGATCAGGCAGCCGCCTATTGGAAAGCGCATATCGCCACTCATCCTTACTTCAATCCTGAATGTGAATGTTTGGTGGTATTCATCCTCAACACCCGCCGACGCATAAAAGGTCACTACTTGGTGTCCATTGGCACGATGGATACGATTCTCTGTCATCCCAGAGAAGTTTTTCGTTTAGCAATTATGGCAAGTGCTGCCGCAATCATCATCGCGCATTCTCACCCGAGCGGTGATCCAACTCCGTCGGAAGCCGACATCAAAATCACCCGTGATCTCATTCGAGCTGGTCAACTTCTCAAAATCGAAGTTCTCGACCACATCGTAATTGGAAATCCAAATCATTCCAGTCTTCGCAGTCTTGGATTCTTTTACAGCTAACCGCTCTCGGTTTCCGAGGAATCGGAGGTCGTTATGCTTCGGCTCCGTTTCAGTCGTCTCTCCACTGCGTTTCACTTTCCCGCCCGCCAAACAGAAGTCCGAATCCGAAGATTGTTTTCCGTCAAAAAGCTGTCATCCTGTCGCTTAAACCTGAAAACAGAGCAAACATCAATAAACCGCAGACTCCAGATCAAAGAATCACTGGAAGGCATGACCTATGCACAGCGTCACAAGGAATTTCAGTGGCTTGCGGTTCAACTTGCCAAAACGAAATGGCCTGAACTGGAAGCAACTCAAGAGCAAGCTGACGGCGGTGAGGATGCAACGTCGTTTTTCGTCGGCAGCGATGGTTTGCGGCGACGACTTGCCTGTTCACTCACCGGCACGCTGGAAAAAGTTAAAAAGGATGTGGCTCGGCTAAGAGAACGAAACGTCCAATTAGATTTTCTCGTTTTCGTGACGCCTGTTCCAGTTACCAACCTAGAGGTTTCAGACTGGTGCGAAGCGGTGAAAAAAGAATTTGGACATGGACTCCACGTTATTCCACAAGCGGAATTGATCACGATGTTGGAACAACCACAAAATGCGTGGTTGTGCCGCCAATATCTTCTCCTTGATTTTGGCGACGAACCGAAGCTGGCCGAATTTGAGGTTTCAATGCGCCGTGCGGCAACTGAATTGTTGCAAGGCTGGAAAACAGAATATCGTTACGACAAAAGCAAAGCAGTTGAACTTACTTTGGTGCAGAATTTCCATGAATCCGGGAAGCCCGGTGTCTCAAAAATTCAATCCAAGCAGTTATCTCTGGCTGAATTGGCCGGTTTAATTGGTCGAGGAAATCGCGCCATTCTGCTTGGCCAACCAGGTGCTGGAAAAACCTTCACGCTAATCCAACTGGCAGATTCATTTTTACAGGACGACGCCGCGCCCATTCCATTCCTTGTTTCTCTGCCCGGCTGGGCATCTGACGGCGGCGACTTTTTGCCTTATTTGGAAAAGCGACTCGTGGCTTTTGGCATAAATGCTGATGTAATTGCCAAACTGAGTGCTGCTGGGCGTATTGTTTTCTTGATTAACGGCTGGAACGAAATTCCAGACGGGTTTGCTGGCAGGGCAAATCTTCAATTAAGAGACTTCATTCTCAACAGTCCGGCAACGGGGTTAATCGTTTCGACCCGTGAGAGCCGCGTGCCTGTTCCCTTGTCATACGCAAGCACCATACACGTCAGACCGCTATCTTTGCACCAAAAGCTGGACATCATCGGGAAATCCGGGCTTGGAAATCCACCGGCACTTGTTCGCGAATTGGAATCCAACGCTGCACTTGCAGAAGTCACGGACACGCCGCTTTTTCTAGCTGCTATCATTGATTTGGCGCGTTCCGGCGAACCACTTCCGGCTACGCGTTCAGGGATTCTTAAGAAATTCATCGAACAAACCGAGTGCAATCCAGAACACGCGGCGGCTTTGAGCGATCCGCCATGTGCTGGCTTTCACCGCCAATACTTGAGCCGCATCGCTGGCGTGATGACACACGCAGGAACGGTAACACTGCCATTGAATGAGTTGCTCGCCGCAGTTGCAAAATGCAGCACAGCCCTAAAAAATGATGGGCACTTGCCATCGGTGCCACAATCTTCTGCCGTGGTGGATGCTCTGGTAAAACATCATTTGCTGGTGTTATCGCCCAGCCTCGGTGACGACTACCGGTTTATTCATCAACAATTTCAAGAGTGGTTTGCGGCTGAATGGTTATACGAGCGGGCCACTGAGTTGGTGCGAAACGAAACCCCCGACACTGTTTTCGCATTTCAGAGCGGAATTTTGAATCATATTCGATGGCAAGAACCGTTGGTGTTTCTATTGGAACGACTCGCAACAGGCACAGATGAGCAACATCGAATGGCTGCAAAACTGATCCGCTGGGCGATGTCTTTGGACTTGATTCTGGCCGCCCAGTTGGCCGGCATTTCGGGAACGCACGTTTGGCCTCACGTGCGCGATGAATTAAGCGCAGCACTCCGCCACTGGTATAATAATAAAAAGGGCGAGCATCATCGTTACAGCGCTTTGGCCGCCATGTTTGCTTCCGGCGCGCCTGATTTCCAAGACATCATCTGGCCGTTGCTGGAATCAGATAACCAGAATTCCCGGCTGGAAACATACAGGATATGGCGTCCATTTCCGTTAACCAGTCTTGGACCCGACTGGAAAAAGCGGTTTGAAAAATGGAATGCACAAAGAAGGGCGGAATTTGTTCATGAAATATCATGGCAATCAAATCAAGAAATTGTTGGCCTTGCACGCGAGTTAATCAAAACCGATGACAGTCCATATGTAAAATTGGCGTGCTTGGACTTGCTGAGAGATGCCGGAGCTTACGAAACGTTCGTTGAAATTGTTGATGACCCTGCGTTCAGGGAGTGGACGAAAGGGTTTTTGCCCCAGGTTCTCACCAGATTGCCAAAACGGTGTCGCAGCCACTTCATTCCGCAGTTGAAAGCGGCCTTGGCTGATACACAGGAACTGAACGCCCGCCGGGTGATTCTAGGAATACTGCGAACGGCTGATGATCCTGACTGGATAAGCCTGACCAAAGCCGAAATGAACCGGGTATTGGCTACGCCCGGAATATCGTTCCGACCGAGCAATAATGTAATGCTTCCGAGCACGCAAAAAGCAGAATTGCCGAATGCCGCTCCTTGCATTGCGGAATATTTGGAAGCCACATATCAGGTAACGCCAGACTGGGCGACCGAATGGTTGGCAAACCAACTCGGACAGGGACAGTTTTGGTGGGAACCATTTACAAATTATCTAACCAAGA
This sequence comes from Verrucomicrobiia bacterium, assembly GCA_025451535.1. Classification (GTDB taxonomy): domain Bacteria; phylum Verrucomicrobiota; class Verrucomicrobiia; order Limisphaerales; family UBA11358; genus UBA11358. Next base: position 41,502 of record JANWKE010000129.1, read on the forward strand.
TGCCTGATGCCCTGTTGGAAAAAGTAGCGGCAACGGCGTTGGACACAAAACTGGACGCAAATGAGCTTAGGAAGCGGGCAGTTTTGTTGGCGGGCAGTGATGCACCGGTCGTTGCCAAAACGTTGCTCAAAGAATATTTGGCGTTTAGCCCGGTGGAAAACAGACAACCAGGTGCTCCGACTTACCATCGAGGGAACGCTTTGGAAGCAGGACTTCATGAACTACCCGTGACGCATTTGGTGGATGCTGTGCTTGCACAAGCCCAAGACATGACCGATTTCAAATCACTCCAAAAACTGTTTAGAATAGTTGCTCACAGCGCCGTTTCACAAATTTCAAAAGAACAAAAACATTCCCTTCGCTCGTTTGTTTTTCGTTTGGAAGAACTCCAACCTGGAACAATTAACGACAAGGCTGGATTTCAGGCTGAACTTGCGATGTTTTTGGGAGCGGTGGGCCAGTCGGAGGATGCAAAAATTCTCGAAGCGTGGATTGAAAAGGAAAGACAACGATTGGCCGACGAGGAAGTGGAGAAACAGACTAAATTAACGGAATGGAATAATGCCGGGCGTAAAACCCGCTGTCCTGTGTCATTGTGTAAAATAATTCACTGGAATTCATACCAGCGAGCGCTCGTCCGCCTTGATTGCCCCGAAGCAGTCGAGGTCTTTCTCCGTCTCTTACACACACCTGACCTGATGGGTGAAGCTGCTGAAGGACTATTGTTTTTAACTCACGATTACAGCCAAGAGGCAAACTCTGTTTTTGGCCAACGGCCAAAATATTCGGAAATATACGAACGGCGGCAAGCTGGCCAAGCAGGAAACGGGAAGAGGAATGAAACAGTTAAGCGTTATGCTGACGCGATCTTTAATTCCATTCAAACTTTTCTGCCGGAAACCGAACTGGCGGATTCTAAATTTCCGCGCCGTGAAATTATGCGTGCGATTGCCGCACTCGCAGGACTCAACGATGTGCGAGCAATCCCGCTTCTCTTGAAGTTTTCTTCGGACAAAAACTATGGCTGGATTATCGCCAATGCCTTTCATCATCTCACGGTTAAAGGTATTCTGCTCCCAGGAAAACCTGTAGCTGAAGCGCTTGAGACTTTCATTGCAGATCACGAAAAACAGTCTTGGGGATCGAATACTGATAACTGGTATATCGTTGCGCATTGTCTCGCTGTCCTTCTATTTAGCGATACGCCTTCTGTCGGAGTGGCCCAGATTCGACGGCTACCGCCTAATCGCGTAAAATCCCACAACATCAGGGAAATATTGGAATTGCTCGGTGCTTGCAGTGCGCCAGAAGCAGCCGCCTTGCTTATTGAGTTTTCAGCCGTTCCCGAAATCACGCAGCGTTATTTCTACGAACTCGTGTCGGCATTATCCGAAAACGTAAACCAGCAAGCTCGGCTTGCTTTGCTTTCTTTGTTAAACCGGCTGTGTTTGGGTGAACTGTCGGCGGGGCATGACATGGTTGATCCGCTGGCCAAAGCAATTGCGCGAGTTGCACGGCTTGATGAAACCATCTGGACCGACATCAAAACCCGCTGCAAAAAATCAGGTTCGGCGGTGGAGCGAAACATTCTTTCGATAATCCTGCATGCGGTTGGCACTGACGACGCTGCGTTAGCTCTCTGTGATCTGATTCACGACGAATTTCCTATCCAATATTGGATGGAGCAATTGGTTGAAAATGCGGCAACGACTAGAGTCCCGTCGGGCGGGAGTGCTTATTATCTAAAACCTAATGACGCAACAAGCCTGAGAAAACGTCTTGTCGGAATAGTTCAGAATGACGTAACACGACGAACAAACGCGTTAGAATTGCTTGCAGTAATTGCGCAAAGCCGACTCGAACACGGCTATCCAGTAAATGAACCATTTCACCCTGACATTGAAATTCTCAAACGAAGTTCAACTCCTTGGCAATTATATGGATGAAATTTTTACAAACCTGTGATTGTCAGTTAAGCTGGCTCTGTTCAGCAGCAGGTTTTATTTCTGTCACGACAATTTCGAGAATCACCGGCTGGCCTTCCGTGATCAGCTTCCGCTGATTGTTTGGCAACTTGGCGAGCAGCGACAATTCCATTCGTTGCAAGACCGTTTCAATCCGCCGTAAATGATGACCGCGAATGGAAATTTCGTGCGCGGTAAAGACGAGCTTGAGGTTTTGCTCATCGCCGCCACTGTCGAGTTCCGCAAAGATGAAATGATTGTGCGGCAACAACAGTGAACGCTCTGGCGTTACTTCAATGCGTAATCCGCGTGCCTGTGGGTCGCTGGCCCAACATTCGGGTGTTTTTGTGCTCATGTTTTTGTATGGTTTGATGTTTTGGTTGATGTTGTTGAGCCAGATGGAGACGGAATATTCGTTCGGCGGCTCGACGACCGAAGCGAATAAGATAACCGCGCAGGCGATTCCAAAGCCGATGCTGTCCGCGCGGGACTGAACCGGCCGCAAATTCCATCGCCAGTGGCCGATGACCGGAGCGGGTGATATTCTCACGAAGTTGCTGCTTGTCCGGCGTGAAAATGCGAATGCCGCGCCGCCCCCGTGAAATGGTCACATACCATTGTTGCGCGTTCGTAGCCGGCTTGACCGTCGAATCGGAAAACAGGACGTAATCCACGGTTTTGCCCTGTGAACCGTAGGATGTGACCGCGTAGCCGGGAAGAAATTCACGGAAAGATTTGTCCAAGACGCGGCCATCAGTCAGTTCAACTCCACCATCGGCGCGAACAGATTTTACGGTGACGAGTTCACCGTTGGTGACGCGCCCGCCTGAAGCCAGTTTGCGATTGGCCTTGAGATGCAGACGGTCCCCTTGAGCGACAGAAAGCTCGCGCGCCTGGCAGACCGTAATACGGTCAAGCAATCGGTTCGAGACCATCACGAATTTCCCGCCAACTTCAACAAGCACGCTCGATTTCAAAATTCCCGCCAGTTTGCCCTTCGCGCCCGGTTGGGCATTGCGGACTTTCTGATTGAAGACAATGACGGCATCTTGCGGATAGAAACGCATATCGCGCTTCTGTGCGTTGGTGAGGTCCATCCTCTCCAGTGCTTGAACAATCGAGTCCGCTGAGCCAAGCAATCCTTTCCCTTTCAACGCATCACGCACGCGCGAGTTGACGTGATGCACTTCACCCCAAGTCTGCGAGACGACGACCGCCGAAGCGTTTTGCTCTGTGAGCCGGAGATATTCGTCGGCGAGCTTGTCGGCTTGTTCACCGATGCCACACGCGACAATTGCGCCCATTTTGTCGAGGCGTTCAAATGAATCGCCCAACTTACCAGCCGCAGCCGCTTCAACGGCTTTTCGATACATCCTGATGCGATTGCGTTCCTCGACATCGCGACCGAGCAACGGGTCTTGCCGTCGAATCTTGTGCAGTTCGACCGGTTTCACTCCCGCATGGCGTTCGATGGCAAGCAGGGCATCCGAAGCCTCAACCGCGCCGTGTTGCCGGGTGTCGCCGGAGAGAACCAGCCGTCCGTGTCGCTCATGGATCAACCTGACTAGCTCCAACATTTGCCGCCCGCCAATCTGTCCCGCTTCGTCCACCACGATCACGGCGCTGTCAGCCAATTCACCTTTGGCTAAAAAACTGGCGACCGTCGTTGGCGTCGGAAATCCAGTCTTCTCCATTTCCACGACTTGCTGACGTTGAGGGGCGAGGACGACCACGCCCCGGCCAGACTGCCGCAGTTGCTCCACCAGTTCGCTCAGAACAAAGCTTTTGCCCGTGCCCGCACCGCCACGAAAAACAGAAACGCCGTTTGTCGAACGCAGCAAGGTTTCGAGAGCTTGGCGTTGTTCATTATCAAGTTGGGGATTTGCCGGACGAGGATTCGCCACCAGCGGGAGACAATCCCCGACGCCCTCTTTCGCGGTCTGGACGATTTCCCATTCACGGAGGAGAACTTCACGCAGAGTCACTTCACCTGGGTGCGCTTCGTCCCGGATATAGCCACGCCGCTGGGTGAATTCCTTGAGATCGGAAACCGAAAAACCTTCACCCCGCGCCCGGCCCAATGCCTCCTGCCACACCTGACATTCCAGCACGACCGAGTTGCGGTCGAACAAATGTTCCTCTGCCCATTGCACGGCTTCGTTGATGGACACCCTTTGTTCACTGGACAAACTGTGTGTGGATTGCCCGCAAAGATGGCTCAAGATTTGTCGCTCCTCTCGCGTCAATTGCGACTCCCACAATCCATTCAATTGGTCACGGCTCAAATCGCGCTGCTTTCGTGCCCGCTCCGCCGTTGCCAACAACCTGCGCGCGGCCATCACATCGCCGCCTGCAAGTTCCGGCTTTTCGTCCAGCAGTTTTGCCATTGCCTGGTCAATCTCTGCACGCCGTTTCGAGAATCGTCTGCAAAGCTCTTCCGATATTCCTTCGATTTGGAAATCACCACGCGCATGGTTTTGAATCCGATACCCGAACCCGCGCAACTCACGAGCGAGTTCGTGATAATAGGCGTTCTCGGCAAATTTTCTGGCACGCAACAGTTCATAATTCTGGAGAGCTTTCCAGCGATTCTCGACTGGATCAAAAGTTGCGTTGAAGACAATGCAGTGGGTGTGGACATGGGGATCAAGGGCGCGTGACGTGTCGTGGGTGAACAACGCGGCAGTAAAATTACCAGTCAACCGGTCGGTTTGCGCACCATCAAGTCGGATGCGGGTTGCTGTAAAAGCTTCAAATTCCCGCAAAGCTAAACGCACGGCGCGGGCATGTGCTTGATGAATTCGTTCGTCTTTGCCGAGAAATGCCGCAAGCGAAACCGACTTTGGCGGTGAGAACGTGAAATCAAAGAAAATCCGCCGGTTGGCCGTGCTTTGGCCGCTTTCAGTCCGCGTCGTGTTCAACCGCTGTGTCAGGGTCTCGCCGGAAGACGGATGCTGATTTTCACACAGCCGCAGAAATTCCTCTGCTCGGACTTTACCGGACAATCCAAGTTTTTCCGCGCCCAATCCAATCCATTCACCGGACACTCGTTGGCCTTCGTCGTAATAATCACCAACGCAAAGATGTTCTTTGAAATATTCTTCGGCGTTTTTGAGGTTGTATTGAGTCTTGGCCGTGACCATGCAACGGACATTATCAGGACTCTTCGCGAATCATGTGTAGCTGATACATCTTCGCGCACTTGGTTTCTGTTGAACTGTCGCCATGAAAACGAGTGCGACACTGAAGCCCGGCAAGCAACTGTGGGGAATATACCACACCGACCGGGAATACGCCCGTGAGTTGGGTGATCCACTTCGCACGGTCGTTGAAGCGCCCAACAAACTCATCGCCGAAGAAACCGCCGCGCGACTTGGATTTGGTGATCCGTGGGCGCATCCGGTCAATTCATTAAAAGCAAGGCACGCACAGTGGCTTCACAAACGTCGCCCAGGACACCGGCAAGAACTCGCGCACAAAACATCTCAGGGCATCCACATCTGATTATGCAAACACCAACCACCGCACAAATCCGCACCGCCATCGAGGTGCTAAAAAAACTTGGCGAACGTATCAATACCCGCGCCGGAAATTCCGTGATGCAATTATCGGAAACTCCAAACGGCGCTCATCATGCCGGGCACATTGAAGTGGGAGCGATTGAACAAACCAGCCGCATTGAAACCGTCGCCAATCAACTGAAGCAATGGCGAAACGAGTTGGGCCAGGATAGCAGGCAATGTGTTTCTCATCATGTTTAAGACAAGGCACGCGTTACCCCTTGATTTCTCAAGGACTTTAGTCCGTGCGCTAGTCGCGACAGATGCTCGATATAGCTACACAAAATGAATTGTCCACAGCCACAGACGCGGCTTATCCGTGAGCTTGAACAGTCCCCATGCTGGACGCGGAAGCGAATTGTCCGTGGCCACAAACAATCCGTGTCCGCAGGCAGTCCGCGCCAACGGGCGCGTTTGCAAACAGGCCGTGGCCTTGCACAAACAATGGCTTCAATCATCCGTGAACGCGCAACGGCAGCGAGTGCGACTTGTCCGCAGACAGTCCGCAGCCGTGAGCAATCCATTTTCGTAAACTGGTCACGCACGCAATTTGTCCGCGACCGTGGCCCGGCAACGAGTGATCCGCGTCCCCGGATTGTCGTGTCCGCATGGGTTACGGCCAGTTTCCCTGTTTTCATTCAAATCATTGCACCCTATGAACACGTTTGATCCAGTCGAAGTCCGCAAGGCGGTCGCAGAATTTACACCGCGCCGGCCACAGAAGTTCCAAGATTTGGTCCCGGCGAAAGAGGTCATTGTTGAATTGCGACAGAAAGGCGGGTCGTATCGCTCCATCGCCGAATTGCTGACGCAACACTGTTTGCCGACTAGCAAGACGGCCATCGCCATGTTTTGTCACCAGGTTCTCGGCGAAAACATCCGGCCACGCAAACGACCAGCACGGAAACGCCCGCCAGCCTCGATGCCAGCAAATGGAGGAGCAGCAACCACGGATTCAACGCCTGCGGGCGAATCCGGCACACCGGCAGAACCTCCGCCAAATTCAGACGGCGGTGAAACATCGCTCGCCCATTCGCGCGGCCCGCGCATTGCCCAAGTCCGCAAACTCAACCAACAATCCAATGAAAAGACTGATTCTCATCCTTAATGGCAAAGGCGGCGTCGGTAAAGTTTCTTCGCCGTCAATTTCGTCCAATTCCTCAAGGACAAGGGCATCGCCCATGTCGCGATTGACAGCGACAACGAGAACTCGACGTTGAAACGGTTTCATCCCGACACGCGATTTCTCGATTTGAGCAAACGGCGCGACCTCGACGCCATTTTCGCGGCGCTGGCAAAGACAAATCTGGTCGTCGTGGATTGCCGCGCCGCATCCACCGACCTGTTTATTGATTTTTTCAACGAAATTGATTTGCCCGCCATGCTTGCAGCGTTTGACGCCAAGCTCACCCTGGTCATGCCGGTGAACCACGAATCGGACAGCGTGGATCAAATTCAACGACTGACCGACGAATTCAAAAACCGGTGCAATTACATTGTCGTTCGCAACGCTGCGCACAGCGACAGCTTCGCCATTTTTGAATCCAGCGAAGTCCGGGCGCTTCTCGCTGACAAACTCGGCGGGCGTGAAATCACCATGACCCGGATGCGAGACTGGCTGGTCGAGGCGCTCAACGCAGAGAACCTTACGATTTCGGCAGCAACAAAACATGCTTCGTTCAGCCTGCTGGACCGGCAACGAATCCAAACGTGGCAGCGGAAACTTTTCGCTGAAATTGAATCAGCCGCAAACCTGCTTCTGCCAGCAAAGTGATGTCCAAGCCCATCACACAACCACCGGACTTCGACGAGGAATTCACCAAGGCCGTCGCCGAGTGGCGCGATAAACATCGGCTGCGAGAAGACGACGCGGTGACATTGCTCGTCGAATTGTTCCGAATTCACCAAAAGCATTGGGATGAACTTCGCCGCCGGGAAATTCCCGCGTTTTCCGAATTTCGGGCGGACATTGGCAAACTGGCTGACGCGGCGCGGACATTTCAGGTCCAAGCATCCTCCCTGTTGGAGGCGCTTCGCGATCAGCCGGTGGGCAACCGGTCGGTTCGCATAACCCGCACCGCCGCGATTTTTGCCGCGCTTGCCTGTCTTCTGGGCGGCTATCTCATCGGGAGGGCGTGGCGATGAAACTCAACTTCATTCCGTTCGACCCGATAATTCCGCCGCCAGACATCTTGCTCGCGTTGCGGCATCCGCAATACTTCCTAGCGGCTGGCGGAATTCTTCTGGCACTCATCGCAGTTTGGCTCTTGTTTATTCCTCGTAATCCCAATGGCTGCGTCGCGCGACTCGGCGGTCTGAAGTGGAAACGCAATCAATTCTGTCGCGGCTGGCTCATCACCGGCGACACCGGCTCTGGCAAAACCAGTTCCGGCATAAATCAATTGGCGCATCAAGTTTTTCAAAATGAACCGACATGGGGCGGGTTGTGCGTTGACGAAAAAGGCGTGTATTGGGAGACGCTCGCGGCAATGGCGCGTCACTACGGACGCGAACACGATTTGATTCATCTGCAAATCCGTTCAAACATCACCGATTCGCAGTGGACGCCACCGAATCGCTACAACCTGACCGGCGACCGCAGTATTCCATTCTCCACCTACGCCAAGTTCATCGTGGACACCGCGACAAGTCTTGGGCAGGGCGGGGACAAAGGTTTTTTCAAGAGCCAGGCCCAGACGCATATTGCGCACGCACTCGAAATGCTCTTTGAATTGAATCGCCCCGTGACTTTGCTCGATGCGTATGAATTGTTGTCCAATGGCGACCTGCTCGAAGAAGAAATGGAAAATCTTGAAAATCTCCTCGAAACACCCCGCCGGGCCGCCATTCACGCACACTTTCTCGACCGTTTTCTCACCCAGCCCGCCGAACAATTTGGCGGCGTCCGAGAAACCATCGGCAACTACCTGCAATACTTCCTGACTCCGGAAGTCGCCGAGGTGTTTTGCACCGGGGAAAGCACTTTTAATTTTTCGGCGATTGACCAGGGCAAAATCATTCTCACGACGATGCCGCAAAAGTTTCAAACCGAACGGCGTTATGTGAACACATTCCTGAAGCTGCTTTACTACAATCATGCCTTGCGCCGCTTCGACAAAACCAAGATGGCCCGCGCGAAGGACAATTTGCTCATCCTCTGGGCTGACGAAGCGCAGCGGTTCATGACGGCCAGCGAAGATGGAACGAGCGATTACAATTGCGTAGATGTCATCCGTGAGGCGGGCGCGACAGTTGTCGCCGCCGCGCAAAGCACCACTTCGCTGATTCCACCGCTCGGCAATGACAAATCAAAAGTCCTGACTTTGAATCTTCGCAACCGGATGATTTTCCGCTCTGCCGACGAAGCCGATGCCGTTCAAGCCGCCGACTTCATTGGCAAAAAACGGGTCGTAAAACGCTCATGGGGTTACAGCGCCGGAAAGCGAAACGTGAATTACAACGAAACCGAGGAACACAAAATCAAGCCGCACAAGCTCCGCAATCTCCGCGACCATGAGTGCGTTGTCGTTCATTGCGAACGGGGATTTCGGCGCGTAACTCTCCGGCCACTGGAGGCTGACGGCACGGTTGCGAAATGGTTTCCGTGGTGGAGAGGGCTGATTTAAGAGAGGAAATCTGTTTCAAACCCACTCGACGGGACGAGGGACAGTTTCATTTTCGTTCACCCGAACCGTGGCCGGAAGAACATGGCGTGGAATGTCGGCAAGTGGGAGTGGTTTGCAAGTCACGCCCATACGGTGATTTCCAATGGCGAGGTTGAGTTTGGCGAACATCCCTCTGAAATGCGCAACAGCCGACGATTTGGCGTTGTCCTAATTTGAAATTCCGATTTCACTTTTTTGTTCTTACTTCGGCCACAATTGCTACCTTGACGGCTGTTTCCGGTGAGATAACTGGCGGGATTTGCAATACGGTCACGAACCTCTCGCCCTTATCGTCCTTGCCTTCATTGTGTGACCATCCATAACAAACTTTGGCCTTGTCGTGTCCGTATAGGTCAAACACTTCAACCTCACCCTTCCAGATGGTGCGACCTTCAAACACTTCCTCAACCGGCACAGTCTCGCGGTAATTGGCCCCGCAATCGTGCAATTGCTGAATCGCCACTTGTAGGCGCGCTAGATAATCTTGTTTATTCGCCACAACGTTCAATGAGTTCCGCAACCGTCCATGCGCTATTCTCGACACCAGCCGCTTGCGCGGGCGTCATGCGGATGGAATTGTGCGATTTGCAGAAATTGTAATAAGCGAAATTCAACGCGACCGCAGCCTGAAAGTTTTCAAATTTCTTGCTGTATGCGTTCGTCAAACGAGTCAGGCGGCGGCAATGCATCCGCAGCGTCAGGTTTTGGCTTTCAACGTGCGAAGTCGTTATCCGGCTCACATCCGGCATCCCAGAAACGATTGTGCGCTCGACCTTGACCACTTCAACCGGACTATACCGAATGGCGGCGGCGGCGCTACCGAGAACTGACATGGAGTAGGTTTTTACGATTTGCCCGTGGTCAACTTCCGTTCCAAAACCGCGTTCAATCGCATCGGGATAAGCTTTGAGCGAGTCAGTTGAAACTTGAATCCGGTTTGCCATGCGGGAAGCCAACTCTTCCATGAAGGCCCGCGCATGATAGGTATCGCGTTTGCCGACGATGAAGGATGGAATCAACTTCGTGTCCGCATCCAGCGCAATAAACGTCCAAACGTCGCCGTATGCGCCAACGCGCTCGGCGTTCTTACGCTTCGCGCCGATGAATCCCCAGATTTCATCGCACTCAATTTGCTTGCACGTCAGGCCGCGCATTTTGGAGTCCATTATCTTCTGGCAGCCTTCGCCCACGCGAAGCCCCAGACGCATTATCGTGTCACGGTGAATTTCGGTGATGCGTTCAATGCTGCGGATGCTATTACCCTCTGCGAGCATGGAAACCGCCATCGCTTTCTTTTCGGTTTTCAGTATGTTTGCCATGTCTTTTTTAATGTTGACTAAATGTAAGACATAAACGATAATCTGTCAACATCTTTTTTGTCATACACAAATAAATTATGAAAAGACCAAAAATAGGCAGGCCAACCGTCCCCAAGGCCAAATATCGGGGCATTTTGATGCAGGCGAGGGTTTCTCCAGAGGAAAATAAGGCGATTTTGACCGCTATTAAGCAGGCCAAAGACGTTAAATCCGCTTGGATACGGAAGGCATTGCTTTCCGCTGCGGCGAGTGATAAACCAGTTTCATAATCATGTGGATGCGGCGAGCCTCGGACTCGCAATCTGCGATTGTAAGGAACGCCAGGTTTGCCAATTAACCTACGCACCCAAAACAGTTGTAAAATTGCACGCATTTTGAAAATGTCAATGGATGGCCAAAGGTCAGCTGAGAGGGTTCCAGAGAAAAAGGAAAATCAGGCTCCCGACAAGCCCGATACCAAACCACAAAGCGCCGAAACACCAAGCCCGGTCATCTCTCCCAAACCGAATGAGTCTCCAGCCCCACGCCAACAATGCAGAAAACGCTATAAATGCGTAAAAGAAGAAATTAAATATTGGTTTGAAGTGATTGCTATTCTTGGAGGACTCGCCGGATTGGGTCTGATCTGGCTGCAATATAGTGACATGACTCGCGCAACTGATGCTGCCGTAATTCAATCGAAGGCGTTGTTGGCACAATCTAAAATGATGCAAAGCCAGCTTCAGGAAATGAGAGAAACACGCAGGGAAGATGAAAGGGCATGGGTTTTCTCCACTGGTCTGGATATAAAGACCAATTCCTATGGGGAAAGGTATTATGTAATAAATTTCAAAAATTCTGGAAGGACACCAGCCATAAATGCTGCAATTTTCGTCACACAATGGAAAGACTCCAGCCAAATTCCAATACAAGATTCTTTGCCTGTCTATATTCCTCGCGGGATAATGATTGGGCCAAATGAAGACGCTGGTCTTACGGGAGGCGAAATTGGTCTCACGGATGAATCGGCTAAAATTGTCAAGGAAGGATATTCCTATTACCTTGCGGGAACTGTTTGGTATGATGACGTTTTTGGCCACCACCATTGGAGCCAATTTTGTTATCAAATCATCCCCTATAACCGTATATTCGGCTGGCCGCAACACAATTCCTGCGATGATGCAGAGACAAACCAAAAAAAGTAAAAGGCTATACCCGCATCCCGCAATTTCATGCCAAATCCGGTGAAGTAAAGAGTTGAAGGCCATAAAATTCAAATTAGGACAACGCCGACGATTTAGCATGCTTGTCGGCGAGCAGGATTTTATGCTAACCTCCGGCGTCAGTTTCCAGGCAACAATTTCATCATGCCGCGCATTTTCGACAACATCGCGCAAGAGCTTTTACCCGCTCTTGAGCAAACCTTGCAGATTTCCCAACGCGCAGATTTTTGCGTCGGCTATTTTAACCTGCGCGGCTGGAAGGAACTCGACGCGCACGTTGAGGCATGGGCCGGCGGGAAGGAAAATTGCTGCCGCCTCCTCGTGGGGATGCAACGGCTTCCGCAGGAAGAATTGCGGGCGGTGTTCAGCCTCAACCCTACCCAGAACCAGCTCGATAATCAGTCCGCGCTCCGCCTTAAGAAAAAACTTGCGGAGGATTTCCGTAACCAGTTGGTGATCGGCGTCCCCACCAACGCCGACGAAGCTGCGTTGCGCCGTTTGGCCGCGCAACTCAAGGCCGGCAAACTGGTCGTCAAACTTTTTCTCCGCCATCAGCTCCACGCCAAGCTTTATCTTTGTTTTCGCACCGACCCGGTAAATCCCATCATCGGGTATCTCGGCAGCAGCAATCTCACCCTGTCCGGTTTGTCCTATCAGGGCGAATTAAATGTGGACGTGCTCGACAATGACGCCGCGCTGAAGCTCGCCAAGTGGTTTGAAGATCGCTGGAATGAAAAGTGGTGTGTGGACATTTCTGCCGAGTTGATCCAGGTCATCGAGCAAAGCTGGGCGAGTGAGAAACCACTGCCGCCGTATCATATTTACATCAAGATGGCCTACCATCTGGCCCAAGAAGCCCGCGCCGGCCTTTCGGAGTTCCGCATTCCCCCTGAGTTTGGCAACCGGCTGTTCGATTATCAGGTTGCCGCCGTCAAAATCGCCGCTCACCACTTGAACAAACGCGGCGGTGTCCTCATCGGCGATGTCGTCGGCTTGGGCAAGACCTTGATGGCGACGGCCCTCGCCAAGATTTTTCAGGACGACCACTTCACCGAGACGCTTATCCTCTGCCCGAAGAATCTCGTCAAAATGTGGGAGGATTACGTCGCGGAATATCGTTTGGTTGCCAAAGTGCTTTCTGTCACGCAAGCCATCACCAAGCTGCCAGAGTTGCGGCGCTACCGCGTCGTGCTGATTGATGAAAGTCATAATCTCCGGAACCGCGCAGGCAAACGCTACCGCGCCATTCAGGAATACCTTCAGGAGAACGAAAGCAAATGTATCATGCTCTCGGCGACGCCCTATAATAAAACTTACCTTGATCTCTCGAATCAACTTCGCCTGTTCGTGCTCGAAGACAAGGATCTCGGCATCCGGCCTGAGCGCCTTTTGCGTGACATCGGGGAGACCGAGTTTCTCCGCCGTCATCAGTGTCCGGTCCGGTCGCTCGCCGCGTTTGAAAAAAGCGAATACGCCGATGATTGGCGTGAACTGATGCGCCTTTACATGGTGCGGCGAACCCGCAGTTTCATTCAGGATAATTACGCCACCCTGGACCCCGCCACGGGGCGTAAGTTCCTCACGTTTGAAGACGGCTCGCGCTCATTCTTTCCGGAGCGCGTTCCCAAAACGGTGCAATTCAATATTGACGAAAAATCCCCCGAGGATCAATACGCCCGTCTATACGCACCGGACGTGGTTGCCGCCATCAATGCCCTCAGCTTGCCGCGTTACGGTATTGGGCAGGATGAATACATCGCCGGCAATCCGCCTAAACCACCCACTCCGGCAGAGGCGAAACAGCTCGCCGACCTTTCCCGCGCCGGCAAGCGCCTCATGGGATTTTGCCGCACCAATCTTTTCAAACGCCTCGAAAGCAGCGGTGAAGCGTTTCAGCAATCCATCGAACGGCACATTTTGCGGAATTTCATCTACCTCCACGCTATCGAGCATAATCTTCCGCTCCCCCTCGGGACACAGGATTCGGGACTGCTCGATGCTGGTAATTACGACGAGGATATTGACGACGCAAATGCCGATGCCGACTTATTTGAAGAGGAAAACGGCGAACAAACCCAGCCGGCTGCCAAATTGAATCTCGCCACTGTCGCCGATTTCAAAAAGCGTGCGGCGGAAGTCTATCAGAGTTACGCCACCCAATTCAAAAGCCGGTTCAAGTGGCTGCGCCCGGACCTGTTCACCAAATCACTTGGTAAAGACCTAGCCGATGATGGGGCGATGCTCCTAAAAGTTCTAACGCGCTGCGGGGACTGGAATCCCGATACGGATGCCAAACTCGATTCGTTATATCAACTGCTCACCAAAAAGCACCCGAACCAGAAAGTGATCGTCTTCACCCAATTCGCCGACACCGTGCGTTACCTCACGGGGCAACTACGGGCGCGTAAAGTGGACCGTCTGGCGGGGGTGACCGGCTCGTCCGAAGACCCCACGAGCTACGCCTGGCGGTTCAGTCCGGCAAGCAATCGGAACGACAACAACAAAGGCAATTCCGCCTTCAAGCCGGAAGAAGAACTGCGTGTATTGATTGCCACCGATGTTCTAAGCGAAGGCCAGAATCTTCAAGATGCCAACATCATCGTCAATTTTGATTTGCCCTGGGCCATTATCCGACTGATTCAGCGCGCCGGCCGCGTGGATCGTATCGGCCAGAAGTCAGACAAAATCTTGTGCTACTCGTTTTTGCCTGCCGATGGCGTGGAAAATCTCATCAACCTCCGCTCACGAGTCCGGCAGCGACTCCACGAAAATTCCGAGGTCGTCGGCACGGACGAGGCGTTCTTTGAGGATGAGCAGGAAAAGCAGAAACTGCTCGCCCTGTACCACGAAAAGTCCGGCATTCTCGATGGTGATGCCGACAACGAAGTGGATTTGGCCTCCTTCGCCTATCAAATTTGGAAAAACGCCACCGACAAGAATCCTGAATTGAAGAGCGCCATCGAAGCGCTGCCGGAAGTGGTTTATTCCACCAAGCCACACCTGGTCACCGACAAAAAACCGCCCGGTGTGCTCGTTTATCTGCGCACAGCCGAAAGCAACGACGCATTGGCCTGGGTGGACAAGGATGGCAACAATGTCACCCAATCGCAGTTTGACATTCTCCGCGCCGCCGAATGTGCGCCGAATACACCCGCGCTGCCCCGGCAGGAAAATCACCATCCTCTGGTCAAGAAGGGAGTCGAGTTCGTTGTCGCCGAGGAAAAAACCGTCGGTGGCCAGTTGGGTCGTCCCTCCGGTGCGCGGTTCCGCACCTATGAACGGCTGAAACGCCATGCTGAGCAAATCAAGGGCACGCTGTTCGATACCCCACAGTTCGCCAAGGCCATTGAGGAAATTTATCGGTTCCCATTGCGTCAATCTGCCACCGACACGCTCAATCGCCAGCTTCGCTCCGGCATCTCGGATGAAAAGCTGGCCGAACTCGTCATCGCCCTGCGGGACGATGACCGTCTCTGTATCGTCCACGAGGAGGAACAAACCCACGAACCGAAAATTATTTGTTCGCTCGGGTTAAGCGCGGCGAATCCCTGATCAATATGCCACTGGACCAGCCCAAATCCCGCCAATTGCTAAAACAATTCGACTTCCGCACCTTGTTTATTCAGGAAATTGGCTGGGATAATCACAAAGCCGCTCTCGAAATTACGATTGACGGCAAGCCGCATCAGTTGGTAGCGGTCGCGCAGAAGCGCGGCATGGTGGCTTACCAGTGCGCCACGCCTGCGGGCGGTTGTCTGCCGGAATATGCCGTGCGTCGTAAGATCGAGCAGCAGGTTGCTAAGGCCGCTCACGAACATCTGATTATCTTTACCGACGCCGCGCAGACTACCCAAATCTGGCAGTGGGTCAAACGCGAGCCAGGCAAACCCACCGCCTGCCGTGAACATCGTTTCGACAAATCACAGTCGGGCGAGTCCCTTCTCCAAAAACTTGAATCCATTGCTTTCAGCCTGGATGAAGAGGAAACCTTGGTTTTAACGGACGTAACGAGCGGCGTTCGCGCCGGATTTGACATCGAGCGCGTGACCAAGGCGTTTTACCGGGATTTCGATACGCACCGCCTCGCCTTCCTAAAGTTCATTGACGGCATCGGCGAGGTGGCCGACTGCGAATGGTATGCGTCCGTCATGCTCAACCGGCTGATGTTCGTCTATTTCATCCAACGGAAGGGCTTCCTCGACGGCGATCCCAAATACCTTCGCAATCGTCTCGACCGCTGCAAAAAGGAGCAGGGCAAGGATAAGTTCTACACCTTTTACCGCTATTTCCTGCTCCGCTTGTTTCATGAAGGCTTTGGCAAACGCCGCAAGGATCGCGCGCCAGACCTCGAAAAACTGCTCGGCAACATCCCGTATCTCAACGGCGGCCTGTTCGACGTGCATGAACTTGAGAAGCCCGAACGCTACGGCAAGGAAATCCAGATTCCCGACAAGGCGTTCGAGCGCGTCTTTGATTATTTCGATCAATACCAGTGGCACTTGGACGAACGCCCGCTGCGCGACGACAAGGAAATCAATCCCGATGTCCTCGGCTACATCTTCGAGAAATACATCAACCAGAAACAGATGGGGGCGTATTACACGAAGGAGGACATCACTGAATACATCAGCAAGAACACCGTTCTCTCATTCCTGTTCGACGCCGCCCGCGCCAAGTGCAAGGTCGCCTTTGAAAAAGCCGACGCCCCGACCGTCTGGGATTTGCTTCGCGAAAATCCCGACCGCTATATTTATTCCGCCGTGCGGCACGGCACCGATAAAGAGCTCCCGGCAGAAATCGCCGCCGGCATCAAGGACGTGTCCAAGCGTGGCGGCTGGAATAAACCGGCCGCGGGCGAGTTCGCCTTGCCCACCGAAATTTGGCGCGAGGTCGTCGTCCGTCGCCAGCGTTACGAGGAAGTCAGGAAAAAGCTCGCCACTGGCGAAATCAAGGAGATCAACGACTTCATCACCCTCAATCTCGATCTCCGCCAGTTCGCGCAGGATGTCATCCAGAATTGCGAAGGCCCGGATTTGCTTATGGCCTTGTGGCAGGCCATCACCACCATCACCGTGCTAGACCCCACCGGCGGGTCGGGCGCATTCATCTTTGCCGCGCTCAATATCCTTGAACCGCTCTATGAAGCGTGTCTCGACCGCATGGAAGCATTCTTGGCGGAATGGGGCGCGAATGGCCAGAAGAATTATCCGAATTACCACAAGAAATTCACCGAAGTTCTCGCCCGCGTGGATGCCCATCCCAACCGGCGTTATTTCGTCCTGAAATCCATCATCCTGAATAATCTTTACGCCGTGGACATCATGGAAGAGGCGGTGGAAATCTGCAAACTGCGCCTCTTCCTCAAGCTCGCCGCACAGGTAGATCCACACCCGGACAAAGATAATCTTGGTATTGAACCGCTACCGGACATTGATTTCAATGTCCGCGCAGGTAACACACTCGTCGGCTATGCCACCAAGGAGGAAGTGCAGCGGTGCATGAAGGAAATGGGCGGTGGCCAGATGAAATTGATGGGCGAGGATGAGTTGGGCAGCTTTGCCCGGTTCAACACGCGCTGTGCGGATGTGGAACAGGCGTTCAGCAAATTCCGCCAGCTCCAGACCGAGGGCGATGGTTCGGTGCCCTACGCCGACAAGCAAGAACTCCAGAAACGGCTCAAGGTCTTGGAAGAAGAATTGAACCGCCACCTCGCTAGCGAATGCGGCGTGAAGGTGAGCGACAAGGCAGTGTTCGCAAAATGGGTGAAATCACATCAGCCGTTCCACTGGTTTATCCAATTCTATGGCATTATCAACAGCGGTGGTTTCGATGTCATCATTGGCAATCCACCGTATGTCGAACTGAACGCACTCGACGATTACCAAATTCGAGGTTACGCCTGCGAGGATAGCGGCAATCTTTATGCCTTAATTATGGAGCGGTGTGCTGCACTTGGTCGGAAAGATGCGCACCAAGGATTTATCGTGCCTGTATCTTCCGTTTCAACAGACCGCTACGAAACGCTCCAGAACTTGATCGTCAAGCGCGAAGTTCATTTCAGCTCCTATGACGACCGTCCATCACGGCTCTTTGATGGATTGGAGCATATCCGACTTACCATTCACATTATGGGGCGGCCCACAAGTGCCGCACGGTTATTTTCTACACGCTACAATAAATGGATGGCTGATGAACGGCCCGCACTTTTCAGCAAACTTACATTTACTAATGCCATGCCCGCACTGGTGGAAGGCACGCTGCCGAAACTTTGTTCAGACTTGGAGCAGGGCATCGTCAAAAGACTTACCTCACAGCAGCGGAAACTTAGTCTATTTTACACGGCAGGGGCGAAACACAGAATCTTCTACTCACGAAAAGTCGGCTACTTTCTCCAAGTTCTCGATTTTGAGCCGCGTGTGCTCGACGGTAATGGAAAACGGCGTCCACCATCGGAGTTCAAAGAATTGAGGCTCGCCAGTGACGACCATGCCAAAATCGCGCTATGTTGTTTGAACTCAAACCTCTTCTACTGGTTTGTCACAGTTTTTTCAGATTGTCGTCACGTCAATAAACGTGAAGTTGATGCATTTCCAATCAATCTTCTCGCGCTCAGTGACAGCCCACCAAAGAAGCAACTTGTGAGATTAGCAACTGCTCTGATGGAGGATTTGAAAAAGAACTCGGAAAATCGCACTATGCGATTCAAACACGACACGCTGACGGTGCAGTGTATTTACCCAAAAGCCAGCAAATCCATCATTGATGAAATTGACACGGTGCTGGCGGTGCACTACGGGTTCACGGCAGAGGAATTGGATTTCATCCTGAACTACGACATCAAATACCGCCTCGGTCGCGACCCGGAGGAGGAGGAATGAGAGGGCTTCCACGAAAGGCTAAAGGCGCGCTCGAAAAGGCGAGGGATTCGGCTTTGCTGGCCGTTGAGGTTTACAACAAGCCCGCTGTGAAATTCAAATCGGGTGGCTACATTACCCTCATGGTCATCGCATGGACTGCGTTGTTCCACGCCATCTTCTTCAAGAAGAAGCGCAAACCGTTTCGAAAGGAGCATGGGCGATTCTTGAGAATCGAAAACGACTTTATGCATTGGGAACTCGCCGAGTGTTTATCCCAGTATTTCAAAACAGACACAGGCAATCCCATGCGCAAAAACCTTGAATTTTTTATCCCACTCCGAAACCGCATTGAGCACCGCTCGATGCCGGAACTCGATGCGAGCATCTTTGGCGAGTGTCAAGCGATGCTGCTAAATTTCGACGAAATGCTGGAGAAGGAGTTCGGCGCCAGATACTGCTTGCGGGAGTGCCTTTCATTCTCTTTGCAGTTGTTCCCGTCGTCGGAAAGCCTGGTGGACACGGTAAAACACAAGCCGGAGAGCAAGCCAGTCGTGGAATTTATCCAGCGGTTTCGATCAACCATTTCACCGGAAGTTACCGCCAGCGGTAAGTATTCATTCAAAGCATTTCTGATCCAAGTTGCGAACCATAGGAGCGAAAACGCATTGCCAGTCCAGTTTGTCCATTACGACAGGCTTTCGGACGAGGAGAAGAAGCAACTCGGTCATGTGGTTGCGATGGTTAAATTCAAAGAGGTTCCAGTAGCCAATCTCAACAGCATTCGCGCGGGCGATGTCGTTAAAAAAGTGCAGACTGGTTTGGGCAATCCCAAAATTGACCGGGGAGGCAAATCGGTAGATAGATTCAACCTCGCCGTTCATGCGCGCTGCTGGAAGCGGTTCAAAGTGCGCCCATCAAGCGGCAGCAATGCGCCGCAGGAAACAAATTGGAAGTATTGTATCTACGACCTGCGGCACGATGACTATGGCTACACGCAAGCGTGGGCCGATTTCCTGATCGAGAAACTGAAAGACCCGGCGGAATTTGATGCGGTATGCAAAAGCGGCCAGGCCGGCGACGCCAGCCAAACAACATGAACAAGAACATCAAATACCGCCTCGGCCGCAACACCGAGGAATTGGACGAATAAATCTCCTAATAAAAGGAATACCTATGACCATCACAGTTGTCCCAAGAAATTATGAGAATCTCTACGGTTTGCTCCTCAAGAAAGAACAACAACTGCGACCGAAAGGCGCGTTCTATCGCGTTCCCGGCAGGTTCAACGGATTTACCAAGTGGCATCATAAGAAATACAACGGATGGGTCTGGCTTCGGAAAGCCATGAGCGGTGTCGTGGTGGTTGAAATCGAAACGCGTGATGAGCCGAACGACTGGCAAATCCTCTCGGCGTTCATAGGCTTTCTCGACCGATACTTCAAAAACGGAATCAGCAGCATTAGCATAAACTACTCGAAATCATGAGATTCATATTATGCAACCCGAAAAAGTAACCAAGCGTATCAAAGACAAGGCTCTCGAATTGCTGGAGCAATTCCCAAAAGGATTAAGATATTCAGAACTGCACGCCAAAATTAGCGCATTCGACGCCAACTTCAATTCCAACACTATCAACGGGAGCATTTGGCAACTGGATGCCATTTTCCCCGATAGAGTTTACAAGCCATCCAAAGGGTTGTTTCGCCTGCTCAAATATAAGCCGGCTGATGAAGAGGCCGAGGGGCCGGCCCCGGTCCCTCCGCCGGTATCAAAAATCAACGAAGAGGATTTTTACAAACCATTTGCCGATTGGCTGACCAACGAGATTGAGGATGTGACCGTGGCCATGCCGCTCGGCGGTAATAAATTCAAGGACAAATGGGGAACCCCGGATGTAATCGGCAAACGCGAATCCCGCCGGAGCGACATAATCAAGGGCATGACCGAAATCGTTTCCGCCGAGATCAAGACGGACGCCGTGCAACTCATCACCGCCTTTGGTCAGGCGTGTGCCTACAAAATTTTCAGCAACAAGGTTTACCTCGTCGTGCCCAGCAAGTCGTCCGACGAGGATTTGGATCGGCTGGATTCCCTATGCCAGATATTCGGCATCGGTCTTGTGACATTCGATGCCGCCAAACCCGCGAGCCCCGATTTTCGGATAATGGTGCGTGCGGCACGTCACGAGCCGGACCTATTCTACACCAACAAATACATGGCCCTCATCGAAAAAGAGCTGTTCAGCTAGGCAAAACCGAAACTGCTTGATGAATGCGCCTATTAAACAACCAGCCGACGCCCGCAAAGTTATCATCCTTGGCGCGGGGGCATCCAGAGCGGATGGCGCTCCACTTCAAGCTGGCCTGATTCCCGAGTTCGCCAATATCATCCATCAGCGCGGTATCTCCGGCACTCTTCGTCCCGCCGACCAAGACTTGTGCGATTTCTTTCAAAAATTCTGGGGTGCCAATATCAAAAGTGTCGATTGGGATGATGAGACCTATCCAACATTCGAGGAGGCTCTGGGACTCCTGGAGTTGGCGAATGCACGCGGCGAGTTCTTTAAAGGTTTTGGCAGCCTTCCGCATCGAACCCCACTTGCCCACAAGATACACGCCCACCTGATCGGCCTGATTGCCACCGTTCTGGATCACACACTTCAAGGGATCAACCGTCATCATGATACTCTGGCTCACTCGCTCGGCCAGCTAGGTTGGTTTGGGAAAACTTCCTTCATATCACTCAACTACGACTTGTTGATTGATAACGCACTGCGGCGTGAGTTGGAAGTTGAGCCCGATTACGCGATCGTATTCCACTCAGTCACGGAAGCGTTGGGCGGCGGCACTGACACGTGGGAGCCACCATTGCTCAAGCTTCACGGTTCTTTGAACTGGCTGTATTGCCCCACCTGCAATGCAATGGATTTATTCCCCGGCGCGAAGATTGTGGCAAGGCTTGCTCACGACGCCCCGAATTTGGTCTGCCAAACCTGTAAGGAGCCGCGCCTGCCTATTGTCATTCCGCCTACCTTTTTCAAAGTAATGTCCAATTTCTACCTCCAGCAAATCTGGAAGCGCGCGGAGGACATTCTTCGACAGGCGGATCATCTGATCTTTTGCGGCTACTCGTTTCCCGATGCCGACCTCCACTTTAAATATTTGCTCAAGCGGACGGAAATCAATCGCGTATCAAACCAAGATTCACCCAGCCAACTTCCCCTTTCGGAGTTTCCGTCCGAGGAAGAGTATCAGCCCGAGCATCTCGAAGTTTTCATCGTCAATGAACACGCAGGCAAAACATCCGAAGCCCGCCAAGCCGAGGGGGATCGCTACCGCCGGTTCTTTCGCGACAAGGCCAATATCCATTGGACGAAGTTAACTTTCGAGGATCTCGCCGCCGATCCAACTACATACGCCGATCCAGCCAATTGGATTTAAGAACCAAAACCCCCAGAGGGAGAAATAAAGTTTATGTCATTCCAAACCCCAATCACTGTCAAAGAGGCGATCGAGAACATTGACCAAAAACGTTACCTGTTGCCCGCCATCCAGCGCGAGGTGGTTTGGGGTGTCGAGCAAATCGAGCGGCTGTTTGACTCACTGTTGCGGGATTATCCCATCGGCTCGTTTTTGTTCTGGCAGGTGGAGCGAAAGAATGCGGGCAACTTCCAGTTCTACGAGTTCATGAGGGAATATC